>CAYYMW010000079.1:0-21114 GCA_964472515.1 uncultured Verrucomicrobiota bacterium | reverse complement strand
GGGCAGAAGGTATTCGACCGGTACACGCTCAACCGCGTCCTGGGCCGGGGAGCCATGGGCGTGGTCTGGCAGGCCAAGGACGAGAAACTGGGACACGATGTGGCCCTGAAGTTCCTGCCGGAGGTGCTGACGCTCAATGCCGGAGCGAAGGACGAACTCAAGGAGGAAACGAAACGCGCGCTCAAGCTCACTCACAACCACATCGTTCGCATCTACGATTTCGTCGAGCAGTCCGATTGCGCGGCGATCGCGATGGAGTACGTCGATGGCGACACCCTGGCCAGCCTCCGCCTCCACCGTCCGGACAAGGTATTCACCGTCAAAGAGGCGGGACCGTGGGTCGAGGAGTTGTGCGACGCCCTGATGTACGCGCATTTCAAGGCGAAGGTCGTGCATCGGGACCTGAAGCCCGTCAACCTGATGGTGGACGCCCGGAACGAACTCAAGATCATGGATTTTGGGATCGCCCGGAGCCTCAGCGACACCATGACCCGCCTGACCCGGCCGGGAGGCGAGGTGAGCGGCACGCTGGCCTACATGAGCCCCCAGCAGATGATGGGGGCGGAGCCGACCGCCCAGGACGATGTCTACGCGCTGGGGGCAACCGTTTACGAGTTGCTGACGGGCCGGCCGCCGTTCTACTCCGGGGATATCGCCTCCCAGGCGCAAAACAAGGTGCCGCCGACCATGACGGAGCGGCGCAAACAATTGCAGATTGCCGGGGGCGGCCCCATCCCCAAGGAGTGGGAGGAGGTGGTGGCGGCGTGTCTGGCCAAGAAGGCCGCGCAACGGCCGCAGACGGCGGCCGACGTCGCGCGGCGCCTCGGCTTGCGGGCGGAGACGGCGGGAGTAGCCGCGCATGAGACGCCCCGGCCGGCCGGCGGCAGGAAGCTGCCGCTCGTGGCCGCCAGCCTGGTCTTGCTGGCCGCGCTCGCCGGCGGAGCGTGGTTCCTCACGCACAAGCCCAAGGGCGGGGCCGCGGGAGGCAGTTGCGGACTCCGGGTCACCACGGACCCGTCGGCGGCCACCGTCATTTTGGGGGAGCAAACCCAATCCAGCCCGGCCCATTTCACCGGCCTGCAGAGCGGGCCGTATCGGTTGCAGGTCGCCAAGCCCGGTTATGACCCCATGGTGCAGGAGGTGAATGTCACCGGCACGAATGACACCCTCGGCCCGCTCAAGTTGGTGCGCAGCACCGGCGTCCTCGCCCTCGAGAGCGACCTGGAGAGCATTCCCTTTACGCTGACCGCTTCGGGTGGCCAACTGCCATCCATCAGCGGGATGGCCCCGACCAATATCGCCGGGTTGCCGACCGGCGAGTACACGCTCACCGCCGGGGCGGGTGACTCGGCGATGCCGGCGCGGACCGTCAAGATCGACGCCAAACAGACCACCACCGAGAAGCTGACGCTTCCCAGCGGCTGGGTCTCCATTCAGAGCGATCCGCAGGATGCAGATGTCATCCAAGGAGCGGGTACTTTTCGGGGCAAGACACCCTTGACTTTGCCGATGCCCCCGGGGACCGCCGAATTCACGCTGACCCTCCAACGCTACCAACTTACCCCTTTGACGGTCCAAGTGAAGGCCGGGCAAACCAGCCAATACAACGTGAAGCTGGTGCAACTCGGCTCGGGGAAGCGGTATGACGTGACGATTCAGACGGAGCCGCCGCAGGCGACCGTAACGCTCCAAGGAGTGTCCAAACCCAGCCCGGCTGAGTTCAAGCAGTTGGAACCCGCGCCGTACGAACTGCAGGTGAGCAAACCGGGATATGAACCGTACACCCAGCGCGTGTTCGTCACGCAGAGCGGGGCGGTGGACCCGATCCGCTTGACCCGCAGCACCGGCAGCTTGGTCATCCGCAGCGAGCCGCCCGGGGCCACCTACACGTTGACCGATGTGGCCGGGAAGGAACCGTCGATCCGGGGCGTCGCGACCGCCGATGCCACGCCCAAGAGCGTGCCCACCGGCGCCTATCGCCTGAAGGCCAGCATGGGCAATTCCACCTTGCCGGAGCGCACCGTGGAAGTGACGCGCAACCAGAAGCAGGATCTCAGTCTGCTGTTCAGCCTCGGCTACGTGCAGTTGACCAGCAAACCTCCCGGCGCCGAGGTCTATAGCGGCACCAACTACCTGGGCACGACCCCGGTCCGGCCGCTGCTGTCGGACACGCCCCAGACGCTCACCTTCAAGGCCCCGGGGCACGAATTGAAAACGGAGCTGGTCACCGCCAAGGTGGGGGTAACCTCGCTGCTGGAGGTGGTCTTGGCGCCCATCCCGCCGGAAAGGCCGCTCCCGGAAACCTATACGAACAGCCTGGGGATGGTTTTCAAGCGCGTGGCAGTGCGTGGGGTGGCGTTGCATTTCTGCGAACACGAGACCCGGGTGGTGGACTTTGCCGCTTTCAACGAAAGCCGGGGACAGATGTCCTACCGTCCCCTCTTCGAACGCGACCAGAAGCCGAACCACCCGGTGGTGGGGATCACGTGGCAATCCGCGACCGAGTTCTGCAAGTGGCTGACCGAGAAGGAACGGAAGGAGAAGGTCAACGGAGTACCGCGAATTTCCGCACGGCAAGCCTATCGTCTGCCGACCGACGCCGAGTGGAGCGCCGCCGTTGGCCTGCCTCCCGAGGCGGGCTCGACTCCGTTGGAACGCGGCGACCCCCGAACCATGCCCAAGGTCTTTCCGTGGGGCGCCCAGTGGCCCCCGACCCCCGGGTTCGGCAATTACGGCGGGGAAGAGACGGTGCGCAACGCCAAGGACGCCAGACCGGACATCCCCATCCCCGGATATGCGGACAAGTACCCCTACACCGCGCCGGTGATGGATTTCAAACCCAACGCCTACGGCCTTTACGATCTCAGCGGCAATGTCTGGGAGTGGGTGCAGGACCGCTACAGCGACACCGGCGAAGCCCGGACGCTGCGCGGCGGTTCGTGGTTCAACTACCAGGCGGATTCCCTGTACTCCGGAGCCCGTTTGAAGGAAGCCCCGGACAACCCCAGGGACTTCTACGGATTCCGCCTCGTCCTCGGTCCCGTCGAACCATAGCGGGGCGCTTCCACGGCCCTCCCCCAACCGTGGTCGGGAGGGCCTCAGGGTTGTTCGGTCAGACGGATCAACGCGCTGGCGTAATCCCCGCGCAGGTGCAGGGACAGGCCCTTGGACATCAGCGCCGCACCGCTGGCTTTGAACGGCGCGACGGGCGCGTTGGCGCCGGGCGGCACCACGGCTTCCACTTGGTAGATGGAGTCCGCAGAGAGCCCGCGCAGTTGCAGGGGCGGCATGGGACGCCCCATGGTCGAGGTCTGCAAGAAGGCGAACACCACCGCGGATGAGTGATCCGGCTGCGCATACTCGAAGGCGGAGAAGGCGGATTCACGCGGAGAGCGCAGACGGAAAAGGCGACCCTCCTGCACCAGCGGACGGATGCTCTTGTAGGTTTCGACCCAGAAACGCGTCTGGTTCATTTCCTCCTCGGACCACTTGAGCAGGTTGCCCCCGACTCCCAAGGCCCCCATCATGGCACTGTGAAAGCGGAACGCCAGGGGCGTGGACCGTCGGTTGATGCCGTCCGGATTGTCAGTGACCCACGCCACCATCGTCTTGGCGGCGAAGGCGTGGGTATAGCCTTCCTGAATGCGCAAACGGTCCAGCGGGTCGGTATTGTCGCTGGCCCAGATTTGATCCGTCCGCCGCAGGATGCCCGGATCCGCCCGTCCCCCGCCACCCGAGCAGGATTCCCATAGCACTTGCGGATGGCGGGCCCGCAGGCGGTCGAGCACCTCGTACACGGCCAGCGTGTGCCGCACCCACACCTCGCGCTGGCGTTCCGCCGGGGCCTCGGTCCAACCCGGCTCGGTGATGTGCCGGTTCATGTCCCACTTGACGAAATCGATGGCGCTGTCGGTGAGCAACTTGTCCAGCAATTGGTAGATATGATCGCGCACCTCGGACTTGGCAAAGTTCAACATGAGTTGGTTCCGCTTTTCGGTGCGGGGACGGTTCGGGAAATGAAACACCCAGTCGGGGTGAGCCCGGTACAGATCGCTGTCCGGATTCACCATCTCCGGCTCCACCCACAATCCGAACTTCATGCCCAACTCGTGGACGGCGTCGGTCAGCGGCTTGAGCCCGTCGGGAAACTTCTCGCGATTGGCGGTCCAATCGCCCAAGCCCGCGCGGTCATCCTTGCGCTGGCCAAACCAGCCGTCGTCCATGACAAACAGCTCGACCCCGAGGGCCTTCGCCTTCTTGGCGAGGGCAATCTGCTGGGCCGCGTTGACGTTGAACTCGGTGGCATACCAGGAGTTGTAGATCACCGGACGGGGCTGGACCGCCTGCGGCTGCGGAAGCACGACGGCGATTTGGTACGAGGCGAGCCGCCGGCTCGCGCCGCCCATGCCGTCTTGAGCGTAGCCCCCGATGAAGGCGGGAGTGGTGAAGCTCTCGCCGGGATCGAGCCGCCAGGAGAAGTCGAAGTCGTGGATGCCCCCCAGCACCTGGAGGCGTGCGTTCGAGGTGACCTCCGCGGCGATCTTCCAACTGCCGCTCCAAGCCAGGCTGCCGAACCAGACTTCACCCCGCTCCTCCGCCGTCTCCCCGCCCGGTCGCACGGCAAACCAGGGATTGAACTGATGGCTGGTGGCGCCGCGCCGGCTCTCGATCTGGAACTTGCCCTGGCTCAGATCAAGGTCGTGCACTTGGGTTTCCTCACCCCATTGGCCGGAGAGATAGCGGAAGGTCCAGCGCTCGTGGAAGGGAAGATGCCAGGCCGCCGAGAGGGCCTGTTCGAGGTCGATCGGTTGGTTTCCGGTGTTCTTGAGCACGGCCCAGCGCTCGACCAGGTCGAACACGGGCTGGGCGCGGTAGTGAACCTCCACTTGCAAGGCATAGTGCGGATCGGCCAGCCGGATGATCAACTCGCGGTCTTCCACCACCTGGTGGTCCGAATAAGCGAGGCGCAAGTCCCGCACGCCGTCGGCAAACCGGACCTTCAGCGCCGGCTCGATATGGTGCGCCCCACCCCAGGCCGGCAACTCCCCGCGCTCGATCGCCTCGGGAAACCCCGATCCCACGGGAACGCGAGCCACCACCCCGCGTTCGTAATCGCCCACCGGCAGTCTGGCGCCCCACCAGAGATGCACCAACTCCTGCTCCGGCCCCAACCCCAGCGCGTACTGCGCCCCGGCCAGGTTGATGATCCAGACCTTCTGGCTGGCCAGATGTTGGATGACGGGTTCCGCCGCCCTGGCCACGGCAAGCAGGGCGCCCAGAGCCGCCGTCAACGCCAGGTTGTGCCCGAGAGTCAGTCTCATAGATGGCGCCCTCTCTACGCAACCCGCGGGCGCGCGTCAATGTCCGTTCTTGGCTTTGCCCCTGGCCGGACGCGCCCGGCCGGCCGGAACTGGCGGGGGGAAAAGAGGACGGCCCCCTCCACCAGCCGCAACGCGGAGTTGACCCCGGGCCGATTGCGACGATACTGGAACCGTATTGCGCAACCTCTAACCATAACGCGTTATGCCCTTCGAACTCCCTCCCCTGCCCTTCGCGAAAGACGCCCTCGAACCCCATCTGGATGCCGTTACGATGGAGTTCCACTACGGCAAACACCACGCCACCTACGTGGCCAATCTCAACAAGGCGGTCGCCGGCCATCCCCAGGTCGAGGCGACCCCGATCGAGGAGTTGATCAAACACCTGGACCGGGTGCCCGAGAGCATCCGCACGGCCGTGCGGAACCAGGGCGGCGGCCACTACAACCACGTCCTCTATTGGAGCTGGCTCGGACCCCAGGCCGGCGGCGCGCCAACGGGAGCCCTGGCGGAAGCCATCCAAAAGGCCTTTGGCACCTTCGAGGCGTTCAAGGAGAAGTTCGAAGCCGCGGGTTTGGGGCGGTTCGGCAGCGGGTGGGCCTGGCTGGTGGTCACGCCGGCCAGACAACTGGCGGTCGTGTCGACCCCGAATCAAGACAATCCGCTTTCCGACGGCACCGGCACGCCGATCCTCGTCTGTGACGTGTGGGAGCACGCCTACTACCTCAAGTACCAGAACCGGCGCGGGGAATTCCTGAAGGCCTTCTGGAATGTGGTCGATTGGGCGAAGGTCCAGCGGTCGTACGAGGCCGCGCTCAAGTAGTCGCGCATCCGCCGCCGCGGCCAGGTGGCGACGCCCGCGGCGGCGACGCGAAGCGCGCGCTCACGGGACGGGCGGGGGGCCGCCGCCCAGGGTGGCCGCAGCCTACTTGCCGCTCTTGGAGATGCCCTTGAGCATCTCTTCCATCTCCTCGGCGCCCGGGCGAACCTCGCTGCTGAGGCCGCGGCGGGCGATCTCGACGGCCATGATGGGCGCCATGCCTTGCGCGAAGCCCACCACCGAGTCGGCGATGCACTTCGAGTAGGCCAGCTCGGCTTGGCCGACGAATTCCAGATTCGTGGCCAGCGGATTCAAGTAGCCGTAGGAAATGAGAATCCCCAGAAAGGTGCCGACGAGCGCCGCCGCAACGTGCTTGCCGATCATATCGACCGGGCCGCCGATGGAACCCATGGTGACGACAATGCCCAACACGGCGGCGACGATCCCGAACCCCGGCATCGAGTCGGCGGTCTTCGTGAGCACGGCCACCGGCGCGTGGTGCTCCTCCTCTTGACTCGAGAGCTCGATGTCGAGGATGAGCTTGAGCTGGTCGGGCTTGATCTTGCCGTCAATGATCGGTTTGAGGCTGTTGCACAGAAACTCGACGGCGTGGTGGTTTTTGACGAAGCTGGGATACTTGGAGAAAATGGAACTGCTCTGCGGGTTCATCACGTGCTCTTCCAAGGCGATCATGCCGTTGCGCCGGCCGAGCATGAACAGTTCGTAGAGGGCTTTCAGGAGGTCCTCGTAGGCACGCTTGTTGTAGGGGGTGCCTTTCAGGGCGCCGAACGACATCTTCACCATGTCGATCAGCACTTTCTTGGGCGACATGATCACCATCGAGCCGAACGCCGCGCCGCAAATCACCACGAACTCCGCCCATTGCACCAGCGTGGCGAGATTGCCGTGGGCCAGCACGAAGCCTCCCAACACCGAGGCGGTGACGATGATTGCTCCGATGATGATGATCATGGTACTGGCTGCCGATGCGGTGGGAGACGTTGGCCCGGCGTGCTGCCGCTTCCCTCAGGCTCCGATGTTCGATTCACCGGCACAACCTCTCTGTCATTCCCGCGCGTTCGCTCCGCACTCCCGGACGGACTAGGCCCCCAGGCGCTCGAAGGACTTGATATACGACTTGATCGCCAGGATCGCCTGGGCGTGAATCTGGCAAATGCGGGATTCGGTCAGACCGAAGACTTCGGCAATCTCCCGCAGCCGCAAATCCTCAAAATAATAGAGGGCCAGCACTTTCCGCTGCATCTCGGGTAGCTGTTCCAGCCGCTCGGCGATGAGCCGGGCCAATTCCCGTTTCGACGTCCCTTCCACGGGATCCTCCTGCGACTGGTCGCTGATGGCTTCGTAGTGCGACGAGCTGTTTTCGCTGTCCGAACTCTGGGCCGAATCGAGGCAGACAAAGCAGGCGGGCCGGATCTCCTCCAACAGTTGCTCGTATTCGCCCAGGGAGAGCTCCATGGCACGCGCCATCTCGATGTTCGAGGGGATTTCGCCCTTCTCCTGTTCGAGGCGGTGCATGACCTCCTGGACCTTGCGTGCTTTGGCGTGGACCGAGCGCGGCACCCAATCCAAGCGCCGCAATTCATCGAAGATCGCCCCGCGGATGCGCAACCGCGCGTAGGTTTCGAAGGAGGTGCCGTTGCGCGAATCGTACTGGCGGACGGCGTTGAGCAACCCGACCAATCCAGCGCTGTGCAAGTCGTCCAGATCGACATGGGCCGGCAGCGTCATCGCCAGACGACCGACCACGGTCTTCACCAACGGCAAGTGTTTGCGGACCATGTCTTCCTCGGCTGCACTGCCAGCGGTGATACTGGTGTAGCGGGAGCGGAGATCCTGGCGGGCTCGGGCGCGGCCTTTGTTCGTCGCCGGACGATCCTCCGTGTCGGTGGTAGCTGCCGTAGCCATAGCTTAGTTTTTCTTGGGGTTAGGGTTGTTGGATTGCTGCTGCTGCTGCTGTTTGGCTTGCGCGGCCTCTGCGACCCTTTGCATCTGCAACTGGTGCAAACTGCTGACCCATACCCGCCCCCACCATTTCATCAGAAGACCACCCATGTAGGCCGCAATACTGGCTCGCCAGAGCACCGACGACCAATCGCAATTCCGGGCCAGCGCGGAAACCATGCCGGTCCCGAATCCGAGTAGTCCGCCGATGAGCATCATGAACCTCATACTGGTTGTGCTGAACCTCCCTTAGCAGGACACTTGCCAGCCTTGGACCAAGTTAATCTCTTGCTCGTAAACGTCATATTATCAACGAAATATGCAAGACACCAACATGGTTGGATCGGCGGGGCCAAACTCTCCCGGTATATTTTGCCCACTGCTAAGCCATCGGACGGAGAAATTTGTGCCCAATGCCAAGTTCCATAGTTTACCCCATTTTGGCTCTTCGTCCAAGTGGGTTAGCACCAAGTCATCGATTCCCAGATTCGCGTACGCCCGGATCTGGTTCATCAGGGTACCCACTTCATAGGCGGCGTTGAGCACCAAGTGCGTCTCGGCGGCGGGCAAGTCCTTCAACCGGCGCTGCAAGTCGCCTAGTGCGGCCGCGTCGTTCGCGACCACACCCGGCAGATCGATAAACAGGTTCTCCCCCCCTTCCCAACGGAGTTCGGCCGGGCGGGTTCGTTCCACTGGGACACCGAGAATCTCGCCGTACACGCTCAGCGATTCCGCCAAGTTGGCGACAGGCCCGTCGAGACGCCATACCTGCGCCCTTTGGCCATCAAACAACACCTTTTGGGTCAACAACTTACAGAGGCACGTGGTCTTTCCGACCCCAGGCGGTCCAAGGAAGAGGTGAACTTGGAGGTCGGCTTTGGACGGTTTCGCCGCAGGCTTCGGCCAGAGGTCGATCATAGCCTCGCGCGCCAAGCGCAACTCTTCCGCCAGGGCTCCCGGGGCCGCCTCGCCATGTCGAGACCTGAGCCACTCCACCACTCGTTGGGCGTAGATGGGAAGGATCCCCACCGACTCAAGAATGGCGCCGGTCTGCCAGCCTTCTCGCGGGTTGCGGGGCATCGCCGCAGAAGCCGCCCCAGCCGCATAAAGGCTCGCCAAGCGCGAACCGCCGGAAGGCGCCACCGGCCCGCTATTCGTCGACGGCGCCACCTGCTGCTTCAGGGTGGCGAGTTCCTGTTTGAGCCCAGCCAACTCGTCGGTTTGATCCAGTTGCGCTTCAGGAACGTAGGCAAGCACCTCGATCTTGGGCGATTGGAACAGGCGCGTGAGTCCCGAGCCCTCCACCTTGCGGACGTTGACCACCACCGCATGGGGCCCGAGCTTGGCGCGAATCTGCGCCACCGCGTCGGCGGCCGAGTCGGCAATGAACGGCACGACCTTCATCTCTGGAACCTCACATTGTCCATCTCGGCGACCGCGCAGCAACTTGCTTGCCGAGTCCGGGTCGTTCGTGCCGGTGGCGGTCGGCCCCTCTGGCTTGCCCCTTGTACCGGGCGCCGGACCCAGCCGGGAAGGGCGGATTTGTCCGACAGGCGGAGAGCACTTGCCGAGAAGAGCTTGCAGCTCCGGCGAAATGGCCCGGGTTTCGCGGCTGCGGGCTTGCCAACCCAGCACGCAATCACTACGTTACGGTTCAAGTTATGGAACGAGTGGTCATTATCGGAACCGGCTGCGCTGGCCTGACGGCAGCGCTGTACACCGCGCGCGCCAACCTCAATCCGCTGGTGCTCACCGGCACCATGCCCGGAGGATTGCTAACCACCACCACGACGGTGGAAAACTACCCCGGCTTTCCCGAAGGGGTGGATGGCTTCGAGTTGGTCACCCGGATACAGCAGCAGGCGGAGCGGTTCGGCGCACGGGTGAAGATGGGCACGGTCGAGAGCGTGGATTTCAGCAAGCAGCCTTACCGGCTGAGCGTGGACGGGGAGACGGTCGAGACTCAGACCGTCATCATTGCCAGCGGGGCGGGGCACCGGCACCTGGGGTTGGAGAGCGAGGCACGGCTGGACAAGAAGGGTGTCACCTATTGCGCCACGTGCGACGGCGCCCTGCCGATGTTCCGGAACCATCCCCTGGTCATCGTCGGCGGCGGCGATTCCGCATGTGAAGAGGCGCTTTACCTGACACGGTTTGCCTCCGAGGTGTACCTGATCCACCGCCGTGACACCCTCCGGGCCTCGAAGGTCATGGCGGGCCGGGTGCTGAGCCACCCGAAGATCAAGCCGGTGTGGGACTCAGTCGTCTCCGAGATCATGGACGTCAACCTGGGCAAGGTCACCGGGGTCAAGGTGCGGAATGTGAAGACGGGCCAGGAATCGACCCTGCCGTGTGCCGGGGTGTTTGTGGCCATCGGGCACGTGCCCAACACCCAGTTGTTCAAGGGCATCATCGACCTGGACGAGGCCGGTTACATCCTCCGCAAGGAAGGCGCCCACACCAATGTGCCGGGGGTGTTCGTGGCGGGAGATTGTTCCGACCGGGTCTACCGCCAGGCGATCACCGCCGCCGGGATGGGCTGCGCCGCCGCCATCGATGCGGAACGTTACCTCGCCTCCCTGAGCCAATGAGCATCGTACCTCAAATGCCGCCGGCCCAGGCCGCCGAACTACTGAAAAGCGACCACCCCCCAAGACTGCTGGACGTTCGCATGTCCGGCGAGTTTGCCTTGGCGGCGCTGCCGGGCGCCAAGTTGATTCCCCTGGGCGAGTTGCCCGCGCGGGTGGATGAGATCAACGATTGGCGCACCGAGGAGATTCTGGTGTATTGCCACCACGGGATGCGCAGCCTCCAAGCCGCCGTCTTCCTCCGGCAGCAGGGCTATGCGCGCGTGACGAACGTGGCGGGTGGCATCGACCGCTGGTCACTCGAAGTGGACCCGGCTCTGCCACGCTATTGATGCTCGATCAGGGGGGCAACCCCGCGAGGAGGCGACATGGAAGGCCAGCACGGCGCGATACAGAACCTCATTTCCCTGCCGCCGGGCATGGCGGCGCATTTCGCAACCCTGGAAAGACGCCCGAAGCCGGAGTGGTTCGCGGCCTCCGATCCGCCAGGACGCCAGCTCGGGTCCGGAGGGGGCACCGCCCATTTGCTGACGGAGGCCTGGCAGGCGACGGGTCAGCCCCTGCCGCTGGACGAGTGGCTCAGACGCGAGCCCAAGCTGGTCATCCACGGGGGCGGCGAGAGCCGGCGCCTCCCGGCTTACGCCACGGTGGGCAAGCCCCTCATGCCGATCCCGGCCTTCCGCTGGTCGTTGGGCCAGCGGCTGGACCAATCCCTGCTCGACCTGCAGTTGGACGGGTATCATCGCGTGCTGGGCCACGGCCGGGGCCGGTTCGTGCTGATGGTCGCCAGCGGCGATGTCTTGCTGCGCTTTGACCGTGACCTGCCGGCCTATCCGGACGTCGATGTGCTCGGACTCGGCATCTGGTTGACGCCCGAGCACGCCAAGGATTTTGGCGTGTTTTTCGCGCCCCGCCGCCGGCCCCGGGAACTGGCCTTCTTCCTCCAGAAACCGAGTCCGGCGCGCATCCGGGAACTATCGGCGGAGCACTTGGTGCTGGCCGACTCGGGCATGTGGCTGCTGAGCGAGCGTGCCGCCGGGGTGCTGCTCCGCAAAGCCGGCTGGCAGGGCGGCGACTATGCCCAAGGACAGGCGGCCCACTATGAGCTGTACGGCCAGTTCGGGTTGGCGCTGGGCACCCAGCCGAGCCAACCGGACCCCGAGGTCAGTCAACTCACCAGCGCCGTGCTGCCGCTGCCCAAGGCGGAGTTCTACCACTTCGGGACCAGCCGCCAGATGATCGAGTCGGTCTCGGCGCTCCAAAACGTGGTGCTCGACGAAACCAAGATCGGTCTCATGGGAGCGCGTCGGCACCCGGACCAGTATCTCCAAAACTCCCGTTTTCGCTTTCCGCTGCGCCGGGACGAAAACCACACCCTCTGGGTGGAGAACAGCCATATTCCCGCGAGCTGGCAACTGGCGTCCGGCCACGTGCTGACCGGCGTCCCGGACAACGACTGGCAGCTCCGGCTCGAACCGGGCGTCTGCCTCGAATTTGTCCCCTGCGGCGGGGATCGGTTCTGCGTGCGCTTCTATGGGCTGAACGACGCCTTTCGCGGCCGCATGGGTGACGCCGCAACCCTGTGGCTGGGACGGCCCGCCCCGAATTGGTTCTACGCCCGCGGCCTCAACCGCGAGACCGCCGGGATCGCCGCGGACGCCGATCTTTTCGACGCGCCCCTGTTCCCGGTCCTCTCGCGCGGGGAACTGGACACCCCGTTCCTCGAATGGCTCTTCGCCACGCGTCCGGCGGCGGATGAAGCCCTGGCGGCCCGCTGGGCGAAGGCCGAACGCCTTTCCGCGCGCGCCATTCCCGGCCGCGCCGACCTCACCCAGCTCTACGCCGACCGCACCGCGAAGCGGGCCACCTGCCTGCGGCCGATGTTCGAGAACTCCCGGTGGAGCGTGTTCCTCAAGCTGGACCTCCAGTCCACCGCGGCCCTCTTCGCCCGTTCCGGAGAGGAACTCCCCCCGGAACCGGCCGGGGTGGACGAACTCGAACCCATGCGCGCGGTGCATGACGAGATGTTCCGCGCGGCGGTGCTCCGGCATCGCCAGCAGCCGGGTTGGGAAACGCACGAACAGGGGGCGTTCGAGCGGCTCCGGCACATGATCGTGCGCGAGGCTCAGTTGGCGCCCGTCCACCCGCGCTGCCACGTGCAGGAGGACCAGATCGTCTGGGGGCGCAGCCCGGTGCGGCTCGATCTCGCGGGCGGCTGGACGGATACGCCGCCCTACTGCCTGGAACATGGCGGCAAGGTGGTGAACCTCGGCGTGGACCTCAACGGGCAACCCCCGATCCAGGTCTTCGCAAAACTCTGTCCGCGCCCCGAACTGGTCATGCGCTCCATCGACCTCGGCGCCGAACAACGGCTGACCACCTACGAGGAACTCGACACTTTCGCCCAGCCGGGCAGCGAGTTCGCCGTGGCCAAGGCGGCCCTGGCGCTGGTGGGTTTCCTGCCGCGCTTCCACGCCCAGGGAGGCTATCCTTCCCTCCGCGCGCAATTGGAGGATTTTGGCGGCGGCCTCGAAGTCTCGCTGCTCTCCGCGGTTCCCAAGGGTTCAGGCTTGGGGACGAGCAGCATTCTGGCGGCCACCCTGCTGGCCACGCTGGGCGAACTCTGCGGGCTGGGCTGGGACCGCAGTCTGTGGTTCTCGCGGACCCTGGCCCTTGAACAAATGCTCACCACCGGCGGCGGCTGGCAGGACCAGGCCGGCGGGATCTACCGCGGCGTCAAGCTGGTCGAAACCAACGCGGGCCTGGCGCAGATGCCCACCCTGCGCTGGCTGCCGGATCACCTGTTCGAGGCCGAGCACGCCAACCGCGACATCCTCCTCTACTACACCGGCCTCACCCGGCTCGCGAAGAACATCCTGCATGAGATTGTGCGCGGCATGTTCCTGAACTCCCCCGCGCATTTGTCGGTCGTCGATGACATCGGTGCGAACGCCGAGGTCGCGTTCAACGCCATCCAGCAATCGAACTGGGAAGACACGGTGGCAGCCATCCAGAACAGTTGGATTCTCAACCAACGGCTGGACGCCGGCACCAATCCCCCCGCCGTGCAGGCGATTCTCGATCGAGTGGGGGATTATCTCTCGGCGTGCAAGCTTCTGGGTGCGGGGGGCGGCGGCTATCTGCTCATGTTCGCCAAAGACGCGGCCGCCGGAGACCGCATCCGCCGCACGCTGAACGAGAATCCCCCCAACCCCCGCGCCCGGTTCGTCAACTTCAGCTTGTCCGAGCGCGGCCTTCAGATTACGCGGAGTTGAGCATCTATCCAGGGGGGACAGCGGTCAGGCGCTTGCCACCCGGACTCCGCCGCTATTTGGAACCGGCTTGAGCCTGGGCCACGTAGACCATCCTCAGGTTGGTAAGCGCCTCCTGGAGGTAAGCGTTCTCCTCCGTCGAGAGGTTGCCCTTGGTCTTGGTCGCGAGCATTTCCAGAATGTCGATGAACACCTTGGCGGTCTCGAGGTTCGGTTCGGCCTTGCCGGTGCCAGGATTCGGCACCTGGCCGAGGCCGATCAGGGCCATGTTGGCCTGCATGGCCACGTGGCCGATAAAGAGGTTGTCTTCCGGCGGGTAAGGGGCGGCTTCGGATGCCATAGTGGATTTGGGGTGGCGGCGGGCTGGGAAAAGCAGGTGCTGGTGGCGAAAGGGGGTTACTTGGCCGGCTTGTGGCCCTTGATGTCCTCGTCCAGGAATTGGATCAGATGACGCATGCGCTCTTCCAGGCTGATCGTCTCGAGGATCACCTGTCGTTGGCGCGGATCGGGCAGGAGGGTGGCGGAGACCAAATCGGTGAGTTGCTCGGGGTCCTGCAGTTGGCTGAGCTGGCGCACCACCTTGCGGAACGCAGTAATGGCTTCGGCCTCGGCGTCCGGCGGGGTTTCGGCCGCCTTTTCCGGCAGGCTCTTCACCCGCCCACCGAAGCCGAGCCGCAGGCGCTCGCCCACCAGTCGCAGGAGCGTCGAAGTCTGCTCCTCGGTGTCGGGGTTGGGCGAGGCGGAGGGAGCGATGGGGCGGACGTAGCTGAGGCGATACGGCCGGTACTTGACGGTCTTGACCAACTCCACCCGCGCCAGGCCTTGGAGAATGAGGTTGGAAGTGCCGTTGTCGTTGGTCACCGAGGCCCGAATCATGCCCAGCCCGGCCACATCGTGGGGACACTCCCGCTTGGACCCGGGTTTCTGCATGGCGACCGCAAACATGCGCGATCCCTCGAGCGCATCCGCCAGCATCTTGCGGTAACGCGGTTCGAAAATGTGCAGCGGCAACATCGCCTGCGGAAACAGAATCGCGTTCGGCAGGGTCATCACCGCCACTTGGCTCGGCAACTGCATGCCCCAATGATACCCGGTCGTTGCGCGTGGGCAAGCTCGCTGCGGGCGCCTTCCTCGGTCCAGAACATCCCGGAGTTCTTGAGCCGCTGCCCGATCACCGTCTTGCCGCCGGCCTCGACCACGCCGGAGCCGTGGAAGCGTCCCTCGCCGTAGCGCATGCGATCCTGGTTGTGCTCGAAAGAGGCCAGGTGCGTCAACGCCGCCTCCCGGCGCGGGCCCCAACGTTGCCTCGCGTCGGCCCGCCCTGTGGAGTGCGGTGGCAAGCGCAGCGCGACACCGCTTTGGCCCTTCCGGGCAACCTGCCCAGCCTTCCTTGTAACGCCTTACGCCATTACGCGTCCCGCATTGCGCCATCTCGCCGTGCGCCGCCTCTCCGGCGCGCGCCCAACCGGCCCCCGTTACGCTTTACGCCATTACGTATTACGGCTTCCTGCAACCCAGTCCACCGACTCCATCCGAGCCTCGCCCCACCGTCCATTCCCCGCCTATCCTGCGCCCGGGAGTATGAATATGAACGAACCACTCCAGAACGAAGCGTCCGCCCCAGCCGCCATTCCGCTCTCCACCACTCCGGGGAGCGCGCCCGCCTCGGGCGCCTTGTCCGGCGCCTCGCCGGACACCCTCCCGGCACTCACCTTCTCGCCCACCGCAGGTGCGCCCACCACAGGTGCAAGCAAGCGGCACAAGCCGCAAACCGGGTCCCCCATCGCCTATCGCCGCAACCGGTTGGCGCGCGTGGCCTGCTCGCTCCCGCGGGCTCGCTCCGTCCCCCTCGAGTCCTTCCTTGGGGGGGAAAATACCAGCAAATAGCAGCAAATAGCGGCAAAATCCGCGCGCGCGCATTCCTGCGGCGTGCCCCCCTTGATGATGCACGAAGCTGGTCCGGCTGCCCTGGTGCTCGAGGCGCAAGGTGACCAGGCGGAACCCGCGTAGCGCCCGTGCGGTTCTCAGGTAAGAAATCATGATCGCCACGGGCAACCGATGGTCCTACAATGGGCGCAGATCGCGAGTATGAGTTTTCCGTCTCGCCTTGAAGTCCCTTGTCCCTGCGCTTGCCCCGCAGCGCGGTCGCGCTTCGGCTGCCGTCGCTCGCTTCAGCGGTCCCCGGCGGATCTTCGTCCTCGTCCGATTCCCTATCCCGACTCAGTCAACCTCCGCAGTGCAATGTGAAATGAAAAGCCAACCCTTCCCCAGCATCAACCGTCGGCAATTCCTCCGTGGAACCGGCGCCAGCGTGGCCGCTTTCTCGATTCTCCCGAGCGGAATCCTGTACGCCGCCAACCGCTCTCCCAACGAGAAGGTCAACGTGGCGGGCATCGGTATCGGCAGCCAGGGCGGGGCGGACGTCGATGCCGTGGCGGGGGAAGGTCAGAACATTGTCGCGTTGTGTGACGTGGACGACAACTACGCCGCCAAGAAGTTCGCCCAGTATCCCAAGGCCCGACGGTTCAAGGATTTCCGCGTCATGCTCGACCAGATGGGCAAGGAGATCGACGCGGTGGTCATCGGCACGCCGGATCACACGCATGCGGTGATCGCCATGGAGGCCATGAAGCGCGGCAAGCACGTGTATTGCGAGAAGCCGCTGGCGCACTCAGTCCACGAGATCCGCGCCCTGATGGCCGCCGCCACCAAACACAAGGTGGTGACCCAACTGGGCAACCAGGGGCATTCGAGCGGCTCGATCCGGCAGGTCTGCGAGTGGGTCTGGGCCGGGGCGATCGGCCAGGTCCACACCGTGCACGCGGGGTGCGACGCCTTCCGGGAGGTGTACTGCCAGCTGCGCAATCTGGACAAGCTCAACCAGACCTACGACGTGCCCAAGGGGCTCGACTACGATATGTGGATCGGGCCGGTTCCGTTCCGCCCGTACACGCCGTTCTGGGTGCCGTGGAACTGGCGCGGCTGGCTGCCCTTTGGCACGGGTACCATTGGGGATTGGTTCTGCCACGTGATCGACCCAACCTTCTGGGCGCTCGACCTGGAGGCGCCGTCGAGCGTCGTGGCGGAGGTGACGGACTACGACCCGGTCAAGCACGGGCTGACCTATCCCCCGGCGACGAAGATCACTTTCGAGTTCACCAGCCGCAAACAACCAAGCCCGATCAAGCTGGTCTGGCACGACGGCGCCAACCGGATTCCGAAGCCCCAGGACTTCGCGGCAGACGACCAGGTGCCCGGCACCGGGGCGATCCTCTACGGCGACAAGGGCATGATCATGCATGGGTCCCACGGTGGCGGCGGTTGCCGGCTGCTGCCGGAGAAGCTCATGGACCAGCACTCCGGCAAGAACGCGCCGGCGGAGAAGATCGCGCGGGTCAAGAACCATGCCTGGGACTGGATCGAGGCCATCCGGACTGGACGGCAGGCGGGCTCGCACTTTGGGTATGGTGGGCCGCTCACCCAAGCGGCGTTGCTGGGGGCCATCGCCATCCGCTTCCCCGGCCAGACGCTCAAGTGGGACAACCGGAAGGCCAAATTCACCAACCACGACGCCGCCAACGCGTACGTCAACCCTGCGTACCGCCAAGGCTGGAGCCTCTGAGCGTCAGCCCCACACTTAGCTGGTTCAACCGAGTATGAAGACGACCTTGTGGCGCGATGGCGCAACCAAACTCGCGGCGATGGCCGGCATCGTCGCGGCTACTGCCTGCAGCAACCTCCTGGCAGCGGACACTCCGAAGCAGGATCCTGAGCCGCCAGTCGTGGACCCGGGGCCGGTGGGCGGACCGCCGTCGGACGCCGTGGTACTCTTCAACGGCAAGGACCTGTCCCAGTTCCGTGGCGAGCGCAGTGCAGAGCCCAAATGGAAGGTCGAAAACGGGGTCATGGAGACCACGCCGCAGGGTGGGATCTTCTCGAAGCGGGAGTTTGGCGACTGCCAATTGCACGTGGAGTGGGCCGCGCCTTCCGAGGCCAAGGGTGAGGGCCAGGGACGCGGCAACAGTGGCGTGTACCTGATGGGGCGCTATGAGATACAGGTGCTGGACTGCTACCAGAACAAGACTTACCCCAACGGCCAGTGCGGGGCCTTTTACGGCCACAACGCTCCGCTGGTGAATGCCTGCCGCAAGCCCGGCGACTGGCAGGCTTACGACATTATCTTCCGCGTACCGAAAAAATCGGCCGATGGCAAGGTGCAGGCCGGGTCCTTCACCGTGCTGCACAACGGCGTCCTGATCCAGGACCACATTCCCGTAAGCGGCGAGCCCACCACCGCCGCCCCGCTGAAAGGGATGGTGGAGCAAGGGCCGCTCTATCTGCAGGACCACGGCAACCCGGTGCGCTTCCGCAACGTCTGGGTGCGCCCGCTCTGATGGCGCCGCAAGGGAGCGGACTCCGACTCACAACCAGGGCCAAGCCGGGTGCCCGTGCAATCGACGGCGCTTGTGGATACCCAGGATGCGCAACCCGTGGAGGGGCCTTCGACGAAGGCCACGCTCTTCTTTAGTGTTGTTCTGCTGTTTCTCGTCCAGACGCTGACGGTCTGGGTGGAGTCCATCTACAAGATCAGCCTGACGCGGCTCGCTCCCGGGGCAGAGGCGCTTGGCCTGCTGTTCGTGCTCTCACCCCTGGTCGTCTTCCTCTGTCCGGAGAGCGCACAGCGAAGGCTCCTGACTGCAGCGCTCGTCGGGTTCGTCGTTTGCCGGGCGTGGCTGCCCTTCACGGGCGCGGTTGGGGGAGTGCTGGTCAGCGGGGTAGGAGTCGGGGCCGCGCTCCTATGCTTGTGCCTGCTGTTGTCGCGCCCCTTCAGGTTCCTCCAAGGAGAGGCAGGCAGTGCCTTGGGACTGGCCTTGCTGATGTCGATCGCGCTTCGGGCCTGGGGAGCCAGTTACGACAGCAGCCTGGGGCGGTCCGGGGCACTCATCGGGTGGGTACTGGGCGGCCTGGCACTCGGGCTTTACTGGAAGTTGTCGGCAGCTAAACCAGCGGAGGAGCCCGCCGGGGAGTCTTCCATGAGTCAGGCGTTGGGGCCAATGCTGGGCTTGGCAGCGTCGCTGAGCCTCGGGTACATGGTTCTCTCCAGCCCGGGCGTCGTCGAGGGTTGGCTGGGATTTGACAATACGGAGGGCGTCATGGTTTGCGCGGCGGCGTTGGGCGTGGCCGTCGTTCTGCTTGGGCGGGGAATGCAACCGTCGCGGTTGGTGCTGACCGCGTGGAATCTGCTTTTCGCGGCGGCGCTCGTCGGCGGCATTCTGGCCCTGCGCATCCGCTTCCCCGAAACGCCAGCCTCCCCGGCCGTGGTGGTGCGGCCGGAGAACACGGTGGCCCGCGTGTTGCTCAACCTGATGTTCCTGCTCTCCCCGGTGGTGTTGTTCAACGCCCGGGCCATGGGCCGAAGCCTCGGGGAAATCAACCGGGCCCGCACCTTGGCCGTGCCGCTCGTGGCGGGAATCGCCCTATTGCTGCTCTTGGCGATCATGGCCATCTTCACCAATGTATGGGGCTACGTGGGGGCGGTCAGTGCCATCTTCCGCAACCAGTTTCACGTCCCGTTCCTGCTGGGTTCGCTGCTCATGATTGGAGCGCTGTTCCTTCCAGGCGTGTGGCGCGAACAGCGGGAGCACAGACCCGCTCCCGGCCCCCAGGGGTTGGTGCGAGTAGCGGCGGGGCTCGTCTTGCTGGCGCTCGGCGGGGCCTGGTACTACCGCCCGGTGACCGCAGGCACGGTTTCCTCACCCCCAAAACGGATGACGGTGCTCAGCTACAATCTGCAGCAGGGAGCGGCCCTGGATGGCCGCCGCAATTGGGAGAACCAGTTGGCCCTGCTCAAGAAGATCGACGCGGACATCGTCGGGCTTCAGGAGAGTGACACGCCCCGGCCTTCCAACGGCCACGTGTGTGCGGCGAAGTACTTCGGCGCCAAGCTGGGCTACCACATCTACCACGGGCCCAACACCGTCTCGGGCACGTACGGCACAGCGGTGCTCTCACGCTTTCCGCTCCAGCATCCGCGAACCGTATTCACCTTCAGCAACGAGGATGAGATTGGCACGGCTGTGGTAGAGTGCGAGGTTGATGGGAAGACCTTTGCCATCTTCAACAGCCATCCTTCAGGGAGGATCCCCAAGCAATGCCAAGCCGGGGAATTGGTCCGGCAGGCCGAACCCTACGACTACGCGATCGCGACGGGGGACTACAACACACGCCCAAATGAGGACGGTTACCGAACCATCACCGCGCACTTGAAAGACGCCTGGCTGGAAAGGTATCCCGATGGGATTGGCCTGCTCCATCCGGAGCTGCGTCCCCAAGGAGCCATTCGGCCGCACGGTTCCTCCGGACGAATCCTTCCTGCGGACGACCGCATCGCCATGCCGGATCGCATCGACCACATCTTTGTCTCAAAGGCATTGAAAGTCACCGAGGCGTACTATCTCCCCTCCCCCGCCTCCGAGACCGACCATCCCGCCCATTGGGCAGTTCTGACATGGGACTGAAGCCGTGGCCGGGGCTGGCCAGCGTCGATACACGTGAGTCCAGGCGGGAATTGAATTGCGGCGTTGCGGAAGTTGATCCAGTGCTGCCGGGCGAAACCGACTGTAAGCCCGGGCGTAAGAGCACGGTGGAGAACGGGCATGGTCCTGAGGTTCTCGGGCGCCTCGGTGCGGTCAACCGTCTTGGGCACCGGACCGGGCAGCAAGCCTGACCCTGCCCGCCCGGGTGCGACGCAAAGCGGCGCCCTGACCGCCCTCCGAGCGAGGTGTTTGCTTGGCGCACGGCGGAGGGAGGGAGTATGCTGTCGCCATGACAATGGACTGGGGTGTCCGATTCACGCCACGACCCGCGCCAGGGGATGGCCTGCCTGGCCGGTTCGACCCACCCAAGGGAGCGTCGCCAGAAGGCGCAGCGCGTGGAGCGGGCCCGTCGGTGGCAAAGGCATGAGGCCGGACCTTGGCAAGGCGGAGTTGCTAAGGACGCCGGAGACAGGCATCCGGGTCATCGAGGCTCCTCATGACGACGATTGGGATCGCTTCGTGGAAGCGCACCAGGATCCCCATCACGAGCAGACGTGTCCTTGGGCTTCGGTTCGAGGCCGGTTCGGATGGAAGCCGGTGGGTATCGTAGCGCGGGAC
>CAYYMW010000078.1:0-21242 GCA_964472515.1 uncultured Verrucomicrobiota bacterium | reverse complement strand
GTCCGCCAGCGCCCCCGCCGCTGCCGCTCGCCACGGGAGAGGTGCCATGCCAACCCGGTTGGCGAATGCCGGTGCCCGGATCGCTGACGGCAAAGAGGCCGTCGGCGGAAATGGTCATGGGCCCGGAGACCTCCCACTTCCCGGTATCGTGATTGAAACTGACCAAGGCGGTCTTCGCCCCCGGCGGCATGCGCAAGCCAGTGGCCGGGTCGGGCAAGTTCGGAAAACGCGCTGGCACGGGCTGCTCGAAGTTGGAGGGACCATCGGTCTGGATGGTGATAACCAGCGGCATCTCCAACCCCGCCGGCAGCGGCTCCGGCAGGCGGTCCGGCGGCACTGGCGCGATGCCCACCCGGCCGCCCCGCGTACCGTTGTCGCTGTAGAGGGCGTTGGCAGGCACAGTGATCTGCACCCCTGCCAGCTCGGGATGCTGGCTAAGCGTCTCTGGGGCGAACGTAACTGGAGTCGCCTGCACCGCGCTGACCGCCTGCAAGGCGCCGGCCGGCACCAAGGGCAGATAGATCAAACCGTTGCCGCCTGCGAGGTTGTCTGACTTGCCGGCCACGGCCTCCCAAGCCTTCCCCACGAACGGGTAGTACGCGCCGTCGGGCCACTGGCTGCCCTTGGCCGTCCGGCCATCCACATGGACAAAGAACCGCCCGGCGGGTGAAGGGCTCAGGGTGAAACGACCGTCCGCATCGGTGACGGTGCGCAACGACTCCTCAGCGCCATCCACGGTGATCACCACCCCTTCGAGGGGACGGTTGATCGCCTGGCCAAGCTCATTGGTGCCGATTTCCGAGGCGAACACCTGACCCACCACCGCAGTGTTGGGCAGAGCGGCGGCGCCAAAGGTGTCGAACGTAAAGACCAGCAGCCCTCCCGGCTTGCCGTCGGCATCGCCGTCCACCGGGTTTCCCAGCCCGTCCTTCAACCCGGCGGTCTCCAACACCGCCGTAACCCGGGATCCCGCCGGGATCGGTTCCAAGTGAAAGAGAGTGGCCGTACGCTGGTCGGGACTCAACTCCACCCGCCCCAGCAGCCGCCGCCCGCCGAAGCCGGCATAGAACTGCGCCGGGCCAAGCACGGTGTCCTCCGCCAGCGGGGCGGAGAACCGCACTGTCGTCTCACGCGTGACCGAGATGCCGATCTCGCCCGCGGCGGGCGAGGTCTCTGCGATCGTCACCAATCGTCCGGTGGCGAGCGAGTCCTGGTACTCCTGCAGGGCCGTCCTCCCGTCGCCGTCCAGATCCGACGCGGCATCGAGCGGGTTCAAGCCATTGAGGGGCGGATGTTGTAGCTCGTAGATGTCTGGAATCTGGTCGTGGTCTGTGTCGAGGGACGCGGCCAGGGACACACTGAGCAGACGATAGAACGCGGTCTCGGCGAGTGGGGGCGCCGGCAGGGACATGGGGCCGTTCACCCCGAGCGTTAAGCCCACCGGTTCAGCGATCTGCGTTGCCAGCCGGCCGCGTTGAAGGATGTAGTAGGCGTCGGCGCTGCCCGTCCACCGCACCTGCCATCCCTCGGGGCCCGGCGTCCCCTCGAGGCTGATCCGTGGACCCTGCGCCACCGCGGCAGGCAAGATCGCTGACAGCACCCCGGCCAGAACGAAGCCGAAGCCAGCCCGGACCAATCGTTCGCAATGCCACGCCAATCCGGAGGGGCCTCCGGCGTTATGGACGAGGCCATTCCCAGCGCCCCCAGCCTCGACCTGGCGACGATCTGCCAGGCGGGGAGCCTCGCGCATCGCCGCAGGGTCACGGCCGGAGGGCGTCCAGCGGGGCGTTCGGGTTGCCCGACTCAGTAAACCAGCCATTGTAATATTACCGATAAGATAAGTAGATCGACACCATGGAGCTGTCAAGCGGCGGCCCGGCAAAAACATGAAGATGGAAAGTCGATTCCACACCGGTTCGGTGAAGGTGGGCGCGATAGGCGCGCCGGGAAATGGCAACTCGGGCCTGGGACCGGGGCGGGTCCGGTCAGGTTGGACGAGCAGCGTGACCAAGGCTGAGGTCACTGCCCGGGCGCAATCAAGATCGACACAAGCCCGCGAACAGAGCCGGTACCGGCGGTTTGAACTCCCGCCTCCAAGCCCTGTCATTCACCCCACAATTACCGCGGTGGAGGAATACGCGATGAGGCGAGTTGGCCCGCGCTTAACTGCCCCATCCGAGAGATGAGCGCAACCAGCCAAGCACTGCCAGCAGCGCGAAGAGAGAGAGTATAGCCGCGAAGTGGAGAACGATGAGGCCTGCCAAGGTCCGCAGGAGTCCCCATCTTCGCCCTCCCAAGCCAAGGATCATCACGTAGAGAGGGAACTGAACCCAAGCCAAGGCAATCGCCAGCCAATCCGAAAGCAGACTCGCGAGCAGCGGTCCTGGGTACAGGGGGATGGTGAAATAGGCGGCTTCGTAACTCAACGAAAGGCCTTGAGTTCTCATGGGAATCGTCAAGGACGTCAACGCTAAGAAGCAGGTCAGCCCAAGCCAAAGCCCTTCGCGCGCGGCTGCCAGCCAGTCGGCGGCACTGAGGCGTTCGTTCGTCAGGACGCCAGGGGACCGCCCCTCCGTCCCAGAGTTGTCCAACGGGTCCGCCGGCAACAGATCGAGGATGTCCGATACCGGGAAGCGTTCCGCGTCGGTCGTGGTCCAGCAGAGCACTTCAGTGCTGACCCTACCTGCATCAATCCACTCCCGGATTTGACGAGGTGAAAGCGGCCCCGTTACCGAACCCTGGATCTGAACGTAATAGGCTGCCCCTTCCAAATCGGTCGATTCAGAAGGGACGTTCGCTCCGCCTGCGGCGCTTTCCCCATTCATGCAGCCCGTTACGGGACGATCTCCACCCGGTAGTACCGTTTGGGCTGGCCTGCTGCGCCGGGATCGGTAACCAACTGGGAGTCGGGGTGCCCCCAGAGATTCGTGGCCACCACCGACCAGGAGCCGGGCGAAAGGTCCGGCGAGGCCAGCAGGTTATAGCGCACCCCCAACACGGTGTTGAAGCTCAGGCGCAAGCCGTCCGGGGCCATCGTTACGCCAGCCATCTTCAGCGTGCTGTCGGCGCGGAGCGGGTCGCTGCCGGCGGCAAATTCCTGCAGGTTGGTGAGGCCATCGCGGTCTGGGTCGTCACCGGCGCGCGAAAGGTCTGCCGCCTCGGCGGTGGGGTGGCCGAAGTGGAGTTGCATCCACCAATCGGGCAGGCCGTCGCCGTCGGTGTCAGCGACCGAGACGGTGACCGTGACCGTGGCGGGGGCGGAATCGGCCAACCCATCCGAGACGAGGTATTGGAACGTGTCCTGGCCGGCATAACCCGGCTCCGATTGGTAAGTGGCCTGCATGCCTGCGAGGGCGACGGTGCCGTGGGCGGGTTGGTTGACGATCCGTGCCGAGAGCGGGTTGCTGTTGGGATCGGTACCCTTCAGGACAATCGCCGCCGGCGTACCCGCCGTTGACGCCTGCAGCGGACTCGCGCTGGGAGCCGAGTTCGGGGTGGTGGATTCGCTGTTCGGCCCGTTGTGGCAAAGGTAGCAGCTCACCGTCATGCCGCGCTTGAGGGTGCGGGAGCCGTATTCCGTGGTCAGCGTGCGATCCGCCTGCATGCGGGAGAGCACCGTGCCCTTGTAATCCGTCCCGTGACACGTCCGGCATTGGCCCGGCCCGCCCGAGTCTTCCACATAATCGGCATGGTCCTTGGCCCAGTTATTGCCGACGGGGTGCATGCCGTGCGGACCGCCGTCCTTGGTGGCGGGTACGGTGGCATGGCAGGCGGTGCACTCCACCAGTACGCCAACGTGGCCCTGCCGATCCTGGCTTTCGAGGTTGTCGTTCGGAAACGCCGCCGGGTACTCGGCGTGGGTCGAGCCGTGACACGCGGAGCATTGCAGGCCGCCGTGGCCCTTCGAGAACCGATACAGCGAGATCCCCGCCGCGGGAGTATTGGGGCTGGTGGCGAACCGGGTGTTCGCCGGCACCCGGAGATGCCCCGGGGCGTCGAACGCATCCGGGTAGCGGATCTGGCCGCTGTTGCTCACGGCGTCGCCGGTGTGGCAGGCCTGGCAGTTGGGCTCCTCCAGCCAACCGGTGCGTGTCTTGGCCCCCACCGCCGTCATCGATCCGTGGCAACTCTGGCATTGCATGGCCATCGACCCATCCGCCGCCACCGCCTTCCCCATCGCCCCGCGCAGGCACCGGGTCACTGATCCCGGATGGCACGCGTAGCAGGACATCCGGTTGGCGGCTGCGTTGAGCATCAGTCCGTTGCGCGGATCTTTGGTCATGGCATGAAGGGTGTGAACCGCGGCCGTCAGCGGTTTGATGCCGGCCTGACCGCTGCCGGGCAGCGCCTCGGACAAGTGACAGGCCGCGCAGAGGATCGGGTGTTTATCCACCGTGACGGTGGCATACAGCCCGTTGGTGTGGTAGCCAGCCCTGGCCAGAGCGGCGTCGAATGCTGGCGATCCCAGCCAAATGTCGTCATGGAGACGGAGGATATTGAGCCGGTAGTCCTTGGCCTGGTCCGGGTGATAGACCCAGCCGCTGTACGGCTCGGCCATGCCGGGAGCGCCGGAAGCATGGCAGAGCTTGCAGTCCATCTCATCGGACACGGGCGTGACCAAACGGGTCGTGGCGAGGGTCTGCCCGGCGGTATTGCGCAAGGCCAGGCGGAGCATCGGGTAGGAATTGGGCTTGCCCGAGTCATCGTAGGGGGTGATCGGGATGCCGTAGGCGGCGAACCAGTTGAACGCCCCCTCGAAGCGCATGCTCTGCGGGGCGTTGGCGGTGCCGGGCATGTGGTAGCGCTCCGGTCCCGGCACGGGCAAGCCTTCATCCGGCGCCAGTTCCAGCCCAAACAGCGGTTTCACGTACTCCCAGAAATTGCCTTTGCCCACCGAGGTGCTGTTGTACGACCCCGCCGGGTCAGCCAGCGCCTCGTATTGGAGCGTGAGGCCGTTGGTGTCCGTGAGCAACCGGGTAGTGGTGCCGCTGGAGTAGATCACTTGGGCGTTGACGGTATTGTAGGGCGGCAGGATGGCGAACACCGAGTAATCACTGTCCATGCAATGCATGCCCAGGTTATTCCAGCCGACCACCGTGTAGCCGGCCGCCTGACCAACCGGCAAGATCGCGAACCAGACCGGGAACAGGGCGAGGGCGGACAACTTGGCCAAACCAAGGCGTAGCGGCCTCCGGTGCGCAGGAGATGGATTCATGCGAAATGCTCGTGTTGGGTCACCCCCCCGGCGACTCAGCGGACAGACGCACGCACGCCATCCTGCAGAGCCGAGAGACTCTGGGCCGGAGTGACTTATGGGTCTGAAGATAGCATGTTTAGGGCCATTTGCCTAACCAGCCAGCTTGGCGCCTAGGTGCGGACTCCACGCAGCCGTTGCCGCCGGAGGCCCGTCGGCGACAACGCCAGTGGAGGAGACACCTTACTGCTCGGACGGCAGGATTCCGCAACCGTTTACGGCAGAGAGGCTTTTGTGTTGGATGCCGGGGAGAGTTGCGCTAACTTTGCCTCCATATGACAGTACGCTTGGCCCGCGTTGAGCGCGTGACGAAGGAAACCTCCATCCGCCTGAAGCTGTCCATTGACGGTCAAGGCAAGGCGAAGGTGCGGACGCGGATTCCATTCTTTGACCACATGCTGACGCTGTTCGCCAAGCATGCGGTGGTGGACTTGGAACTGACCTGCCGGGGAGACGTCGAAGTGGACGCGCACCACACCGTGGAAGACTGCGGCTTGGCGCTGGGGCAGGCGTTTGTGCAGGCGTTGGGGGACAAGAAGGGCATCCGGCGGTACGGGGCCGGATTCGATCCGCGGAATCCCTTCACGGGGGAGGCCTATGTGCCCATGGACGAGTGTCTGGCGAGGTGCGTGATCGACTTCAGCGGCCGGCCCTACCTGGTTTGGCGAGGGGTGGATGAGCACCGGTACCGCCGACTCGCGGTGCAAGACCGCGCTCAGGACATGTCGTCGGCGTTTCGGTTCGGATTAGCGCGGGAGTTTTTTCAGGCGTTCGCGAACGAGGCGCGGTGCAATCTGCATATGGAATTGCTGTATGGGGATGAGCCGCACCATATTGCAGAGGCGCTGTTCAAGGCGTTTGCGAAGGCGGTGGATGCCGCCTGCCAACGGGACCCGCGGATTGCGGGGCGGTTGCCGAGCACCAAAGGCAAGCTCTAGGCTGGCACGCCTCTTGCGAGCGTAAAGCCTTTGCATGCAGGATGTGCGCGAGATTTCCGGCCCTCCGCTGGTGCGGAACGGGCTGAATATGGACGCGGACAGCCGCGTCCAAGACATGTCGAAACGAATCGATTATTCATCCGCCAGTGATGAGGCCCTGGTGCGGCGGTCGCAGCGGGGTGACATGCTCGCCTTTGAAGAGTTGGTGGCGCGGCATCGGGACAAGTTGTACGCGCGGGCGTACAGCATGATGCGGAATGAAGACGAAGCGAACGATCTTTCCCAAGAGGCATGGGTCAAAGGCTGGCAGCGACTCAAGCAGTTCGAGGGTGAGGCCAGTTTTGCCACGTGGATGACGCGGATTGTCATCAACCTGTGCCTGGACCAGTTGCGGCGGCAGAAGCGGCTGCGCACGGATTCCGTCGAGCAGATGGATGAGGAATCCGGGGGGGTGGAGCGGCAGATGCCGGTGGTGACGGCCAATCCGACCGAAGGGTTGGAACGGGCGGAATTGCGCCGCCGGATCGACCTTGCCTTGGGGCAGTTGTCCCACGCGCACCGCACCGCCATTATTTTGCACGAATTTGAAGAGCTGGAATACAAAGAAGTGGCACGCCGGATGGGCTGCTCGATCGGCACGGTAATGTCGCGCCTGTTTTACGCGCGACGCCGTCTGGCCGGGTTGCTGGCCGGGCTGAAAGAAGAGCGAAAGCCATGAAACACGAGACTGAATTGCAGATTCAGGCCTGGATCGACGGGCAGTTGACGCCCGCCGAAGCGGGGGTCGTGGCCGAGATGGTGGCGTCGGACGCCGCCGCGCGGGCCGTGGCGGACGAATTGCGCATGGTGCATGCGGCCGTGGCGGGCAATGAGACGCCCCGCCAGGTACCCGATATCCGGGCCTACTATTGGGCGCAGATCGCGGAGAAGATCAAAGCGGAAGAACCCCAGGTGGCGCATGAGGCGCGACCGACGCGGCTGGGTGACTTGGTTTCCCGCTGGCTGGGACGGTGGGCCCCCTTGGCGGCGGCCGCCGGGGTGGTGGCCATGACGGCGATCCTGCTCCAGTTGCCGGAAGGGCGGCGGTCCTTCCCCGGGGTGGCTTACGTGGAAAGCCCGCAAGAAGAGGTAAGCACTTTCACCTTCCGGTCGGAAGCCGAAGGGATGACGGTGGTTTGGCTGAATACCTGGCAGGACCGGGACATCGACTGGTAAGCCGACGCCCGACCGCGTGGAGACGAGTGACATGGTCAGAACGTTGACGAGATATTGGGCCGTGATTCTGGCGGCCATGGTGGTCCTTTGGACAGATGCCTCTCCAGCGCAGGCCGGGGAGAACGAACTGAAGGTCCAGTTGGTGTGGGGAACGGACGAAGCCAAGCCGCGGAACGCCGAGATCAAGGAACTCGAGCCCAAACTGCGGAAGAAGCTCGAACGCGTCTTCAAGTGGAAGAACTACTTTGAGATCAAGCAGGAGAAGACCGCGCTGCCCTCCACGGAGGCCAAGCGGATCAAGCTGAGTGCCAAGTGCGAGATCGAGGTGCGCTTTGTGGATGAAGGCACACTCGAAGTGAAGCTGTTCGGCGAAGGCAAGCTGACCGCCACCAAACGCCAGGCCTTCAAGCCGTTGATGCAGGGCGAGATCCTCGTCCTGGCCGGGGACGACAAGCAGAAGTTCGAGGACGCGTGGTTTGTGGTGGTATCCGTCTGTTCTCAGCCGACAGATTAGTTGGCGGGCAACGGTTCTGACCGGTCAGGAGGAGGCGGGGTTCCATTTCCATCCCCGCTTTGTAATTGCCGGGCGGCGCATCCGGTGGTTAATGGAGGGTGTGAACTCCGAAATGATCATCGGATTGGCGCGCCCATCATTGTCCTTCAACGAACGACGGCGAGCGTGGCGCCTGACGCCATGGCCCGGATGGCTCCTATGGTCGGCGTGCCTGATGGTCTGCGCCCAACTCACCGCGGGTGAGGTGGTGCGCTTGTCACGCGCGACCGAGATCGTCCAGCGATGGCAGCCGGGACGCCGGCTGTTCGTGAAAGGGGAGCTGGGCCTGGGCGCCGAGCGCCTGCAGGAGCTGGCCGCGTGGCTGGATCAACACGGCACGAATTGGGTTGTCTTGCTCACCGATACCGCCCAAGGGGAAACCTATACCGATAACGAGGGCCGCCAGCACCTGGGTTTTGAGGCCATCAACCATGCCATGGGCAAAGGCTTGGTTGGCCAAACGGCCTTTGGCCGGCTGACGGATCCTCGCACGCAGGAACTCAACGCCGCCTTCTTCGCCCTCGCGCTGCGGGACCGCAAATTCTCCTACTTCGGCTCGGACGCGCAGGACCGCCGGGGTTTGGGCGAAGACCGCTGGCAGGGGAACCTCGACCAACCGGCCATCAAGGCCATGCGGCAGGGGGGACGGATCGTGGATGCCGTGGAGCAGACCGTCGCGAATATCAACCTGCGGCTGGACGAGCGGATCGCCGCCGAAGTTCGCGGGCGGGAGGAGAAGGCCCAGGCGGAACAGCAGGCGCGCACCATGAAGATCGAGCAGGCCCGTGCCGCACGCACCCGTGCTTTGGAAACGATCAGCCGGGTCGAAGCCGAGGCCGGCAATCTCGCCCGCAAGCTCCCGAACGCGAACGGCGACCTGGTGCGTCCCGACTCTTCCCGCTGGGTGGCCCGCCTGAAAGGCGCGGAGACGCAAATCGAAGCCGGTGACGCTTCCGTGCCGGAGTCGGTGCAGCGCGAAGCGGAACAACAACTGGCGACGCTGGCACGGCATGAGACCGATGCCGCGCTGCTCCAGGACCTGGCCAAGCAATTCGACGCGCTGAGTGGCCGTCCTGGTGCGTCGGCCCTCAAAGCGCGCCTGAGCGCCACCCGCCAGACGTTGCAGGCCGTGCTCCAGGAGCATGCCCGGGCCGAGAGCACGTATGCCGCCCACTTGGAGGAAGTCAGGCGACAGGTCCCGATGATGGCCATGATGGTCGAGGCGGCGGAGCGCGCCGCCCGGCAGCGCCAATGGGCGCTGGGCCTCTCGGCCACCACGCTGCTGGGCATGGTGGTCTTGTTGGGCCTGTTCCTGAACCGGCGGCGGGCCGGGGTGAAACGCGAGGCCGAGGCGCTTTGCGCGACCTGGGAGAAAGGCATGCAGGAGAAGGCGGCGGCGTTGTTCAATCTCCTGGACGAGCGTGAAGGCCTGGTGGGGCGCTCGGCGGACGAAGCCGCCGGACGCTACGCCGGAGAAACTCTCCGGGTCTGCGAGCAGGTGATCAAAGACGTGGACGAGTTGTTCATCATGTCCGCCTGCGCGGGACGCATCCTGACCGAGGCGCAAGCCTGCCTGGCGCCGCCAGCGGTTTGGGGACGACTGGCCAACGGCTTCTTGAAGCGTCGTTATCTGCGGGCGCAGGCCCTGTTGCACGACGAGCCGATCGCGTTCCGTCCGGAGGAGGCGCTCGATCTGGTGGTACGCGGCCCGCGCACCGAACGGGATCGACTGGCCGGGAAGCTGGCCGACTACCAGCCGTTCCGGATGACCTTCAGCGAGCTGATCGACGCCTTCAACGAGCGCGCCGAGCGGGCGCTCGATGGCCTCGAGGAACTGCGCGACGCGTTGTCCACCGTCGCGGACAAACTGGACAACGTGGAAGGTGCCATCGGCGCGGCCGCCCAGACGGCGGTGGGCCTGGCGGAGCGGAGTCGCGAAGATGGCCTCTTCGCCCTCGCCTCCCTGCAGGGAACCCTGTTGCCAGGCGCCCGAACGGCCTTGGCGGAGGCGCGGAAGACGGCGGTGCGCGATCCCTTGGGCTGCCTGAAGGGCGCGGGGCGCCGGGCGGCGGAACAGGCTGCGGATGCCCAACGCTTGGCGGAAGCCTTTGCGGGCTACCGAGGGGAGCGCTTGGCCGAGACGAAGCAAGGGGCCGACAGCTTGTCGGCGGCGGGATTGCCGGTGGATTGGATTGGCTCCGGCCTGTCGCAGATGGGGGAGCAGGCGGACGAACTCGCCCTCCAAGCGGCGAAGCAATCGCAAGCTGAGGCGCTCCAGACGTTCCTGGCCGCTTGCGCCGGTTGGTTCGCGCGGGTCCAAAGCACCGTGGCGCTGAACCAACGGCGACAGACCGAGTTGGGCCCCCAATTGGCCGCCATGGCCACCGCCATCGACCAGGCCCGGCAGGAATTGGGCCACCGGCTGGGACTCGACCCCGCCCGGCTGCTGCGCGAGCCAGACCACGATCCTTCAGCCGTTCTGGAACAGGCCCGGGAGCAGGAGCGCGCGTGCGCCGCCGGCCTGGGCCGTGGCGATGTGGCGGGCGCGCAGTCGGCGTGCGAAGCCGCGTTTGGGTTGCTGGAACGGAGCGGCAAGATCCTGGAAACGACACGGCTGGCGGCTGACCAGCACGCCGCGACGGAGCAGGCCCTGGTCCAGGAAGCCGACCGGCTGGAGGGGTTGGTGCCCGATCACCGCGAGGTCCTGGCCGGCCTGATGGCGCGGTACCGACCGAACGTGCTGTTGCTCGGGGACGGCGATCCGACTCATCCGCGCGCCAACGGCACCGTTACCGACAATCAGGAGGAAACGCTGGAAGCCATGGCGCGGGCCCGCGGGCTGGTGCGCCAATCGCGCGAGGCCTATGTTACCGGCGCCCTGCTGGCTTCAGCGGCACGCCACGGGGAGGCGCGCGCCATGTTGGAATTGGCGGATCATCGCCTGGCCGAGGTGAGCGAGAAGCAGGCGCGGCTGGCGCGCACCGAGACGGACAATGCCGCCGCGCTGGCGCGCGTGACGGACCGGCTCCAACGCAACCAGGCCGCCGCCGACCAGCCGGCCATCACGCAGCCCACCCGCGCGCTCCTGGCGACGGCGACGGAGCGCCTTGCCCGCGTGCGACAAGAGGGCTTCGCGGAACCTCTGGATCCCTTTGCCACGGCGGCGGAATTGGCCGGACTCGACGGCAGCCTCGCAGAGATGGAGCAACATGCGGTGGCCGACCGGGCGGCAATGGAGGAGGCGTTGCGCAGTGTGCAAACCACGGCGAAGCGCATCGACGAAGCCGAGCGCCTTGCCCAGGCTGCCGCCACGGACGGGGTGGCGGATAGCGACGCCCTGCGGGCCGCCATGAATCGCACCGCGCAGTTGCGTTCGACTTGCCAGGCTCTGTCCCAGCAGGTCCGCGTGGCGCACAGCGATTGGACGGAATTGGACCGTCAGGCAGATCAACTTGGCAATGATGCCGCGTCCGCGGTGGCCACCCTCCGCCGGGAGCTGGAGCAGGCGCAGGCCGCCATCCGGGCCATGAACACCGCCGCCGACCTGGTCCGCAGTGCCGGGCGCTGGCGGGGGGGCTTTGGGGTGCTCGTGATGGGCGACCCTGGTTCCCGGGCGTTGGCCCAGGCCCGGGGGCTGTTGGATGCCGGACAATACCTGGTGGCCACCCAGATTGCTGAATCCGCGCGGGCGGCGGCAGAAGCGGCCATCCGCGAGGCGCAGATGGAAGTCATGCGGCGGCAGCGCGCCGAGGAGGAGCGCCAGGCAGCTGAGCGGCGGCGGCGGCAGATGGAGGAGCAGGCCCGGCATCACCACGATTCCTCGAGCAGTTGGGGTGGAAGCAGTTCGTCTTGGGGAAGCTCTGGTTCAGGAGCGAGTTCGTCGTCGTTCTCCTCCGGTTCGGGTGCCAGCACGTCGAGTTGGTGAGGGAAGACCACGCTACTGGCCGGTTGCCGCTGCCGTGGATGGTGGAAGTTGATGGCCGAGCAGCCGGCTGGCCCAGACGATGAAGTGCTTCATGTTGGAGCGGTCTTCATGCCCGCCGTCGTGTTGACGCCAAGCCAGGGCGCCGTCGAGCAAGCCAGTGTTCACGGGCGGCATCCGGGCGGCGCGGTAATCTGCCTGCTCGCCAAGGTCCTTCGCCCCGAGCAACCGAAAGACCGGCCCGGCGGCGACGGTGGCCATGTAGCTCCCCTGCTGGTCGAGCCACTGCGCGTCGCCGCGTTCGGGCACGCCGTAGCTGATAAAGGTGGGGCGGGGCGCGCACAAGGCGATGAGTTCGTGGGCGTCGACCGGCAAGTCCCCCGCGTTCTTGGAGCCAAAGACCGCTTCCGCCGCGCCGTACTTCAGGAAGTTGCCGGCCATCCAGTGGTATTCGCCCGACCCGGTCAGGTTCTCGACCGCCTCGCCGAAATTGCGGCGATGGAGCTTTGCGCCGCCCTCGCCCGAAGAGCCCACCAGGACGACGGCGAACCGCGGTTCGAAGGCCATGGCCACTAACGCGGCCTTGCCGAAGCGCGAAACGCCCTCGATGCCGACGCGCTTCGCGTCCACGGCGCGGTCGGTCTCGAGGTAGTCCAGGCCACGAGCGGCGCCCCAGGCCCATGCGCGCAGAGCACCCCAATCGTCGGGTTTCCGGGGTTGCCCCCGGTTGACCAGGCCGATAATCCCCCGGGTCAACCCGGCGCCGTTATCGGCCTGAATGCTGCCAGGGAGGATGGTCGCGTAGCCCCAGCCGGCAGTGAGCAGTTGTTCGGTGGAGGGTGGGTCCTTGAAGGGCCCGCCGAACTCGGGAAACCGGTTGGTTGGAACCGGAGCATCCGCGGGACGGGGCATGCCGCTGCCGCCAAAGCCGCCAAACATCATCAATACCGGCACCGGCCCCTTGGCCTTGGCCGGAGTGACCAAGGACATGCGGATCTCGACCTTGATGGCGGGATAGTCCGCGTTATCCACGTGGCCGAGCAGTTCCTTGCCGTTGGCCGGTAGCGTGCCGACCAGACCGTCGGTTACATTCGACACCACGGTCCACGTTACTTGGGGGACGTTCTTGGGCACACGCCCGATGACCTCGCGTTCGAAGTCCTCGACAATCTCCGGTCGGCGCTGCTGCCACCACAGCTCGGGCGTCGTCACCTTGCGTCCGTCTTTGAGGCGCAGGACTTCCGGCAGATCGGGAAACGGGTTGGCCTTTGCGGGGTCGTAATTCGCCGCATTGGTCGCGCCGGGCTGTCCGCTTGGACCGGGCCGCAGCCGGGTGATCCCGAGCTGTTGCATCATATTCCGGTGGTCCTGCTGGGTAGTCCAACCCGGCAGCACGGGAGTTGTCCCAGCCGGCGTAGTGGGAGCTGAAGGCGCCTGACCGTGCAAGGTGCCGAACCCCGGGAGAAGACTGAAAGCCAACAGCAAGGCTGGGAAACCAACGATCCATCTGTCTTCCGTGGATTGCATAAAGGTGGTGTTGGTAAATACTAAGTCGCGCGCTGGGCGAACTGGCGGCGGCAGGTCTGCCCGGAAGCCCAAGGTGCAACCGCTTGTGCCAGACTAACTTCCTGATCCTGCCGGAACGCAACGACCTCGTCCAGCAGGAGTTTGAACGGGCACGATGGCGGGTAAAACCCACCTTGACACCCTTTCGGTGTAACGCCTAGAGTCACTGGCCTTTTGGCAAAAAGGCAAGAACAGCCGAAAAGGCACGGCGCAGGCTCCCGTTTTCGCACTGTTGGCATGAATAAAGGCAAAATTGTCCAAGTGATCGGCCCGGTGGTGGATATCGAGTTCCCGGGCGATCTACCGGCCATCTACAACGCCGTTACCGTTGAGTATCCCGTTGGGGGGCAACCGACCAAACTCACTTTGGAGGTGCAGCAGCATCTGGGCGACCACTGGGTGCGCGCGGTGGCCATGACGACCACCGAAGGGCTCAAACGAGGCTACGAGGTGGTGGATACCGGCCATCCCATCATGGTGCCGGTGGGTGACGGCGTGATGGGTCGCGTGCTGGACGTGACCGGCAACCCGGTGGATGAGCGCGGGCCGGTGACGGCCGAGCGCTACAACCCCATTCATCGCGCCGCCCCGGCGCTGGTGGACCAATCGACTTCTCCCCAGGTGTTGACCACGGGCATCAAGGTGATCGACTTGATCTGCCCCTTCCTCAAGGGTGGCAAGGTGGGCGCGTTCGGTGGTGCCGGCGTGGGCAAGACGGTGGTGATCATGGAGTTGATCAACAACATCGCCAAGCTGCACGGCGGGGTGTCGGTGTTCGCCGGGGTGGGCGAACGCACGCGCGAAGGCAACGATCTTTACGGCGAAATGTCCGAGGCGGGCGTCATTAACCAGAAGGATCTCGGGAAATCCAAGATCGCACTGGTGTATGGCCAGATGAACGAACCACCCGGCGCCCGGTTGCGCGTCGGTCTGACCGGTCTGGCGATCACGGAGTACTTCCGTGACGAAAAGAACCAGGACGTGTTGTTGTTCATCGACAACATTTTCCGGTTCTCCCAGGCCGGTTCCGAGGTGTCCGCCCTCCTGGGCCGCACCCCGAGCGCGGTGGGTTACCAGCCCACGCTGGCAGCGGAGATGGGCGATTTGCAGGAGCGGATCACCTCGACCAAGAAGGGGTCCATCACCTCCTTCCAGGCGGTATACGTGCCGGCGGATGACCTGACCGATCCGGCGCCGGCAACGACCTTCGCGCACTTGGACGCGACGATCGTACTGGAGCGCGCCATCGCCGAGTTGGGCATCTACCCGGCCGTCGATCCCTTGGCGAGCACCTCCCGCGCTTTGTCGGCGGAGATTGTCGGCAAGGAGCACTACGAGGTGGCTCGGGGAGTCCAGCGCGTCTTGCAGCGCTACAAGGATCTGCAGGATATCATCGCGATTCTGGGCATGGATGAACTCGCGCCCGACGACAAGCTTACGGTGTTCCGCGCGCGCAAGATCCAGCGCTTCCTCAGCCAACCGTTCTCGGTGGCGGAGGTGTTCACCGGCCGGCCCGGCAAGCAGGTGGCCATCGCGGATACGGTGAAGGGTTTCAAAGAGATTCTCGAAGGCAAGCATGACGAAGTGGCCGAGGGCAACTTCTACATGAAGGGCCGCATCGAAGAGATCTACGAATCCTAAGCCACCGAGGCTACCACCGCTACCATGGCCCAGACGCTCAAGCTCGAGATTGTCACTCCCGAGGGCACCATCTGCTCCCAGGACGTCGAGATGGTCACGCTGCCCGGCGTCGAAGGGGAAATGGGCATCTATCCCCAGCACGCCGCGCTGATGACCTCGGTGGTGCCGGGCCAACTGACTTACCGTCTGGGTGGCGGGGAGCATTTCTTCGCCATCGGGCCGGGCTTCGCGGAGGTGACCGGCGACCACGTGGCCATCCTGACGGATATGGCCATTTCGGCGGATGACATGGACGATGCGAAGGCTGAAGAAGCCCGGAAGGCCGCCGAAGCGCGCCTGCGCGAGCGCCTGGGCGACGCCGAGGCCGCCATGGTGAACGCCGCCATCACCAAGTCACTGGCGCAGGTCCGGGGCCGGAAGAGCTTCAAGCGGTAACCGGCCGACCCGGCTCGACAGACCAGATCCTCGTTTTGGACCGCCGCGAAGTCATGACGCTTCGCGGCGGTTCGTTTCCGGGGGGCAACCGTTCCTTGCCGCGTGGGGAGAGGCCCCCCTGCCCTGCTGCTCCCACCGCTGGCGCAGGCGGTCGACCGCCCACCGGGCATGTTCGGCGACCAAGGGATCTCCGCTGGCGGCAGCCTGCTCCAAGGCCGGCATTGCTGCCGGGCCACCGGTGTTGCCCAACGCGACGCAGACATTCCGCTGCAGGCCGCGGAGCTTGGTCCGCTCCATCGGGGTGCCGGCAAAGCGGGCGCGAAAACCCGCTTGGTCCAGGTGGAGCCACTCCAGCAGGTCAGCTTCGCCCAAGTCAGGCCGGGCATGAGGCAGAAGGAGGCGTGCCGCTTGGGCAAAGCGGTTCCAGGGACAAACGGCCAGGCAGTCGTCGCAACCGAACACGCGGTTGCCCAACGCCGGGCGAAGTTCCACAGGGATCGACCCTTTCAGTTCGATGGTGAGATAGGAAAGGCAGCGGCGGGCATCCAGGCGGAAAGGCGCCACGATGGCCTGCGTGGGGCAGGCCGCGAGGCAGCGGGAGCATGAACCACACCGATTGCGCGCGGGTGGATCAGGCGGTAGCTCGAGCGTCGTCAGGATTTCCGCGAGGAAGAGCCAATTGCCCAAGCGGCGGTGGATCAGGTTGGTGTGCTTGCCGACGAACCCCAGGCCGGATCGCTCGGCGAAGTTGCGCTCGAGAATCGGCCCGGTGTCCACGTACCACAGCGAGCGCGTGCCTGTGCCTCCCCAATCGTCCATCTGGGAGGCCAGCGCCTTGAGGCGTTCGCCCAGGATATCATGGTAGTCCGGAAAGCGCGCGTAGCGGGCGACCAACCCTGTGGCCGACGGGATTGGCAGGTTGGACTCCGCTTCCGGCAGGTAGTAGCCGGCCGCGAGCGTCACCAGACTGCGGGCTCCGGGGAGGATGAGTTGGGGATCGAGTCGTTTGGGCTCCTGGCGCGCGAGGTAGCCCATCTCGCCGTGAAACCCATCCCGCAGCCAGCGCGAGAACCGCCCGGCATGGGGCGGCGCATCCGCCGGGGCCACGCGGCAATCGTCGAAGCCGAGGCTGATGGCTTCGTGGCGAATCCGTTGCTTGAGCTCTTCCACTCGGAACGCGAGTTGCAGTGTCAGTGCAGCGGGGCTCCATACAGCCCGGGTCTGCGAGCGTCTTCAAGAGCCTGTGCCGACCGGCTCGGGACGCACGACCCGAGCGTGCCACCGGTTCCTCCCGTTCGCAACTGCCGCAACGGCCCGAAGGCAGCCGGCCGATCGCGCGGAAAGGACAGCCAGCCACCGGCGACGCTGGCGTCCGAGACCCAAATGTAATAAAGAGAAGCGCGAAAGCACCGCTCCAAAGATGGACTTTCCCGCGCGCCGCCCGCTATACTAGCTGCCACAAGAATGGTTGGATCGCTTCCATCCGGCGCGGCCGGCTTGAGCAACCGTGAGGGGCACGGTTGGGCACCCTCATCTGGCTCGCGAAAACCCGCCGGGATTGAAGCGCTCTTTGGCTGACCTCGACACTATGAGTTCCACCACACCGTCCGACTCCTCGCTTCGCTCCTGGCAATTGCGCGTTTTTTGGCTGCTGTGGGGCGCCTATGCGTCCTATTACCTCTGCCGGGTGAACTTCGCGGTGGCCCAGCCGGCCATCCTGAAGGAGTTCCCTTCCTGGACGAGCGCGGAGATTGGCACGATCCCGTCGGTCTATGCGGTCTTTTACGCGATCGGCCAGATCGTGAACGCCACCCTCGGCCAGCGGTATGGGGCGCGGCTGATGATGTCTTGCGCGCTGGTCATCGCCGCCGTCACGAACCTGCTCTTTTCCTTCGCCCATTCCCTGCCCACCATGCTCGTGCTGTGGGCCCTCAACGGCGTGGGGCAGTCCGCCGGATGGTCCCTGATGGTGGGGGTCATCTCGAATTGGAACACTTCGGCGCGGCGGGGAACGGTGATCGGCCTGCTCTCGACCTGCTATACCGTCGGCAACGTGCTTAGCTGGCTGCTGGCGGGCCTGTTGGTGGACAGCCTGGGCTGGCGCGCCGCCTTCTGGGTGCCGAGCCTGGTACTGGTGCCGATGGCGCTTGCCTTTGGCTGGTTCTTGCGCAACTCGCCTGAGGAAGCGGGCTTCCCGCCGGTGCGCGACGACGTGGCTCCAGCCACCCCGGCGGCCGGAGCGGTGCATCGGGCCGCCGATACGGGCACAGGCTGGGAGTCCACCTGGGCGGTGCTGCGGCTGACGCTGACCAACCGGGTGCTGTGGACGCTGGCGCTGGGTTTCTTCTGCATGAACTCGGTGCGGTATAGCTTCATGAATTGGAGCGTGCAGTACATGGCGGAGTTCCACAATCGCACCATCAAGGGGAGCGCCCTCATGGCGGTGGCGATTCCGTTGATCGGGTCGCTGGGGGCGGTCTCGGCCGGATGGGCATCCGACAACTGGTTCGGCAAGCGGCGTGCGCCCGTGTGCGTGGTCATGATGCTCGGGCTGGCTTGCGTGTGCGTCCTGTTCACCTTCGTTCCCCGCGGCGAAGCGATGGTCGCCACGGCGCTGTTGGGCCTGGCGGGGTTCATGATCTATGGCCCGGACATGCTGATGAGCGGTGCGGCCACGGTGGACCTGAGCCATCCCAAGGCCGCCTCGATCGCCACGGGATTGACCATGTGCCTTGGAGCGATGGGGGCCATCTTCTCGGGCGCGGGGATCGGCTACCTCAAGGACATCGCCAAGGGCAATTGGTCGCTGGTGTTCTGGGTGCTGGCGGGACTGGCGCTGATACCAGCGTTGATGATGGTGTCCCTCTGGAACGCCAAGCCGAAAGGAGCCAAATAGCATGACCGCCCAGACGAAGCGCAAGCGATCTTCCCCGGGTTATCAACTGGCCGAGGCGGGGTGGGCGCCGGAGGTTCGAACCCGGCTCGAACAGCTGCTCCGCCGGGGCGCGGGGAAGGGTTGGCCGGTGGTCTTCGATTTCGACAACACGATCGTCTGCGGCGATATCGGCGAGGCCACCCTGGCCGTGCTGGCGAGGGAAAGGCCCGATCACCCGGGGTTTCGGTCGGCGTCGGTCAGCCCTTCGTTCCTGCCAACGGCGGGAGGACTCGTGACCCCCGCCAACGTGATCGACCCGACCGACTACTATGAGCGGTTGCTGGCGCCAACGGCGCACGGCGCAAGCGATCCGACGCCGCTGGCGAACGGCTACGTCTGGGCGGCCGAGGCGATGGCGGGACTGCGGGTTGCGGACGTAGTCAACGCGACCCGAACTGCCTTCGGAATGGCGGTGCCGGGCGAGCGCCGCATGATCGAGGTGACGCCGGGCAAGACGGCCTATCCGGCGCCCTTCTTCTACCCGGAGATGGTGGAGTTCATCGCCCGCCTTTGCGAGGCCCGGTTCGAGGTCTGGGTGGTCTCCGCCAGCAACGTTTGGAGCGTGCGCTGGATGATTCTCCACGGCCTGAACCCGCTGCTGCGCCAGCGGGGCGCGCGCCGCGGGCTGAGAGCGGACCATGTGGTTGGGGTGTCGGTGTTGCTGACCGACCACCAGAACCGCTGGTTCAAGGACCGCTTGCTCGTGCGGGAAGACCAGGCTTACGCCGGAATGGCGACCGACGCGCTGGAAGGCCTGACGCTGACGGGCAGGCTGGAATTTCCGGTCCCCACTTACGCGGGCAAAGTGGCGTGCATCTGGAACGCAATGGGGCGCCCCCCGGTGTTGTGCGCGGGGGACAGCCCGGGTGACCACGCCATGCTGTCCTTCGCGGAGAATCGCCTGTGGATCGCCCGCTTGGAGAAGCCCGGCTATCTCCGTGCAACGCTGGCGTTGCGGAAGCGTTTCGGCCCGGCAGGCTGGCTCTTCCAACCGGCCCTCACGCAAGGCCAGGCCGGATTCCTCCCAGGTGTCCCGGAAACCCCGCAACGGCGGTCCGAGTGGTCCAAGGCGGCCCGCGAATCGTTGCGCTGGCTCTCGCGTTGCCGCGGTTAACCGTGGCCGGCCGGCAGGGTGCCGGGTGTGCCGGTCGGAATCGGAGGCTGGGCGGCCGGATTCGGCCCGCCCAAGGCTGGCCCGGAGGATTGGACTTTGCGCGTGGACCCGTCCTATACTGGCGCCGGTCTCCGCCGGATTGGGCCGAATATGCGAAACCGGGATGCCCAGCCATCGAAAGCGGGCGCAGGGACGGGCGCTTGGCAGCCCCCCAGCGCGCGCGTGGCCGCGCTGCTGGCGTGGGTGATGGCGGCAGCCTGCCTGCCACTCACGCCGAGCCGCGCCGAGCCGGCCAGTCCGTGGCGAACCTACCGCGCCGGGGACGGGTTGCGCGAGACGCTGACCACGGCAGTGAGCGTGGGCGCGCGGGGCGACGTTTGGGCCAGGCACGGCGAAGTGGAGGCGGTGACGGTGCTCAACGGCTACGGCGCACGACTGGTGCCCGCTCCCGGGGAGCGCACCTATCGGTTGGCGGAGAGCCGGGCCGGCCGGGTCTGGGCCGCGTGGGAACGGGGGTTGGTGGAGTACCTGAACGGCCAGTGGGTGTCCCACGTCGTCGGGCCCATCCAGGCCGAGTACAGCGCCAGCGCGGTCCGCCAACTGCGACCGGTCCCCATCCTCCCCGCCGAGGAAGACCGGGTGCTGGTGCTCGTAAGCGACCGCCTGCTGGACTACCGCAGCCGCACCCGCGAACTCCGGGTTCTGCGCCAGGCCAGCGAGACCCGGCTGGGGAAGTTCAACGAAATGGCCCTGGCCACCGATGGCGGAGTGTGGATCACCGGCGCAGCGGGGCTCGCCAAGCTTCCGGGTCCCCTCCGCCAAGTGGGTACCAACACGGTCTGGACCGAGTACCTCCTGTCGCCGGAGTCGGGGATCACCGAGCTGCAACGGCCGTTCGAGGATGACGCCGGAGGCGTGGTGACCGTGGGTGAATTGCGGGGCATCAACCGTCGCGTGATCGCCAGCTTCGACGGCAAGGAGTGGTCGAGTCTGGCGCTGCCCAGCGAGAATGTCCGCGTGGCCTGGCGCGGCACGGAACCGGGCGTGATCTGGGGCATCACGCAGAACGGGCTGCTGCGTTTCGACACCCTGGCCGAAGAGTACCAGCGCGATCCGGCGGTCTCCGCCCCGATTTACGATGTGGCGGTCCAGCCCCAGGGGGTGTTCTGGGTAGCCACGCCGGAGGGGCTGGCCCGGCACGCGCCCTTGTGCTGGCGCGCTCCCCCGGGAGTCCCCCGCGCCCTGCTCGCCGTGCAAGCCATGGCCCAGGATCCCGCGGGGCGCCTCTGGTTCGCCACCAGCGGGGGGTTGATGAGCCTGCGCGGCCGGGAATGGCACACCCAACCCTGGCCCGCCACGTGGGACGCGCCCGCCCGCACGGGCGACGGGCTTCACCGTCTGGCAGATGGCCGGTTGGTCGTCAGCCTGGGCGGTCAGACCATGCTGTACGACCCCGCCACGAATCGATTTCTCCCGCTGCAGCATCCCGCAGGCCGGGCGGTTCGCAAGGTGGTGCGGCAAACCGAGACGCTCGGAGTGTGGCTCCAGACGACCGAACTCGCCGGCACCCAGACCGTGTCGCGGCTCGAGAGTTACGACGGTCTGCGTTTCCAGGAACCGGCCCAGCCCGGGCCGCTGCCGGACCTGGGCCGTGAGCTCTTCTTTGTCC
>CAYYMW010000077.1:0-21407 GCA_964472515.1 uncultured Verrucomicrobiota bacterium | reverse complement strand
TGGTGGAGGGTGGCGGAGAAGTGCACGCGGGTTTTTTAGCCGATGACTTGGCGCAGGAGGTAGCCCTGTTCTACGCGCCCAAGGTGCTGGGAGGACGATTGGCCCGGCGGGTAGTGGGCGGTGAGGGCGCAACGGCGTGGAGCGGGGTGCATCGTCTCACGTCCACCCGATGGCGGAGGTTCGGGCCGGATTTGTTGCTCACGGCGAAGATCGCGAATCCAGTTCGAGCCGACGCAAGGTGGAATGGGCTGGTGTCTTGGTAATGCGTTTCACGGCAAGTGCTTAATGAGGCCTGGACAAGGCGGGTAGAACGGGTGAATTTTCGCACGTTTCCTGCTGTCCATTCAAAGTCGCACTATTATGAATTCGATTAGCAGCGCTGGCGGGCGGCTTGCCCGACAGAAGGTCTTGATTTGTGTCTTGGGGTTTTGGCCGGGCTGGCTGGCTTTAGCTTTGGCGCTATGGGGCGGCTGGGGGGCGCACGCGATCGATTTTGTCATTGAGGCGGAAGACTTTAACTACAACGGGGGACAGACCCGCCCGGAGGCCAGCACCATGCCTTACTACGGCGGCGCCTATGCCGGTCTGACGGCCACCTACGATGTCGACTACAACCGGGGCGCCGACGGCTCGAGTCCGGCTTACCGAAACGACAATCGCATTCCCATGACCGACAACATGGGCGATGTGAACCGGGGTGCGTGGGATGTGAATGTGAACTTCCGGATGGGCTGGATTGGCGAGGGCATGTGGTTCAATTACACCCGCACCTTCCCGTCCGGTTACTACAAGGTCTACGCGGCGCTTTCGTATGGGGATACCTCCGCCAGTGCCATGCGGGGAAGCATGCAGTTGGTGACCAGCAACCCGGGCGCCGGAAATCAGACCTTGGACCAACTGGGCACCTTCGACGCCCCCGGCACCGGCACCTGGGGGGTCAATGCGCTGGTTCCCATGCTGGCTGCCAACGGCCAGCAGGCGGTCATTCAGTTGTCCGGCACTCAGACCATCCGGTTTACCGCGGCGAGCGGCGACGTCGACTACTACAGGTTTGTGCCGGCCGGCCCGCCCCAGATTGGCCAACAGCCGGTGAGCGTCACGGTCATCGAGAACCAGCCGGCCACTTTTACCGTCATTCCCAACAACGAGGATGGCATCAATTACCAGTGGCAGAGCAACCAAGTGAGCATTGTCGGCGCCACCGCTTCGAATTACACCTTCTATCCCCGGTTTTCCGCCAGCGGGAGCAAGTATCGGTGCGTGCTCAGCAATCCTCTGGGTACGACGAACAGCACGGAAGCCACCTTGACTGTCACCCGCGACACGACGAAGCCCAAACTCGTCAAGGCCCTCAACCTCGGCACCAATACCGTGCGCCTGACGTTCGACGAAGGAGTCCTCGTGCCTGCTGGCAGCGCCGCCGCCAGCTTTGCCTTGGATCACGGCGCGTCTGTGCAGACCGCGACGGCCGGGACGCTGAACACGGAGATTCTCCTGACCGTGTCGGGATTGGTCTTCGGGACGAACTACACCGTGACGGTTAACAACGTCACCGATCTGGCGGACATCCCCAATCCCATTGCGGCCAACAGCCAGGTGTCCTTTATTTCCTCGGAGTACGCGCCGGTGGATATCGGGGCTCCCGGCCTGGCCGGTTCAGCTACCGCTGTGCCCGGGGGGCTGGACATCATCGGGGGGGGCATTGGCGTTGCCGGAACGGCCGACCAGTTCCACTTCGAATACCAGCAGCTCGCGGGCAACTTCGACCTGGCGGCGCGCGTCGCCGGGGTGTCGATCTCCGATCCATTCATGCGCGCCGGTCTGATGCTTCGCGAGACGCTCAACGCCAACGCCCGCTTTGCCGCGGTGTTTGCCTCTTCCGCGCAGTTGGGTTGCTTCTTCGAGCAACGCACGAGTGTCGGCGCGTCGGCCACCACCACCGCGCCCGCGGGCGGGTTTTCCGTGAACTACCCCTTCACCTGGCTGCGGCTGCGGCGGGTGGGAACCACCCTGACGGGCTTTGCCGGATTTGACGGTCAATCGTGGGTCCAACTGGGTTCGGTTTCCCTTGGCAACCTGCCCTCGACCATCTACTTCGGCATGGCGTTGACCAGCGAAAGCGCCAGTGGCCAGGCGTGGGCTCAGTTCCGCGATCTGGGCGTGCCGGCCGGCACCGGCACGGCGTCGTATACCCCAACCCGCGAACCGCTGGGACCCTCCAGCCGCACGACGGGCATGATCCTCAGCGAGATCATGTACCATCCCCCCGCACGGGCGGATGGTCGCAACCTCGAGTTTGTGGAGTTGTACAACGCCCGCGCGATTTTCGAGGATCTCTCGGGCTGGCGTCTGGCTGGCGACCTCGATTTCACCTTCCCGGCCGGTTTTCAACTCCAGGCGGGGGATTTCGTGGTGGTGGCGGCCTCGCCGGAGGACTTGAAGGCTGTCTACGGCATTACCAACGTGATGGGGCCTTACACGGGTGCCCTTTCCAATGGGGGCGGCACGCTGAAGCTCATGAACAACGAGGGGGCGGAGCGATTGAGTGTGACTTATGGCACCGAGGGCTCGTGGCCCGTGGCGGCCGACGGCGCCGGCCACTCCCTGGTGCTGGCCCGGCCCAGCTACGGCGAGGACCAACCCCAGGCTTGGGCGGCGAGCGAGAGGATCGGCGGTTCTCCGGGAGGGATCGATCCGCTCTACCTTGCCCCCGAGCGGAACGTCGTCATCAACGAATTCCTGGCCCATACCGACGAGCCGCAGTTCGACTTCATCGAGCTGTACAACCGCTCCAACGCGGAGGTCGATCTGTCCGGCTGCATCCTGACCGACAGCCCCGCCACCAACCGGTTCCGGCTGGCCGATGGCACCAAGGTCCCCGCACGGGGCTTTCTGGCCTTCGACCAGAACCAGCTGGGCTTCGCGCTTTCCTCAGCCGGGGAGACGATCTATCTCATCAGCTCCAATGCCACCCGCGTCCTGGACGCGGTTCGTTTCGGAGGTCAGGAGAACGGGGTGTCGATGGGGCGGTTTCCCGACGGCGGCCCCGAACTTCGCCGACTCCAGTCCCCCACCCAGGCGCAGGCCAACGCGCCGTGGCGTCGGGAGGAGATCGTGATCAACGAGGTGATGTACAAACCGATCACGGATGACAGCGACGACGAGTTCATTGAGTTGTATAACCGCACGGCCAGTAACGTGGACCTGTCGGGCTGGCGGTTTACCGAGGGAGTTCAGCTCAAGTTGCCGGCCAACACGGTGGTGCCGGCGGGGGGCTGCCTGGTGGTGGCGCGTAACGCCAGCCGGATGCTGGCCAACTACCCGCAGTTGGGCTCCACCAACCTGGTGGGCGACTACAGTGGCTCCCTGGCCAACAACGGCGAGCGCGTCGCCCTGGCCAAACCCGATGACGTGGTTTCGACCAACGAGTTTGGCGAACGGATGACCAACCGTATCTGGATCACGGTGGCAGAACTCGCCTATGCCGCCGGCGGACGGTGGGGCAAATGGGCGGATGGCGGAGGTTCCAGCCTTGAGTTGACCGACCCCAACTCCGATTCCTGGCAGGCTGCCAACTGGGCGGACAGCGACGAGACGCAGAAGGGCGAGTGGAGCACGGTTTCGTTTACCGGAACGGTGGACCAAGGCAGCGGTGAATACGCCCCGAATCGCTTCCACATACTGATGCAGGGCGCCGGCGAATGCCTGATCGACGACCTTGAAGTCTTCAAGCCGGGGGGCGCGAACCTGATCAGCAACGCTGGTTTCGAGAGTGGAGCCACCGGCTGGAGTCTCTTTGGCAACCACAGCCAGTCCGCCGTGGTGACGTCCGGTGCGGCCACGGGCAGCCGGTGCCTGCGGGTGCGCAGTTCGGGCGACGGCGATACGGGCATCAACAGCATTCGCACGGCCATCAGCGGCCTCGCCAACGGGAACACGGCCACCATCCGGGCCAAGGTCCGCTGGCAGGCCGGTTGGCCCGAAGTGCTGCTCCGCACGCGCGGGGCGTGGATTGAACTGCCGGCCCGCATGAGCGTGCCCAAGAATCTGGGCACGCCGGGGCTGCCCAACAGCCGCTTGGTCGCCAATGCCGGGCCCGCCATCTTCGCGGTGACGCACCAACCGGCGGTTCCGTCGGCGAACCAGGCGGTGCGCGTCACGTGCCGGGTATCGGACCCTGACGGCGTGGGCGGCGTGAACCTGCGCTACCGCGTCGATCCGGCAACGACCTTGACCACCGTGGCCATGCGCGACGATGGCCTGGGCGGGGATGACGTGGCCGGTGATGGTATCTACACCGCGAACCTTACCGGCCGGTCGGCTGGGACGCTGGTGGCGTTTCGCATCGAGAGCACCGATGCGGCGGAACCGGTGGCGAGCCGGGTCTTTCCGGCGGGAGCGCCTGCGCAGGAGTGTCTCATTCGCTGGGGTGATCCTCTGCCGCTGATGACGTTCGGTCAGTACCATCTGTGGAACACGCAGGCCACCACCGATGCCCGCAATCAGACGGTGGCTCTGAACAACACCTACCGTGACGCCACCCTGGTTTACGGCAACTACCGCGTGATCTACAACGTGGGTTTTCGCGACAAGGGCAGCCCATACCACGGCGGTTCCGGCGACCTAACGGTGACGGTTCCAGCGGACGACCTCCTGCTGGGCACCCAGGATCGCGTGTTCGGGTCGACCGGCAACGGCGGCAGCGAGGAAACCGGCCTGCGGGGCCAGGTGTCCGCCTGGATCGGCCAGCAGATGGGCATCCCGTACCTCCACTCCCACTATATCCAGGTCTACTGGAACGGCGGCCAGTTTCGTGAGGTGCTCGAGGATCTCGAGCAACCCAGCCAGTATTTCGCCGGCAAGTGGTTCCCCGAGGGCGGCGACGGCGACCTTTACAAGGTGGCGGTCTGGTTCGAGTTTCAGGACGACAATTCGGGTTTCGGCGCGGTGGGCGCCACGCTGGAGCCGTTCCGCAGCGCCAATGGCGCCTACAAACTCTCCCGGTATCGGTGGAACTTCCAGCAGCGGACCATCACCACCACCGCCAACAACTACACCAACCTGTTTGACCTGATCGACGCCGCCAACGACCAGGCCAACCGTGTGCCTCGGTTGCTCAATTTGGCCGACATGGAGGAGTGGATGCGCATCTTTGCCTTCCACCGCGTGCTCGGCAATTGGGATTCGTGGTCATTTTCCGTGGGCCAGAACATGTACATCATCAAGCAGCCCGGCCGGCCTTGGAAGATGATGCCGTGGGATATTGACTTCGTGCTGGGGCTCGGAAACGGCCCGAGCGACGGTCTGTGGGGAGGCCAGGACCCCGTCATCAATCAATGGTTCGATACGCCGGAGTTTCGGCGCATGCTTTGGCGCGCGTACATCGATGCCGTTAACGGCGCCATGCTGCCGGAGCGTTACACCCCCCAGATTGCCGCCCGACGGGCCGCGTTGCTGAAGAACGGGGTCAATCTGTCGGATCCCAAAGGAGTGGGCGATTACCTGGTGCAACGCCGGAGCAACCTTCAGTCCCAGATCAGAGCCAACGATGCGTCGGTTTTTGCCATCACCAGCAATGGCGGAAGTGACTTTAGCACCGCGTCTCCCACGGCGACCCTCACTGGGACCGCTCCTTTTGTGGTCAAGACTATCGAGGTGAATGGCGTGCCTTACCTGGCCACATGGACCGACCAGATCACCTTCCAGATCAAGGTGCCGCTCACGCAGGCGACGAATCTGCTCGTGCTGGCGGGCCAGGACCGGCTTGGCCAGGCGGTTCCCGGAGCAACCGACAGCGTCACCGTGCGGTACACGGGGGCGGTACCGCAGGCCCGGGACTTCGTAGCCATCAACGAGATACAGTACGATGCGGCGGCCTCCGGCGCGTCTTATCTGGAGTTGTTCAATCGCTCGACCACCACCGCCTTTGACCTGACCGGCTACAAACTGGAGGGAGTGGGTTACACGTTCCCGAGCGGGGCGATCATCCAACCCAATAGTTACCTGGTGCTCGCGCGCAACCGGGCCGGCTTTGCCGCGGCTTACGGCGGCACGATTCCGGTATTCGACACGTTCCCCGGCTCACTGGACAACGACGGCGAGTACCTGGGGTTGCTGCAGTTGGGTGGTGTCGGCGGCACCAACAAGATCATCAGCGACGTGCGCTATGACAAGCGCCTGCCCTGGCCCACCAATGCCGCCGGGTTTGGCCCTTCGCTGCAACTGATGGACGCCGCACAAGATGAGTACCGTGTGGGGAATTGGGCGGCCACTGCCGCGGGGGATGGCAATCAAGCGACGCCCGGACGTGCCAACGCCACCCGGCAGACACTGGCGCCGTTCCCGCTGGTCTGGATCAACGAGGTGCAGCCCGCCAATGCCTCGACCCGGCCGGACAACCGAGGGGAGTTCGACCCGTGGATCGAGCTCTACAATGCGGGGGACAGTCTGGTGGACTTGGGGGCCTTCTATCTCACGGACAGCTACACCAACCTGACCAAGTGGCAGTTCTCACCGGGCACCCTCCTCGGCTCCAAGCAGTTCCTGGTGATCTATGCGGATGGCCAGGCCGAGCAGAGTGGTCCCGGCTACCTTCACGCGAACTTCCGCTTGAACGCCACCAACGGCAGTGTCGCCTTGGTGCGCCTCCAGGGCTCGCCCGCCCAGCCGGCGGTCATGGACTACTTGGATTACGACCAGGTGGCCCCGGATCGCAGCATCGGTTGTTTCCCGGACGGGGAGCCGCGGGTCCGCACCATCTTCTATACCCCCACTCCGGACGGCTCCAACAACCCCAATTGGCCCAGGATTCCCGTGGTCATCAACGAGGTTCAACCGGACAACCGGGCCACCATCGCCGACCCGGTCGATCAGCAGTATCAGGATTGGCTGGAATTGTATAACCAGGGCGACTCCACGGTCGATCTGGGGCGGCACGCCTTGGTGGTTGGCACGACCAATACTTCGCGGTTTGTGATTCCTGCGGGCGTCAGTCTGCCCTCCCATGGTCATCTCTTGGTCTGGGCGGACGGCGAGCCCGCTCAATACACGCCGGGCGGCGATCTGCATGCGGATTTCGCCCTCTCAAGCAGTGGCGAGACCGTTTCGCTCCTCTCACCGGACGGCTCGGTCCTGGACTCGATTAGCTTTGGCGCGCTGACCAACGACGTGAGCTTCGGGAGATACCCTGACGGCGCCGAGCCGCCCTTGGTGGTAATGGAACAGCCTACGCCGCGCGACGCCAACGTCCTGGCGGGGGGCAACCGGCCACCGGTCGTCACGCCGCCTGCCGCGCTCACCGTTGACGAGTTGCAGCCGGTGCAATTCACTGTCGCCGCCACCGACCCCGATGTGGGCCAGACTCTTGCCTATGCGCTGAGCCTCGACGCTCCCCCGGAGGCCCAGATCAACCCGTCGACCGGCGTCTTTTCGTGGACACCCACCGAGGCGCAAGGTCCGGGGCAATTTGCCTTCTGGGTTCGGGTGACGGATAGCGGTACGCCGCCGCGCTCCACGACCGCCCGCATATCGGTCACCGTCCGCGAGGTGAACAGCGCCCCCGTCTTGCCGGTCATTCCCGACCAGTCGATCGACGAGGGCGCCCTTTGGCAGGTTTCCGCCGCCGCGGTGGATTCCGACGTTCCCGCCAACCACCTTGCGTACGCCTTGGACGCAGGGGCTCCCGCAGGCCTGACGGTCAATTCCGACACCGGACTGTTGACGTGGACGCCCAGCGAAAACCAAGGGCCCGGCCAGTACTCCGTGACCGTGCGGGTTGCTGACGACGGTGTGCCGCCGTTGAGCGCCAGCCGAACCTTCAAGTTGACGGTGCGGGAGGTGAACAACCCGCCGGTCTTCGACCCGGTGCAACCGCAAATGGTGGATGAACTGAGTCCGCTGGTGCTGACGGTTCACGCGGTCGATCCCGATCAACCGCCCGTCGGGATGGCGTACTCTCTCGACGTCGCCCCGTCGGGGGCGCGAATCAACGCCGACACGGGAGCCATTTCCTGGACGCCCACTGAGGAACAGGGGCCCACCAACGCCGTGTTCGTGGTGCGGGCCACCGAACGCAGCGCCGCCGCGCTGTCGAGCGCCACCACGTTCGGGGTCAGCGTGCGGGAGGTCAACCAACCTCCGGTCCTCGAGCTGTTGGCTGACCAGACGCTGCAGGAGGGCGAGTGGCTCCGATTGACGGCCACCGCCTCCGACCCGGATCTGCCGGCGCAAGCGTTGGCATTTGCCCTCGCCGCCGGTGCGCCCGAGGGCATGGCCATCGACCCGGCCACCGGTTTCTTGAGTTGGCAGGCACCCGCGGATGCGGGGGCGGGAACCTGGGCGATTACAGTGCGGGTGACCGACAATGCGACCCCGCCGCTGAGCGATGCCAGGACCTTCCAGGTCCACCTCACGCTGCGTCCGCATGTGGTGATCAACGAGATCATGTACCGGCCGACAGCCGCCAAGACGGCCTTTGTCGAGCTGTTGAACGATTCCACCAACACGACCGAGAACCTGAGCGGCGTTGAACTGCTGGGGAACAACCTGCAATTCACCTTTCCTGCCGGGGCGCAGCTTGCCCCGGGACAACTGGTGGTGGTGGTGCAGGATCGCACGGCCTTTGGCGCGGCGTATACCAACCAACCGGTCGTGGGTGGCACTTACACCGGTCAGTTGGGGCTGACCGGCGACACCCTCCGATTGGTGCGCCACCGCGACGCTCAGACCGACGAGGTTCTCGACGAAGTCGCGTATGCCAGCCGGCTGCCTTGGCCGGCGGCCGCCGAGGGCCAGGGCGGCTCCCTCCAGTTGATTGATGCGGCCCGGGACAACCGCGTGGTGGGCAACTGGGCCGCCATTGCCGGCTTGGCGGCAGGGCAACCTCGCGAACTGATCGGCATGACCAACGCCTGGCGCTACGAGCAGACCGGGGCCGATCTGGGTGCCAACTGGATACTGCCTTCCTTCAATGACCAAGCCTGGCCCGAGGGGGCGGCGTTGCTCTACGTGGAAGGGGCGGACCTGCCGGCTCCCAAGAACACCCCGCTGCAACTGGGACCGATGTCATTCTATTTCAGGACGCATTTCCAGTACCATGGGCCAACCGCGGGGGTGACGCTGCGGCTGAATGCCGTCATTGACGATGCGGCGGTGTTCTACCTCAACGGCCAGCCGCTCTACCGGCTTGAAATGCCGGAAGTGGTGGACCGTCAAACCCCGGCCGGGCGCACGGTGGGCGACGCCGTGATCGAGGGGCCGTTCGTGGTGGCGGGGACCAACCTGGTCCAGGGCGACAACGTGTTGGCGGTGGAGGTGCATCAGATATCTACTGGCAGCAGCGATATCGTGTTTGGTCTTTCCATGGAGGTCGATACCGGCAATCTGCTGCCGGCCACCCCTGGCTTTGCCAACTCGTTCGCGGCTCCTTTGCCCGCCATTCCTCCGGTCTGGATCAATGAGGTCCTGCCGAACAACGCGACTGGACTGGCTGACGGCCAAGGCGAACGCGAGCCTTGGGTCGAACTCCATAACGCCGGCTGGGAGGCCGTGTCGCTCGACGGTTGGGCGCTGGCCAACCAGTACACGAACCTGACGGCCTGGACCTTCCCGGCGGGGGCGGTCGTGCAACCCGGACAATTCCTGGTGGTGTGGCTGGATGGGGAGGCCGCCGCCCCTACGGCGGGCGAATGGCACGCCAGTTTCCGCCTTGATCCCTCCGCTGGTTCGCTGGCCTTGGTGCGGCTTCAGGGCGGTCAACCGGCGGTGATGGACTATCTCGACTACGTGGGCTTGGCGGCCGATCAGGCTTGGGGCGCTCCGACCGACGCACGCTTCGAGTCGCGCGCACCGCTGGCCCCGACTCCAGGCGCGTCCAACCTGCCCGTCCCGGTGGAAATCCGGTTCCTGCAGGTGTCGTGGAGCAGTCCGGGAGTCTGCACGCTGGTGTGGACGGCCGAAGCCGGGCGCCGGTATGGCCTCGAGTTCAAGACGACGCTGAACGATGCGGCTTGGCAATCCCTGGGCCAGCTTGACGCCAGCGGTGCCACGGCCAGCTTCCAGGACCAGAATGCCGGCGGCATTTCGCAGCGGTTTTATCGCGTACGACTACTCCCTTGACCGGTTGGCCTGAAGCGGGCCGGCGGTAGTCACGTGCTGGCAGGCTGCTGCCAGGCGGGTGGCCAGCCGTCGAGCGTCGGCGTGTGCGGGGGCGGCTGAATCTCAAGCTTCAGCCAGGCGTGCGCCCCTTTTGCCCGGCTCGGCGAGCATTGACTTTTAACCTGGATTGGATAAGCTGCTCGCACAAGTAGAGTCCAAGCCGTTACCTGAGAGGGTCTTTCGCTTCTGCCAATGCGCGCGACAAACCAAACGGTCGGCGACCATCCCAACGCGAGGATGAGGCGTTTGGGGCGCTGGGCCGGGTTGCTCGCCTGTGGCTGGGTCGGTTTGGTGACCTTGTCTTTCCTGTATATCGGGCATCTCTCCAGCGCCACCGGCCGAGCCTTGGCGCTTACGGAAGCCCGGGCTTCTCACGATAAGGATCTGGTCTATCGCCGCTGGGCGACCATGCATGGCGGAGTCTACGTTCCCCCGACCACGAATACGCCCCCCAACCCCTATCTGGAGGTGCCGCAGCGGGACGTGGTTACCACCTCCGGACAGTCGTTGACGCTGGTCAACCCGGCTTACATGACCCGGCAGGTGCATGCCTTGGGAGAGCGGCAGTACGGCGTGCGCGGGCACATTACGAGCCTCAATCCCATTCGCCCGGCCAACGCTGCGGACGCGTGGGAGACCAACGCCCTTCGCGCCTTTGAAGCCGGGGTCAAGGAAACCAATTCGCTGGCAACGCTGGATGGCCAGCTCTACCTGCGCTTCATGCGGCCTATGACGGTGGAGGCCGGTTGCCTGAAGTGCCATGCCAAACAGGGCTACCGGGAAGGCGAGATTCGGGGCGGCATTAGTGTGTCCGTGCCGATGGCGCCGTATCAGGCCATCCTGCGCGCCGAGATGATTCCCGTGGGGGTGGCCCACGCCATTCTCGGCGGCTTGGGCCTGGCTGGCATCGGTTGGGCCCGCTGGCGGCTGCAACGCCACTTGAGCGAGCGCGAGGCGCTGCACGAACGCTTTCGACTCTTCTATGAGCATGCCCCGGTCGCCTATCACGCCCTGGATGCCGAAGGCCGGATTGTCGAAGTCAACAGCGCCTGGCTGGCGATGCTGGGTTACGAAGGTGCTGCTGTCGTGGGCCGTTCCTTCGGTGATCTGCTCCCCTCCGCCCAGGTCGCCCTCTTCCAGGAGCATTTGAGATTGCTGGCGGCCCAAGGCGCGTTGCGCGGCATCGAATATAGCCTTCGTGCGAAGCAGGGCGTGGTCATTCACGTCGTCTGCGACTGCCAGACCGAGCATCGGGGGGAAGAACACCCCCTGCGGACTCATTGCATCTTGCACAATATCACCGAGCGCAAGCAGATGGAAGCGGCCCTGCTCCGCAGCGACCGCCACCTGAAGACCATTCTGGCCGCGGCTTTGGACGGCTTCGCCCTCACCGACCTGGAAGGCCGTTTGTTGGAGGCCAATGAGGGCCTCAGGCGGATGCTGGGATATTCGCGTGAGGAACTGCTGCAGCGCGCGATCAAGGATTTCGAAGCCCGCGAGTCCGCCGCCGATGTCGCGGCACGCATCGCGCGCATCGTACAGCAGGGCTCCGATCGCTTTGCGAGCCGGCTGCGGTGTCGCGACGGCCGGGAGATCGAGGTGGAGGTCAACGCGAGTTACCTCGATGCCGACGGCGGACGCTTCGTCGTGTTTGTTCGCGACTTGACGGAACGTAACCGCGTGGAGGCAGGGCTTCATCAAAGCGAGCTCAAGTTTTCCAAGGCGTTCCAAAACGCGCCGGTGATGATGACCATCTCGCACTTGGCCGACGGCGTTTTCGTGGATGTCAATGAGGCGTTCGTGGCGGTGTCGGGGTACTCGCGTGCGGAGGCCATCGGGCACAGTTCGGTGGCGCTGGGGTGGCTCGGTGAGGAGACCCGCCGGCGCTTGGTGGAGCAGTTGCGCCAGCATGGCCGGGTCTCGAACCTCGAACTGACGATGCGGGCCAAGAACGGGCAGGCGGTGGACTGCATCTACTGTGGAGAACAAGTGACCATTGACGGCCGGCCCTGCCTCCTTTCCATCGCCTTGGATGTCACCGGCCGGAAAGAGCTGATCTCCAGCCTGGTCGAGAGCGAGGCCCGGTTTCGGCAGATTGTGGAGCTTTCCTCCGCCGCCTACTTTCGCATCGGGTGCGACGGGTGTTTTCGACAAGTCAACGGGGCGTGGTTGGCCATTCACGGATTCGCTTCTCCGGAAGAGATTATCGGCCGCCATTTTTCGGTCACGCAGACTGACGAGGCCGCACCGCGCGCGGTGGAGATCGTCGAGCGGGTGCTTGGGGGCGAGGTGATCTCCTCCGGCGAGTTCACCCGACGGTGCCGCGACGGTTCTGTCGGCCATCACACCTTCTCGGTGTGGCCGGTGCATCATGCTGGGCGAATCGAGGGGGTCGAGGGGTTCTTGATCGACACGAGCGATCTCCATCGAGTTCAAGCCAACTACCAGATGCTGTTCACTCGGATGCTGGACGGCTTTGCGGTACATGAAATCATCTGCAACGAGGCTGGGACGCCCGTGGACTACCGGTTCCTGGCGGTTAACCCGGCCTTCGAGCGCCTCACCGGCCTCCGCGCGGAGGATTTGATCGGTCGCACCTTGAGTGCGGTGCTGCCAGGGGAGGACCCTGCTTGGGTGGAGACGTACGGGCGGGTGGCCCTGACGGGCGAGCCGGTGGTGTTCGAACGCGAGAGCCCCGAACTGGGCCGGGTGTATCAGGTCAGCGCGTTTCGCCCGGCGGCGGGTCAGTTTGCCTGCATCTTCTCCGACATCACGGAACGCTGGCGTTTGGAGGCCCAGTTGCGCCAGGCCCAGAAGATGGAGGCCGTCGGGCAGTTGGCGGGGGGAGTGGCACACGATTTCAACAATATTCTCGCGGCGATCCTGCTGAACTTGGGATTGTTGCGCGGCAACTCCGCCCTTGACCCCCAGAGCCGGGACAACCTGGGCGAATTGGAGGCCGAGGCCAAGCGCGCGGCCAACCTCACCCGGCAGTTGCTGATGTTCAGCCGTCGCTCCAAACTCCAAGTGCAACGATTGGACCTGAATGAGGTGGTGGTTAATGTGCTCAAGATGCTCGGGCGGCTGATCGGAGAGCATATCGACCTCCAGTTCACTCCCGGCACCGGGCTCCCCGCGGTTTCGGCCGACCCCGGCATGATGGAGCAAATTCTCATGAATCTCGCCGTCAACGCGCGGGATGCCATGTCCAAAGGCGGGCGTCTGCTGATCGCCACCGAGCAGGTTGAGGTGACCGAAGAGGAAGCTCGGTTGAGCCATGATCGCCGCCCGGGCCAGTTTGTCCGCCTGACAGTGACCGATACGGGTTGCGGGATGGACGCCGCCACCTTGAAGCGGATTTTCGAGCCGTTCTTTACCACCAAGGAGGCCGGCAAGGGCACGGGTTTGGGGTTGGCCACCGTGTACGGCATCGTGGCCCAGCACAAGGGTTGGATCGAGGTGGCAAGCCAGTTGGGTTGCGGCGCCACGTTTCAAGTGTTCCTGCCTGCTTCGACGTCCGCTGCGGCCTTGGATGTGGAGGATGGCCCCATTCGCATCCTGGATGGCCGGGAGACGATCCTGCTGGTTGAAGACGAGGTCAGCGTGTGCCGCACGGTGGCGCGCGCGCTCGAAGCGCGGGGCTATACCGTGCTCGAGGCCAACAACGGCCAGGAGGCGCTGGCACTGTGGCAGAAGGACGGTGGCCGGATCGACCTGCTGCTCAGCGATATGGTCATGCCCGAAGGGATGAACGGTCTGGAGTTGGCGGAGCGCCTGCGAGCCCTCAAGCCCGGACTGAGAGTCATCCTTTCCAGCGGATATATCGGCGAGTTTTCCCAGGAGGGCATCCCCGCCGAATCGGGGTATATGTTCCTGCCCAAACCGTATGATATGGCGGAACTGGCCAGAATCGTCCGAGAGTGCCTGGATCGCCGCTGAGGGCGGAGGACTCAGTCCCCGGCCCGTTCGCCAGGCAGGAAGGCCTGCGCCAGGTGTTGCAGCGCGGAGGAAGTGTCTTTAACCAGCCCATCCATCTCCGTGCGCAACGGCCGCTGCCAATCCTCGTCGCGTTCAGAGCCGGGAGAGGGCCAGACGGACCTCAGCAGCGGAGTCGATTGCACTGGTGAAGCGGCCAGACACATGGTAGTGTAGTGGGAATATCAAGTGACCGATTGTGCCCTCGGCAGATAGCTCCCGTCCGGGTGGCGGCGTGTGCCCTTGGGGCAATCAAGGGAAGTCTCGGAGAGTCGATGTGGAAGCGAATCGGGGTATCGTGCTATGCAACACCTTTCGGTGACAGGGATTCAGAAAGCTGCGGTCTTTGTGTCCCTCACACTTGTTGTGGTGCAGGCTGGTTTCGCCGCATCACCCGCACTGGTGGGGGTCTGCGACACAGAGGGATGTGCAACCGGAGTAGCGGTGGTCGGGGACCTGGCCTATGTGGCGGACGGGGGAGGGGGCCTCCAGATCATTAAGGTTAGCAATCCTTCACAGCCAGCACTGCTTGGTAGGTGCCCGATCCAGGGCTATGCCCGCGCCGTGCAGGTGTCTGGCCGCTACGCCTATTTGGCCGCCCAGGAGGGGGGCTTGGCCATTGTTGACATCGCGGATTCCTCACACCCAATTCCTGTGAGCTGTTACCTCGGTCAACGCGGCGCTTGGGATGTGGCAGTTCGTGGCGTGTATGCCTACTTGACGGGCTCCGGCTTGGAGGTCCTGGATGTGAGCAACCCCGCGCAGCCCGGCCGGCTCGGGGGATATGAGGTTCCGTGGAGGATTTCCCTCGTGGCTTTGGGCGAAAGGGTTGCCTTGATCGAGGGCGCTGTGGTGGATGTCAGTGCACCTGCTTCGCTGGTGAGGGCGGGCGGCTTTGTCTCGGGCGGCAACCTGACCGATATCGTCGTCAACGGCTCGTACGCCTACACAAGCGATTACGCTTTCGGGCTGGCGGTCTACGATTTGCAGGATCCCACGCAGGTTGTCGGCGTGGGAGCGTGTGCGATCATCGGCAACGCTTTGGGGCTGGCGGTGGCAGGGGACTACGCTTATTTGGCCGCGGGACGGGACGGGATTCAGGTGGTGAACGTTGCCAAGCGCGCGCAGCCTGTGGCGCTAGGCGGTCATCAAACCTGCGATCAGGCTATCGGGGTGACGGTGGATGGGGGGTACGTCTACGTGGCGGATGGGAATGCCGGATTGGTCATACTTCCAGCTGATCCTCGCAAGGTGCCGCCGGAAATTGCCAATCAGCCGCAGGATCTGGCGACGGTCACCGGTTCGAACGCAGCCTTTGCGGTGCAAGCGTTGGGCTTTGAAGCTCTGGCCTACCAGTGGAGCAGGGATGGGGTGCCGCTCCCACACGAGACCAACCAGTCGTTGACGTTGTCCCCCGTGAGGCTCGCGCACGCCGGGTCTTATGCGGTGACGATCACCAACCATGCCGGTACGATCACCAGTCGATCGGCGTTATTGACGGTAAGGGAGCCCGTAGTGGTCGAGTTCCTTTCCGGGTACGACACACCCGGACGAGCTCAAGGCGTGGCGCTCAGCGGTCCCTATGCCTACCTGGCGGATGGTGCCGAGGGCCTGCGCGTGCTTGACGTGAGCGATCCGTTGCACCCAATGGGTCTGGGGGAGTGTCCTGCCTCGTGGAGATCGATCAAGGTGGCAGTGGACAAGGCCCACGCCTACGTGGCGGATGTGTTCGGGCTACAGGTGGTCGATGTCAGCAACCCGAGGGTGCCTGTCAGCGTGGGGGGTGGTGGTGGCACGGACACCGGCTTCGATGTAACCGTGAGTGACGGCTTCGCCTATCTGTCAGACGGCAACGGCTTCACGGTACTCGATGTGAGCAACGAGACCCAGCCGGCGGAGGTGGGGCACTACGCCGCCAGCCGCATCAGTTGGTGCATGGGTTCTGTCAGGCGAGACGGTTACCTCTACTTGGCGGTCACTCAACCCGGGCCCGACGCAGGTCAAGGGCCTTTGCAGATCTTCGATGTGAACGATCCCAAGCGGCCCCTCCTGGTGGGGGAATGCGCTACTTCTGGGAACGCCACCGATGTCGCGGTGCAAGGCGACTACGCCTACGTTGCGGATGACTACGCGGGGTTGGAGGTCATCAATGTGAGCGACCCGACCAAGCCTTTGAAGTGTGGTAGTTGCCGCACCGGGGGCAGGGCTCTTGGAGTCGCGGTGGATGGCGACCACGTGTTTCTTGCCGATGGTGAGGGTGGCGTGCAGGTGATCGACGTCAGCGATCCGGCCCATCCAGTCCGGGTCGGGGGCTGCGATACACCTGGGAGCGCGCTTGATCTGGCGCTCCGCGAGAACCTGGTGTACGTCGCGGACGACCGGGCGGGCTTGGCCATCCTCCGCATAACCTTGGCCCCGTTCGCGCCTCAGATCGTGGTTCAGCCTGCCAGCCAGTCGATTCTGACCGGCAGCCAGGCGCGGGTAGGTGTTACGGCGACAGGGTCGGAACCGCTCTCGTACCAGTGGTATCGAGGAGAGAGCGGTGATACCAACGCACCTTTGTCTGCCGCCACGAATGCCTTCTTCACCACCCCGCCTCTGACGGTGGATTACCCTTGCTGGGTGCAAGTGAGCAACACCGCCGGAACCGTGAGCAGCACCACCGCGAGGGTCAACGTCTGCACGGAAGCGACGGCGACACTGACGGGCAGGCTCTCGGCTGCGGGCAAGCCCATGCTGAAGGTAGAGGGAACGGTCGGATCGCGATGGCAGGTGCTCGCTTCCACCAACCTGATGGAGTGGATGGTGCAAGATGCCCTTGGGGTCCTCGTTCTATCCGAGAGCGGCGTTCTGCTGGAACTCCCCGCGGGGTTCGAACCAGCGGCGGTCTTCGTGAAGCTCGGCGAATGTCTGGCTCCGTGAGTCGGGAGGCGGCACCGGCGGTTGCGTTTTCGCCTCCGTTCCGCCAAGGGGTCAGGAGGCGGTCCGGGGCGAGTCGCAGGATAAGCGAGGATTGACAGGACTCGTTCGGGAGTGCCTGGATCGCCGCTGAGGGCGGAGGACTCAGTCCCCGGCCCGTTCGCCAGGCAGGAAGGCCTGCGCCAGGTGTTGCAGCGCGGAGGAAGTGTCTTTAACCAGCCCATCCATCTCCGTGCGCAGCGGCCGCTGCCAGTCCTCGTCGCGCTCCAGCCAGGAGGGGGTGTGGCTCAGGTCCAGACGATCCAGTGGGTACACTTGAGCCACTGCCAGCGGCATGGAGGATGCGGGGGAGGGGCGTTGCCAGGTCCACCACGCTGCGGCAGCCAGCAACGTGATGCCTGCGAGGGCCGAGACCAAGACCAACCGCGCCGGCGGGCGCACTTCGGCCTTTGTCTCCACGCGCTGACGCAAGCGGCGCTCGATCTTGGCCGCCAACGCGGGCGGGGCAGGGCGTTGGAGCGCACGCGCTTCGTCGCGCAGGCGGTTCTCCAAGGCGTTCGCCACGCCCGCTACGCGCGCGCAGTTGGCGCAATTGGCCAAGTGGTTCTTTACGCGGCGGGGGAGCGGCGCGCCTGAGAAGTGCTTCCATTCGCATACTACCCGATAGTACCAGCAGGCGTTCATGGTGTGCGTGAGGGTTGGAGGGGTGGTCGGGCTTGCCGGACGGTTTCGGGGGCGGTCTTTGTCAGTTGCCGCGCGAGTGCGCGACGGGCGCGGAACAGGTTGACCCGGACGTGGATGCGGTTTGTCCCCAGGACGCGGGCGATTTCCTCCACTGTGAAATCCTCCGCGTAGTGCAACCACAGCACGGTGAATTGCGTCTCCGGGAGGCGGCGTGCCAGGCTCCAGAGTTGGCCCCGTTCGTCGCGTTCCGCCGCGCCGGCAGCCGGATCGGCTTCGGTGGCTTCCCAATCCGGCTCGTCCGGCAGGGCCTCCCACTTCTTGGCGGTGCGCCAGTGGCGGATGGCCTGGCGCCGCGCAATCGTGTAGAGCCACGTGCTGAAGGACCAGCGGGGGTCGTACCGTGGCAGGCCGGCGTAGGCCTGTACGAAGGTCTCCTGCGCCAGGTCCTCGGCATCATGGGCGTTGCCCACCCACTGGAGGAGGAAGTTAAACATGCGGCTCTCGTAGTGTCGGACCAACTGGGCGAAGGCGGCCTCCGACCCCTCCCTCGCGGCGCGGACCAAGGCGGGCACGTCCCCGGCGGGGCCGGGGACGCTGGCGGCTGGGTGAGGTGGGGCTGAGGAACCGCCCATGGGGCGACAGTGGGGCCTCTGCGGGCCGATCAGGGTTTGGCCTCTTTGCGGGTTTGCTCGGCGATCTTATCCAAAGCTCTGGCAACGGGATACCGGACCTCGGCGCTCACCAGTCTCTCTTTGGCGGAGACTTTGAGCGATTGCGCCAGAATCTGGAGATCCTGGTTCTGCACCTCGTTGAGCGCCGCGAGGGCCACCAACCCCTGCAGAACCTGCTGGATCTGCGTGGCGGTTTCGGCGCTCTTGGCTTCCAAGGCCAGGTTCAGACACAGATCGTCACCCTTTTCGCCGAGCATGAGCCGCAGGGCTTCGGCGTTTTGCAGGGTCTTCGAGAGGGGGGGGATGGGCACCTGCTCGTTGAATCCCTCGGCAGTTGCCAGGGCGAACATGGGCGTTTCCGGGGCGGGAAACCCGGCCAAGGCCTGGCTTTCCCGCAGGCTCGGGGTGCTGCCTGCCAAGGTGGCGCGCGCCTCGTCGATCAGCTTCCGCGACTTGCTCAGGATGGTGGGCCGTCCCACCCGGCAAGCCACGTAGAGTTCGTCGTTGATCCGATAGAGTGCGTTGGGGGCCGCTTCGAGACGCCGCACAGGGCCGGAATCGGCTTGGCCGGCAGAAGCCAGTTTCGCCACGGTGGTCTCCAGAGCGGTTTCGACGTCCATGTCCGAATACACCAACAGCACTCCCTTGTCTCCGGACTGCGCCTTGAAGCTCGTCCCGTACGCGGTGAGCGCGGTGATGCGCCGCCAATCGAAATCGAGACCCAGGAAGAACTTCAGGTCGGCGGTGGGCTTTGCCATCTTGGCATCCACTTGCTGGGCAATGGCTTCGCCCACTCGTGTGGGTCGCAGTCGCTCGGTGTCCAAGTGCAGCACCCACTTAGCGGTGCCCGCGACATCGGGCCGCGTCAGCGGTCCCGCCCAAGCGGCTCCGGCCCAGAGGAGCGTGGTAGTCAGGGTCAATAAGGTCGTTCTCATGATCGTCGCATCGTCAGGTCTTGCCGGTACCGAACAGTGGCACCCGGTTCGACCTCGGTGGCGCCGGGCGGTTGCTCCCGGCTTGTCCCACTATTCGCTGGCGCCCCTTGGGAGGTTACACGCCGATCTTTGTTAGCCCAGCCCTTTTGTTTCAGCCGGGCTTTGGACTTGGCCACGGGTGCGTGCGGATGAATGCCCACTTGTGCGGCTTATGCTGATCGGCTACGTATTGGTGCGGCAGAAGCCGCCCTGTCCACGGTGCCATGGTACGCAAAGCATGAAATGCCAGCCCATCTGGTTCGGTTCCCGCGCAACGCAACGGCGTTCTAGGCCGCGAATCGCGTCGAGGATACTCCCTTTGACCATGCTGCTGTCGCTGTCCTTCGGGGGAGAGTGGTGCCTGGCACAACCTCAACCCGTTCTGGCTCCCGCTCCGGTCGCTCCGCCCCCGGCATGGGTGGAGTATGCACCCTCAGCGCCGGCCTTGCCGATCGCGCCTCGACAGGTCCCCACCGCGGTGGCGGACTACTCCATCGGCGATCCCACGGATGACGAGCAATACCAAGTCGAGCTGATCAACCGGGCGCGGGCCAATCCACCTGCGGAGGGAGTCCGTTTGGCGACCAGCACCGACCCGGAGTTGGTCGGCGTCTACGACTACTTTGGGGTAGACCTGACCCTGATGCAGCAGCAGTTCAACCAGATTGCCGCACGTCCTCCTTTGGCAATCAACCCACTGTTGACCCAGGCGGCCCGCCGTCACAACCAGGATATGCTGGCGCATGCCTTCCAATCGCACACCGGGAGCGATGGGTCGAACCCGGGTTCGCGGGTGAGTGCCACGGGCTACCTGTACTCGTATTCCGGGGAGAACATCTACGCTTACGCGAAGAGCGGCCTGTATGCCCATGCCGGTTTCGAAGTAGACTGGGGAAACGGCACCGGCGGCATGCAGGTGCCGCCGGGCCATCGCAACAACCTGCACGACCTGAACGCCAACGGGCAAACCTGGGAAATTGGCGTGGCCGTGCTGCGCGGCACCAATGGCAACGTCGGCCCCATGCTGGTCACCGAGGAGTTGGCCCGGCCCAGGGTACCCCGTCCCTTTGTGACCGGGGTGGTTTACTACGACCTCAATGGAAACCAATTCTACGATCCGGGTGAGGGCATCGGCGGCGCCATCATAAACGTGGCGGGCAGCAGCCAGCGCGCCGTCTCGGCGAACTCGGGCGGCTACGCCCTGCCGGTGCCCGGGGACGGTACGTACCAGGCCACCATCACCGTCCCGGGATTACCGGGGGATCAAAGGAGCGTTCAGGTGCAGAACAGCGAAAACGTCAAACTCGATTACCTTTCCGTCTATACCCCCCCGGCGATTACCGGTCCGGCGCAGCCTTCCGCCGGCCGCGCCTTCGGGTATCGTTTCAGCGCGGTGGGCGGCGCGCAGCGGTACGACTGGCGCTGGGTGCTTCGCGAAGTGATCGACTACGCCGACGGGGCGGAGAACGGCCTGGACAATTTCGTAGTGGCGGTTTCCCCCGGCTACTCCGTGATCACCAGCCAGGCCGCGATCGAGGGATCGCATTCGTTCCATCTCACCCACACCAACCCCTCGCCTCAAAGTCTGACGACCACCGCCCCCCTCCGGGCTACCGCGGCCACCGCGCTGACCTTCCAGAGTCGGCTGGGCTACGCGTTCTCGAACCAGGTCGCACGCCTGCAGGTCTCCACCGACGCCGGACAGTCGTGGCAGACCTACTGGAGCCGTGCCGGCACCGGCGGTGCGGGTGAATCGGTCTTCACCCGTCAGACGGTTTCCTTGGCGGGCCTTGCCGGAAAGGAGTTCCGGCTCCGGTTGCTCTACGATTTCGCTTCCGGCCATTACTACCCGCAGACCAGCGTGGAGGTTGGTTGGCTCATCGACGATCTCCGGATTGGCCCGGTGGAACGGCTCTCGGGCACGACCATCGCTCCAACGGGCGACCAGGGGACGTTCTCCTTCACTCCTCCCGCGGAGGGGAGCTACGTGCTCTCTGTTCGGCCGTGGGTTGGAGGGCGGGCCTTCGAT
>CAYYMW010000076.1:0-21521 GCA_964472515.1 uncultured Verrucomicrobiota bacterium | reverse complement strand
AGGTAAAATCGGTTCCCTTCCCCGGCTCACTGGCCACGGCCACCCTGCCGCCGTGCGCCTTGACCACGCTCAGCCCCAACGCCGTGGCCGACCGCCCGGCCCCCTTGCTACCCCACCGTTCGGCGGGGCTTCACCGCCGGGGCCAGCGTCGCGGCCAGCAGGCTGGTGGCCGCCACGATGCCCAGGGCCGGGCCCAAACCGATAAGCTCTGCGGCCAGGCCGATCGTCGGTGGCCCAAGGAGGAAGCCCAGGTAACCCAGGCTGCTCACCGAGCTCAGCGCGATGCCGGGGGCCACGCCCGGCGTGTTGCCGGCGGCGGTGAAGACGAGCGGCACGACGGTGGCAAAGCCCGCCCCCACCAAACCGAAGCCGGCCATGACCATGGCCGCGCTGTCCCACAACACCGCCAGGAGAACCCCCGCCGTGGCCAGCATCCCGCCCGCCCGGACCAGGCCGGCCGCCGGGAAACGGGCGGTGAGGAAATCCCCCAGGAACCGCCCGGCCGCCATGGCCACCGAGAAGACCGCGTAGCCCGCCGCCGCCACGCTCTCGCTCGCGCCGATCCCCTTGCGCAGGTACACCGCGCTCCAATCCGCCATCGCGCCTTCGCCCAGCATGATGCACAGCGCCACCGTACCCAGCGCCAGGAGGCTCCGCGAGGGCACGGGGAACCGCGAGGCTCGCCGCCCGTCGGCGGGCTGGTGGGACCGCTCTTCCGGCGCGTTCAACAGGTGCGGTGACAACAGCCACAAACCGGCCGTGAACAGCACGGCGAAGAGCGCGAAGTGGGGCAGCGGCGCCAGGTCTTGCGCCGCCAGCACCCCGCCAATGGCCGCGCCCACCAGGCCGCCCGTGCTCCAGAGCGCATGGAAGGACGACATGATCGGCTCGGCGTAACGCTTCTCCACCGCCACGGCTTGCGCGTTCATGGCCACGTCCAGCGCCGCGTGGCTCGCCCCGAAACAGAACAGCGCCGGAACGAACGCCGCCAGCGCCGGCGCGAGCACGATCATGGGCAACATGACCCCATAGGCCGCCGCGCTCCAGCGGCAAACCCGGTCACTCCCCACCCGCGCGGTCAGCCACCCGGCCACGGGCATGGCGACCACCGCCCCAAGGGCGATCGCAAACAACGCCAGGCCCAGCGCTCCATTGCTGAGCCCATGCGCCGCCTGCACCGCCGGAATGCGCGAGGCCCACGTGGCGAACACCGCGCCATTCAGGAAGAACAGCACCCGCACCGCCGCCCGCGCCGCCTGCGGTCGCGTGGCGCCCGTATGGACCGATGCCAGGGTCGGATCGAATACAGCTTGCATGGCGGTCTCCTCTAGGAAGCCAGCGCCGTCTTGTTCGCGGGCAGCACGCTCACCGGCGTCGTGGAAAACGTGAGCCAGTCCGTCCGGACCTTGTCCCACCCTTGCAGGCCGAAGCCCTGCGCCTCGAAGAAGGCGCGGATTTCCGGTGCGTTCCACCGCAGGAGATCCTCCAGAATCGGCAGCAGCACGCCCAGCGCGCTGGAGCTTAGCACCGTTCGCTTGGCGATGCGGCTGATCGACTTCGTTTCCGAAACCGCGATGGTATGCCCCGCGCGGCTGTTGACGTGATGCATCACATACAGATCCGAGCTCCCGTCTCCCACGTAGATGGTGTGGTCGGGTGCGATCTGCAGCTTGCTTTCCAGCTCTTCCAGGGCCGCGATCTTGCCGTAGCCGGCGGTGGCCCGCAGCACGCTGGCAATCTCGCCGGTCGCGTTGTCCCAGCCCAGTTCCGTCCCGAAGATGTTCTCGGCCGGCACGATGCCCTCGAGCGCCGACCGCACCACTTCCCGTGGCGCGGCGGAGATCACGCAGAAGTGAAACTCCACCCCGTCCCAATCCCGCTCGAGCAACTCGGTAAAGGCCTTGATGTCCTCCTTCAGCCGGACCCGGCGGCCGGCCTCCGCCAGGTGCTCCCGCCGCACGCTGCGAAACTGGGGATCGTGCCGCAACAGGTAGGCCAGTTCGGCCCCCTGATGCACCAGGCTCGACCGCGAAAGCCCGGCCACCTTCTGCTCGAAGCCCCCGATGCCCAGCAACTCCGCCAGCACGTGCCCGGAATCGTTGTAGCTGAGCGTCTGGTCGAAGTCGCTCGCCACCAGAAACCGCCTCTTGCCGTTGGATTCGTTCGTCATGATGCGCCTTTCGCTTGCCCCGCGTGACCCGCCTCCGGCGCCGCGGCGCCCCGCCCCTGGGGAGCGGTTGCCTCGGCCCTCGGGCGTGCGTCCGGCCTGCCCTTGCAAGCATGCCGCGTCCGCTTGGTGGTCACGATGGATGCTCGTCTCATTCCGGGCTGAAACTACCCCTCGCCACCCGGCCGCGCTACTTGCGCAGGTGACACCTGCGTCGAAACCTGATATGACAGGTCTGCTGTCCTGACCGGACAACTCGGGCGGTTCATCCAGTCTATGGATAACGAACACAAGCATCGCGAGGTCTCGCGGCAGCTTCTGAGCGACCTTGCCGCCGGCAAGTACGGCGGTTCGGGCCGTCTGCCCGGCGAGATCCCCTTGGCGCAGAAGTATGGTGTCTCGCGCGCGACCATTGGCCGCGCGCTGCGCGATCTTCAGGCCGAGGGCCTGATCGAGCGGCGCGCCGGCTCGGGCACCTATGCACGAAAACCGGCCCCGGAAACCTCCTGTCAGCGCCAGTTCGGCATGCTCGTCCCCGAGCTGGCGGCCGTCGAGATTCTCACCCTCATCTGTGGCGAACTCGCCGGCGTCGTCCGCGCGCGTGACGCCTCCCTGCTTTGGGGCGACTCCGCCCAGCAACACTACGGCCGTGATCTCACCCCGGAACAGGCGGTGGCATTGTGCAACCTCTTTGCCGAGCGGCGGGTCGCCGGGGTCTTCTTCGCACCCTTCGAAGGCAACACCGGCCATACGGATATCAACCTCACCATGGCCCAGCGCCTCCAGAACGCCGGCCTTCCAGTCGTCCTGCTGGACCGCGATTGCACCCTGTTCCCCCGTCGGAGCGAGTTCGACCTGGTGGCCAGCGACAACGCCGCCGGCGGCCGCCTGATGGCGGAGCACCTGCTCAAGCTCGGCTGTCAGCGCCTCGCCTTCGTGGCGCGGCCGGGCTTTCCCTCGACCGTCGAGGCCCGCATCTCCGGCGTGCGTGACGCCCTGTTGCGTCACCGGCAGGAGTTGCCCGGCGATTGGCTCAAGGTGGGGGACCCCGAGGACGCGAAGTTTGTGCGCTCCCTGACCGCCGGCCGTCGGTGGGACGCCCTCGTCTGCGCCAACGATCTCACCGCCGTCCAACTCATGCGCAGCCTGACGAAGGAGTCGGTGCGGGTCCCCCAGGACGTGCGCGTGGTGGGGTTCGACGACGTGAAGTACGCCACTCTGCTGAGCGTGCCGCTCACCACGATCCACCAGTCCGCGCGGGACCTCGCCGTGACGGCTCACCGCGCGATGCTGGACCGCCTGGCGGAGCCCGCCCTGCCTGTGCGCACCATCCTGCTCTCGCCCCGGCTCGTCGTCCGCGAATCCTGCGGCGCTTACCTGCGCGGGGAATCCGCCTGACCCCAGGATGCGGCCGCTCGGCGCATGCCGGCGGTCGCCGCCTCTCGGCGTCACTCTCCGCACCGCGGGCGGGCGCCGCCCTGCTCTCCCGCCAGCGGAGTCAGCCCACGGGCTCTACACGGCCGGATCGACGCTGGTCAGGGGAGTCGGCACCGCAGCGGCCGCTTCCGTCTTGCGCGGGCTGATGAGAACGTAGACCACCGGCACCACAAAAAGGGTGAGGAACGTCGAGGTAAGCATGCCGCCCACGACCACCACCCCCAAGCCGCGGCGGCTGATGGTAGACTCGCCCAACCCCAGCGCGATGGGAAGAATGCCCACAACGGTCGAGATCGCGGTCATGAGAATCGGTCGCAGCCGCGTGCGTCCGGCCTCGAGCATGGCATCCAGCGCCTTGGCGCCGTGGGCCATCCGCTGGTTGGCGAACTCGACCAGGAGGATGGAGTTCTTGGTCACCAGGCCCAGCAGGAGAATGATGCCGATCACGCTGTAGACGTTGAGGGTCATGGCGGGGATTTCCGGCAGATGCGTGGTGAGCCAGGCCAGCGGCTTGGGCAGTTGATCCAGGGGCGCGTAGAACTTGATGAGCGCGAATTGGTTGACCAAACCGTGCCCCCAGAGGGCGGCGAAGGCTCCAAACAGGGCCAGCGGGAGCGCCAGCATGATGGTGAAGGGGTGGCGCAGGCTCTCGAATTGGGCGGCCAACACCATGTAGACGATCAGGACGGCGAGAATGAGAATCTCCATGGACTTGGCGGAGCCTTCCTTGATTTCGTCGGCCTCGCCATCCCACCGGAAAGAAATGTCCGGGGGCAGGGTGCGGGCCAGGATCTCCTCCGTGCGCTGGACGGCCACGCCCAAGGGGATGCCCTGCACCTGGGCGCCAATGGTCACCGAACGTTGGCGGGCGAAACGATTGATCGCGTTGGCCGAGCCCTTTTCCTGCGGCTTCACGAACGCCGAGAGTTTGACCAACTCGCCCGCGCTGTTGCGCATGTAGATATCGTCGAGAGCGGGCGGGGCCAGCCGATCCGGGCGCTGCAACTGGGCAATGACCTTGTACTCCTTGCCGCCACGGTTATAGCGGGCCACGTCCAGGCCGCCCCAGAGGACCTGGAGCGACTCCGACATGTCGCGCACGCTCAGGCCCTGGCTGGCGGCCAGATCGCGGTCGAAGCCCAAGCGGAGTTGGGCCTGTTCGAAATTGAGGTTGAGGCGGGGTTGGGCCAGGAAGCCCGCCTTGTTCAACTCCGTGCGGACCTCGTTGGCGACCTGTTCGAGCCGTTCCAGGCTCCCTCCTTGGAGCACCAATTGATACTGTTCGCCGAAGGAGGTGGCCTTGGGCAGGATCGCGATGGCCTGGCCGCCCTTGATCTCGGTGATCAGGCGGGTGAACACCGAGCCCATGGCGCCCGGACGGGAGAGTTCGATGGCGGTGCGGCGCTGACCCTCCTTCAGTTGGCCGAAGAGGATGCCGAAGTTCGATTCCCCCGGGGCGCCGCGCGCCAGCGCCACGGCGGAGAACATGCCGACCGTTTCCGGGTATTCGCTGAGGATTTGCTCGGCTTGGCGCACCACCTGGTCGGTGTACTCGGAGCTTGCCCCCTGCGGGGCGAAGATCAGGGCAAAGACATACCCCTTGTCGTCGTCGGGGAGGAACTCCCGGGGCAGGACCTTCATCCAGTAGGCGCTGGCGCCCAGCGTCATCAGGCCCACAAGCACGACGATGAACTTGTGCCGCAAGCTCCAGCCCAGCCATTTCTGGTAGCGGGCCTCCATGGCCTTGAACCGCTGCTCCAGCCAGTTCGAGACCTTCCCTTCGCTGCCGGGCGGGCGTAAGATGCGCGCGCAGAGCGTCGGGGTCAATGTGAGGGCGACAAAGGCCGAGATGGCCACCGCCCCGGCCGTGGCGAAGGCGAATTCCCGGAACAGGATGCCGGCCGAGCTGGATTGAAAGGCAATGGGGATGAACACCACCACCAGCGTGATGGTGATGGCGATGACCGCCGAGGTGATCTCCTTGACCCCCTTGATGGCCGCCTCCATGGGGCTCATGCCGTGCTCGATGTGGCGGTAGATGTTCTCGAGGACCACGATGGCGTCGTCCACCACCACGCCCACCGCCAGCACCAGGGCCAGCAGGGTGAGCAGGTTGATCGTGTACCCCAGCACGGCCAACAGCGCGAAGACACCCACCAGCGAAACCGGCACCGCCAGCATGGGGATAATGGTCGAATAGAAGTTGCGCAGAAAGAGCAACATGACCAGCAACACGAGGGCGAAGGCGATGAACACCGTCTCCTTCACCTCGTGGATGGCCCGGCGCACATATGTGGAGGAATCGTAGGCGAACTCGACGTTGACTCCGGGCGGCAGGCGGGGCTTGATCTTGGCCACCTCCGCCTTGACCAACTCCGCCACGCTCAGCGCGTTGGCTTCGGATTGCTTGACGATGCCCAACCCGACCGCCGGTTGGCGGTTGTACCGGGCCACGGTGCGTTCGTCCTCGACGCCGAATTCGATCTTGGCCACGTCGCGCAGCCGCACCGGGGTGCCGCGGACGTAACGCACCACCAGGTTCTCGAGTTGCTCCGGGCGGTCCAGCTTGCCCAGGGCGCGCACGCTCATCTCGCGGTCACGGTTTTCCAGTCTGCCAGCCGGCAGTTCGATGCTGTCCGTGGCCAGGACACGCCGCACGTCGGCCGCCGTCACTTCATGCGCTGCCAGCTTGGCCGCGTCCAGCCGCAACCGGATGGCCTGACGCTTCTCGCCCCCCAGATTGACGCCACCCACCCCCGGGAGGGTCTGCAACCGGTCCTTGAACTCGCGCTCGGCGATGTCTGTCAGTTCCAGGGTCGAGTAACGGTCGCTGAAGAGCGCCACCCACATGATTTCCTCGGCGTTCGCATCCTGCTTGGCGACGATGGGTTCCTCGATGTCCTCCGGCATGAGGCCGCGGGCGCGGGCGATGCGGTCACGAACGTCTTGGGCGGCAACGTTGACGTCGATGTTGAGGTTGAAGCGAACGGTGACAAGGCTGACCTCCTCGCGGGAGACCGAGGTGAGCGTCTTGATGCCGGAGATCGTGTTGATCTCCTGTTCGATCCGCTCCGTAATCTCCGCCTCCATGACCTCCGGGCTGGCGCCGCGGTAAATGGTGGTGACCGTCACAATGGGCGGGTCCACGTTAGGCAGTTCCCGCACCGGCAGGCGCAGGTAGGCCGTGACTCCGAAGAGCACGATCAGCAGATTCAACATGATCGCGAAGATCGGGCGGCGGATGCAAAACTCGGGGATACTCATGCGAATGGGTGGGGGGAGGACGCTGCGGGCGGCCGGGAAGTCATGGGTCGGATCGCAGGTGCATGCCTTGGACTCGGGGCTTGGCTGGCTGGCGGCTACCGGGCCTGGTGACGTGTGGGGCGGCCTTCGGGAAGCGGTTAGAGCGCGGGAGGGGCGTTGGTGCCGGCGGTGGCGGACAGGCCTTTCGGCGGAGCGGCCGTGACGAGGGTGCCATCGATGATCTTTTGCAGCCCGCCCACGACGACGGGTTGGCCCGCGGTCAGACCTTTGCGGATCTCAACCTTGCCTTCCATCCGCTGGCCAAGTTCCACTGCTACGGCGCGGGCGGTGTTGGTCACGATGGTGTAGACCGAGAAGCCGGCGAGGGACGGCACCACCGCGCGTTCGGGAATCACGATGGCGTCCTCGCGCCGGCCGGTGATCGTTTCCACGTGCGCGAACATGCCCGGCTTCAGCAGTCCGTCGGGATTCGGCACCACGGCACGCAATTGCACGGTCCGGGTCTGCTGATCCACCTCGGGATTGACCAGATCAACCTTCCCCGGGAACGCCTTGTCGGGAAAGGCGCTCACGCGCAGCGTGACTTCCTGGCCGGCCTTGAGCAACGGCAAGTGGCGTTCCGGCAGGCGATACTGGACTTTGATCCGGGTGTCGTCGGTGAGGGTCACGAGGGCTGTGCCCACGTTGACGAACTGTCCCAGGCTGACGGCGCGGGGGCCCAACACTCCCGCGAAGGGGGCGCTCAAATGCATCTCCCGCGCGCGCTTTTCCTGATACAGCCGCGAGGCCTCCTTCAAGTTGACCTGCGCGCGCATCTGGTCGATCTCCTGCCGGGAGATCGCCTTCGTCTCGGCCAGGGCCTCTGCCCGCTGGGCGTTCTGTCGCGCCAGGTCCAAGTCCGCGGCCGCCAGGGCGAGTTGAGCGGCCTCTTTCTCATCGTCGAGTTCGAAGAGCGGAGCGCCCGCCGCCACGCGCTGACCCTCCTGAAAGAGGATGGCCCTGATCCGTCCTGGGGCTTCGGGCATGAGCGTGGTTTGCTCGTTGGCCTGCAAACTGCCCACGGCGGCCAACCGGTCTTCCACCGGCGCCGTGGAGGCCTGGATGGCGTCCACCTCAACCGGCATGACGGGCGGAGCGCCGCCGCCGCCCTGCTTGCAGCCCGTGAGCGCCGCCATCATGGCAAGGAAGCAGGCGGACGAGATGGCGACGGCCCGGGGGCGGGATTGGCTTGGAGTAGGAAGCGACATAATCGGGAAGGGGGTTAAGAGCTGGGGGAGGCCGCCTGCCATCCGCCGCCCAGGGCTTTGACCAGGCGCACGGAGACGGTGAGTTGGGAGGTGGCCACGCGGATGCGGGCCAGCTCGCTTTGGAGTCGCGCGGCCTCCGCATCCACCACTTCAAGAAAGCTCACGGTGCCGGCGGAAAAACGGTTAAGGGCCATTCGCGCCGCGTTGCGCGCAGCGGCGACGGCAGCATCGCGTTCGGCGAGTTGCTCGCGCAGGAAGCGCTCGGCAGCGAGGCTGTCGTCCACGTCTTTAAAGGCCACCAGGACCTGTTGGCGATACTTGGCCAGGGCTTCATCGTACGCGGCCTTGGCTTGGGCCACGTTGGCGCGAATGCGTCCGCCTTGGAAGATCGGCACAGAAACCGAGGGTCCGATGCCCCAGGTGCGGCTTTCCCATTGCAGCAGGTCCTGGAGTTCGCCGCTCTGGAAGCCGCCCTGCGCGGTGAGACGGATCGAGGGGAAGTAGGCCGCCTTGGCTACTCCGATCCGCGCGGAGCGCGCCGCCAAGGTGCGCTCGGCTTCCGCCACGTCAGGCCGGCGTTCGAGGAGGGAGGAAGGCAAGTCCGCCGCAATCCGCGGGGCGGCCGGCGGAGCATTGGTGGCTTCGAGGCGGAAGGACCCGGGAGCCTGGCCACAGAGGATCGCCAAGGCGTTGATGAGTTCCGCCTCGGTGCGCTTGGCGGCCAGCAGATCGGCGCGGGCGCTGGCCAGTTCAACCTTCGTGCGCTCCACTTCGAATTCCGTCCCCACTCCCGCGCCAAGCCGCTGTTGAAAGATATTCAGCGCCTCCTGGCGCAGGCGGATGGCCTCTTCCAGCGCAGTCATCTCCGCGCGCGTTCCGGTCAATTGGAAGTACGTCGCGGCCACGTCCGCCTGGACGGTGAGGAGCAGGTTGTCCCGCGCCGCCACGCTGCCGACCGCCTCCTGGCGGGCCGCCTCGAAGGAGCGTCGCACCTTGCCCCAGAGGTCAACCTCGTAGCTAAGATCGAACGGAGCCTTCCATTCGCTGATCTGCAGGCTGGGAATGGGGAATCCCACCGGGCTGGGCGCATTGCCCGAGGTGCGAACCCGGTTGAAAGCCGCGCTCCCCGTGACGCCGGGGAACAAGTCGGAACGGGAGAGTCGGGCGATGGCCCGCGATTGCTCGATTCGGGCCGCCGCCGCCTTGAGATCTTGGTTCTGTTCGGTCGCCTTCTGTTCGAGCCCATCCAGCGTGCTGTCGCCGAAGAGTCGCCACCACGCCCCCTTGGGCAGGTGGTCGCTTGGCTCGGCGGCCTTCCAGCGCCAATCACGCGGCGCATCGACCACTGGCCGTTTGTAGTCCGGTCCCACTTTGCACCCGGCCAACGACAGCAATCCCGCCGCCAGCAGTACCGCCAGCCACTTGGTTCGATTCAGAGCCATATCGTGTCTCCGCGCCATAACCCTTATGCCCCAGTTTCCGCGACTCGCAACATGTAGGCCGTCACCCGCTGGCGCTCGTCCTCGCTAAACGGCGAGAGTTGAAGCACTTCCATAAACCAAAGCCCTCCGCAAGCCAGCCAGAGCAGCGCGGCCTTGTCTGGGTCAACGCCACCTTGGCGGAGTTCCTCCAGTTGCTGCGCGTGCAGTTCGCGTCCCCGTTGGAGCAACTCGGGGTGGTTGGCCGCCATAGCCAGGAACGCCGCGCAGAGCTGCCGGATCTTCGGGTCGGAATCCAATCCCGCCTGGATGAACGCCTTCATGCGCGCCTTCGGGGTATGGTCGGTACCGGCCAAGAACGCGGACTGCAGCGTCTCGAATTGCTTCACTTGACGATCCACCATCCCGTGCAGCAGCGCCTCCTTGTTCGGAAAGTGGTAGAGCAATCCCCCCTTGCTTACCCCGGCCTTCTCGGCTACCGCATCGAGGGTCAGGTGCGCCGCGCCGGCCTCGCAGACGAGGTTCTCGGCGGCGTCCAGGATGCTATCATGTGCTTTGGGGCGGGCCTTCATGAAATGGAACTAAACCGTCTGGACGGTATAGTAATCGATCTCAATTGCTTGTCAAGTGGCACTCACTACTTCCGCCAACAAGAATCGTGTAAGTAATTGCTGTGTAATTTCGTGAAGATGTCAGCAAGTTGTCTTTGGGGGATTCGCCATGGTCCGTGCGGCCACCTATTCTGGGAGCAGTAATCGCCGCAAGCTTGGGACTATTGCTCCTCGGGATGGGTACCGTAACGATGATCTCTGGCGGCAAAGCCACGCTGGAAAGATAGGAGACCGCCCCCTGCCCTGTGGCGCGAACCCATGGTCCGTGCAACGCTCTGGACCACCCCGTCTTGAGCGTGGCAGAGCCCCCCCGTGCCGGGGACGGTCAAGATCGGCTCTGATGGGAAAGGCCGTTAGTTACGCTCTCGGTTTCTTGCGGTATTGAGGGGCTGAGCGCGCGGTTGGCACAAGAGTGGTTCTGAGGCGGAGCCTCTCGGAACGGGTGGCGGTACCCGGGCAACCCTCCGGTTAGGGCTTGGCGCTGTCGTTTTCCGGCACGCATGCCCCAATGGCCCGCTCCAACCGCGCGCGCGCGGCGGCGTAATCCCGCTGGGCTTGGATTTGGGTGGTGCGGGCTTCGGTCAGCGCGGTCTGGGCGCCGAGCACATCGAGTTGCGTCCCCGTGCCTGCCTCGGCCCGGGCTTGGGCCAGACGCAGCGCTTCCTTGGCCTGCTTCTGCACCGTCTTCTGCGACTCCATCACCTGCCAGGCCTCCGAAAGGTTGGAATAAGCGGTGCGCACCTCCAACTCGATCCGCCGGGTGGTGTCGTCGGTCTCGACCTGCGCCTTCTCGTGCAGCGCCCGGGCTTGCGACACCTTGCCCCGGGTCAACTGGCCGTCGAACAGGTCCCAACTCAACTGCACTCCGGCGTTCCAGCCGCTGATGTCGCGGGCCAGGTCGCTGTCGAAGTTCGAATTGCGCGAACCGTAGCCCACAAACCCTTGCAGGCTCGGCATATAACCGGCACGCGCACTGACGATCCCTTCCTTGCGGAGCGCTTCCGCCTTGCGTAGCACCCTGAGTTCGGGCCGGTGTTCCAACGCTCGTTGGAGCGCCTCGGGCAAGGCAATCTCGAACTTCTCGACCTCGAGGGAACCCGCCAGTTGAAGTGGGATGTCCTCCCAGACATCGCGCGGCACATGATACCCCAGCAGGTGCGTCAGGTTGTTCTTGGCAATGCGATGGGCATTGCGCGCCCGGATCAACTTCGGCTGGGCGTTCGCCAGCTCGACTTCCGCCCGCAACACGTTGAACTGCGGCACCGTCCCCGCATTGAACCGGCGGGTGGTGTCGTCCAATTCGTGTTGGAGCAATTCGACCGACGCTTCGCTCACCACAATCTGCTGCGCGGCCAGGAGCACATCGTAGTAGGCCAGGCGCACCTCGGTCGCGGTGTCGGCCAGCACAGCTTGGTGCTGCGACAGAGCCTGTTCCTGAGTCAACTTGGCCACCCGCAAGGCGGACAGCATCCGCCCGCCCTCGAAAATCGACTGCACCACCCGCACGTTGGCCGACCAGCGCTGGGTGCCCGGATCGATGCTGCGGCTGCCCAGGCCGGGAATGCTGATGGTCAGGCGGTCCACCCCTTCCTCCCCCATCACCGTGTAGTCGCCGGAAGCGCGCACCTTCGGGATGGCGATGGCGCGCGTCTGCACCACGATGCCGTGCGTCGCCAGCAGGTCTTTCTTGCTCTTGAGCACATTGCCATTCTGCTCGAAAGCGAGATTCAGGCAGTCCTCGATCGCCAGCGGCTTGACCAGCCAGGCAGGGAGGTTGGTAGCGGCACCGTCGGCCGCCCGCACCTCGGTGAGGGCGAGCAGGCCCGCCACCAGCGGAGCGAAGGTGGCGAGAGGGATTGACTTGTTCATAAGCAGTCTCGTTTGGCAGAAAGTGTTTCAGACGATCCGGCGGAGTGACCAACGAAACGGCGCCGCACTGAGAAACTCGGCCACCTCGTCAGGGTTGTGCAAAGCCCGAAGGCTTGCCGCGTATTGTTGTCTTTGTCGATTCAGGCCGGGATCTCGATTCAGTCCAAGGCGGTCGAGTGTGGTTTCAGCCCTGGTGCGTTCGCTGGAAGAGAGTGCTTGGTCGGCGCTCAGCCGGCCGGTGATCTCGGAAAGCACGAAATGGCGGTTTGCGCCGGGTCTCGGTTCGACCGGTATCGGGCGGCTCTGCTTGAAATGCCCACATTGCTTCCGGGCGTCACAAGAGTGGATCAGATTCCGGTACTCGAAGGTCAGTTCCGGGTGCAATGCCTTGGGTTTGACGTGGTCGATGTGGCCCGCGTCGGGATCGAGTGACTGCTCGCAATAGGCGCAGAGCCCTTCCTGTTCGCGGCTGAGCTGCCTTCTAGGCTCTTGTCTCTCGGGAGTGGCAGGCAGTTGATCCCAAGGCCCGTTCGGACCATCGGCCCGCTGCCTCGCCAGGAAAGCCGGCTCAGGGATGCTGTGGGCAACCTCAACCATGGCGTCCCCCATTCCCGGGCTGTTTTCGGGCGGCCAGCAATGCAAACAAGGCTCGATCCGCATCGCTGAATTCGAATCCACCCTGGTCAAGGCGCGCCTTGATTGCCATCGCCTCGGGAGTCGTTGACTGCCCGGTGCGCGCCAACTGCTCGTAGGCGTGAACGTCGTCCAGAAGCCCCACTTGGGGACGGGGATGCGTCGCCATGATGAAGGCAAGCGCGTCCCCTGACTCGCGCGCCAACGGACTCTGGGCGGGCTGTTTGGCCTCCCAGGCCCCGGTATCATCCCGCAACAGCATCCGGATGTTCTCTTTGCGCACCGTCGTGAGCACCTGCGGGCTATGGGTAGTGACAACGAACTGCATGCTCGGAAATGCCTCCAGAAGCGAGGGCACGACCGTTTGCTGCCACTCGGGATGCAAATGCAGGTCCACTTCGTCGATGAGCACCATGCCGGGAGTTTGGCGGGCAGCTGCCGCCCCGAATTGAGGATTCAGTCGCACGCATCGGTGCGCTATGTCCCCTGCCAGCCCGATCATGTTCCGAATGCCATCGGAGAGAGCATCGACGGCGAGGCGTCCGTGTTGCTCGTGGCGAGCCACGATGACGTCTTCCGCGAAGTCCCATTCCAACGCGTGCCAACCGGAGATCCGCAGCAGAGAATCCACCGCTTCGGTAACCGCCTGAAGCTTGAGTTTCGGCTGGTGCGGGGAGGGACCCGCCGAACCGTTCTCTTTCTGGGCTTCGCGGGAGTAGCGCTCGAACCAGTCGGTGAAGAACCGGTAGGTCGAGGCGCCCGAGAGGCAGTCCGAGTAACCGTTGAGCCGCGACGTCGGATTCAGGCCGTGGGACTTCCGTTGCCGGCTCAGGCGGTGACCGCTGAAAAGGCGGGCTGTCCCGTAGTAGCCGACGAACGGAAGCACTGCCGGCTCCGCCCCCGCATCCAGCTCTTGGCTCAAGATCCCTGCCGCCAGCCCCACTGCTGCGTCCACCAGCCGGGACGCCCCTCCGAACCGGGTCTTTGACGCAGCAGCAACGGAATCGCGCTTCAGGGTCCATTTGACGCGTTGCCCTCCGCTTTCCCCCTCCGCTTCCAGCAACGTCGGCAACTGAGGTTCCATATTCCAACTGGCGCCGAGCACCCGGCGAACGTCTGTGGGCAGAAACCCCACCGAGGACTGCCGGGTTTGCAGTACGTCCACGAAGCGTCGCCAGCCTATGGCGATCCCGTCCAACAACGCGGTCTTGCCACCGCCGTTGGGAGCGACCAGCACGGTCAAACGGGAATCGAGCCTCAAGTCAACCTCGCTGAAGCAGCGGAAGTTGCGCAGCAGAAGGCGGTCGAGGCGGGTCGGCTGGGGTTGACTCATAGTAACGCGTGGGCTGCCTTCGCCGGGGCCAGCAGTGCGCCTGACCACAGGGCGGCCAGGGTCGAGATCAAGATTCGGTTCATGACAGGGTGGAATGCTGGTGGTTTGCGGGCGGAACTACGAGTCATTTTCTGCGACCCCGCGGACGCGGGTAGGCCACCGCCTTCGGCCCAGTGGAGGATGGTCCCGGGCCCCGCTCCGCCGCCTCCCCGGCCAGGTCACGCAACGCCGCCAGGGAAAACTCGCTGATATGGGCCGCCAGGCGGTCAAGGTCCGCGCTATCGAGCGTCCGGTGGTGGTCGAGCCGCAGCACCAAGGAGCGGTAGTTGTGGTAAAACAAGCATTGGCTCACCACGCTGCCGCTGCACAGCGCCACCCGCTCTTCCTCCACGGCTGGTCCGACAATTTGGCGGACCATCGCGTCCAAGTAGTTGGCCAGAGGGCGGTAACGCTCCTCCACCAAGGCATCCAGCACCCGAGTGGGGTCCAGCATCTCCATCGCTAGAAGCTTGCCGGCCCAGGCATCCGGTCCCTGCACCAGCAAACGGCTCAGGAACGACCGGACGAAGAAGCGCAACCGGTCCTCAGGAGTAATCTTGGCGCCGGCGGGCGGCGCCACCGGGTGACGCTCCACCGCCATCGCCTCCGCGTACCGAAGCACTTCCAGATAAAGAGTTTCCTTGTCCCGGAAGTGGTAATTCACGGCCGCAATGTTGGCCCCGGCGCGCTGGCAGATGCCCCGCACGGTGGCGGCGCGAAAGCCCAACTCGGCGAAGACCTCGCCGGCGGCGCGCAGGAGGCTCTCGCGGGTTCCGGCGGCACCCGCCGCCCCCGGCTGTATGGCATGGTTCGAACCCATGTTTCAAGTGACTATTTCAAACATCTGTTTGACATGTCAAGCCACTTCTGTTTCTCTTTCCCCCGGCACGAGGCTTCCGCGCCCCACCCCTCGCTTTCGGGGGGGGAAACGGGACCCCGGCGTGCCCTGCTATTGCCATGAACGCAAAACCTCCCCGCGCGGCCGGTTGGCTGTTGGCCCTCGCGCTGCTCGCGCTGCCTGCCTGCCGCCGCGAAGCGCCCCCCGCCCCGGCGCCCACCGTGGTCCGTTACGAACCCGCCTTGACCGTGCGCGAGGCGCGCCAGAAGAACCTCCAAACGGTGCAAACCTACCTCGCCACCGTGCGCGGCGACACGGAAACGGACCTGAGCTTCAAAGTCGGGGGCATCCTGGAGCAGATCGGGCAGACCCGCGGGCAGGACTGGCAGGAGGGCGTCAAGGTCGAGGTAGGCACGCCCCTGGCCATCCTGAAGCAGTCCGAATTCACCAACCGCCTCGAATCGGCCAAGGCCCGGGCCGAGCTTGACGCCTCGCTCCTCCGCCGGGGCGAGAAGCTGATGGAGGACAAGGCCATTTCCGACCAGGAACTCGAGGTGCTCAAGGCCAACGCCCGCGCCTCGCGCAGCGCCTCTGACCAGGCCCGTCAGGATGCCATCGACTCCCGCCTCGTGGCGCCCTTCTCCGGAGTTATCCTCTCCCGCCGCGCCAACAGCGGCGAGACGGTCCAACCCGGCCAGACCGTCCTGCGCTTCGGCGACATGCAGCGCGTCTCGGTGGAACTGGGCGTCCCCGACCGCATCGTCAGCCGCGTGCAGAAGGGCGCCCGCGTTCCGCTGACCGTCACCAGCCTCGAGGGACGCCTCTACGAAGGCGAAATCAACGAGGTGGGCGCCGCCGCCCAGGAGGGCTCCCGCCTGTACAAAGTAGTGGTCAAAGTGGACAACGCGGATGCCGCGATCAAGTCCGGCATGACGGCGTCCGTTTCCTTTCCCGAGGCCGATCCGCGCAACCTGGACACTCTCCTGGTGCCCTTGAGCGCGCTGGTGGCCGCCTCCCGCCAACTGGCCGGGCCCACCAACACCTCCGCCCTCGCGGTGTTCGTCGTCGCGGCGGACGGCCGGGCCCAGGAACGCAAGGTCGAGACCGGCGAGATCATCCGCAGCTCGGTCGAGATCCTCTCCGGGCTCCGCCCCCGGGAGAAAGTGATCACCGTGGGCGCCAGCATGCTCGCCGACGGCGAGTCGATCGACGCCCGTCCGGTGGAACCCTCGCACAAGCCGTAGCCTCCGGCCATGAACGCGCATCCCCCCGATCCCCAAGCCGGCGGCCTGGCCCGCTACTGCGTCACCCATCGCGAGGTCAGTTGGGCCGCCCTGGTCGCGGTGCTCTTGTGGGGCTGGCTTTCCTTCACCCGCCTGGCGCAGCAGGAGGACCCGAAGATCCCCGAGCGCCGGGCCGTGCTGGTGACGCGCTTCCCCGGAGCCAGCACCGAGCGCATCGAACCGCTGGTCACGCAGAAGCTCGAAGAGAAGCTGAACGAAATCGAATCCATCGAGGAACTCAAATCGCAGTCCCGCGCGGGCGTTTCGATCATCTACGTCACCCAGCGCCCCGCCAACCGCGCCACCGTCGAACAGGAATGGGACCGCATCCGGGCCAAGCTCAAGGAGGCCACCCTCCCCGAAGGGTGCGAGCCGCCCTTTCTCGACACCGACTTCGGCAATACCATCACCCTGTTGCTCGGCGTCGCCAGTCCGCCGGCGGGCCCGGCCGAATGCGAGGCGCGGGCCCACTTGATCCGCACCGCCCTGGCCCAGTCCCGGGCCTCGGGCTCCTCGACCAACCAGGCCGCCGTCTTCGCCTTCTTCCCCGAATCGGTGGCGGACACCTACCGCCTGGGCCTCCAGCAGCGCTTTAAGGTGGCCTTGGAAACCAGCGGCCTGGCCCGCGACATTAAATTGCTCCACGGCGCCACTTATGTCATGGCGGACTTCGTGCCGCTCGCGGCCGCCCCACGCCTGCGGGAGTTTCTCGCCGACTTCGAGCGGCAACTCGCCGGCAGCGAGGGTGAACTCCATCCGGACTTCGCCGGCGCGGTGCTGCTCATGGGCGACGAAGACCCGCAACCCAAGCTCCTGGCCCAGGCCCTGCCCCGCTACAGCTACCGCCAGCTCGAGAAGACCGCGATTCTCCTCGAAGACGAACTCAAACTGCTGCCCAGCGCGGGCCGCGTCCGCAAGATCGGCAACGTGGCCGAAATGGTCCATCTCTTCTATTCGACCCCGAACATGGAAGGGTACCGGCTGAGCCCGGACCAGGTGCTCAACGCGATCGCCACCCGCAACGCCATCATCCCGAGCGGCACGCTACGCACCGAAGGGCAGGGCTTCCCGGTCCGCCTTTCCGGCGAGTTCAAGTCCGAAAAGGACCTCCTCGACGTGGTCGTGGGGCTCCCGCGCCAGAGCCCGGACCCGACCGCCCGCCGAAAAGCCACCACCGGCAACGGGACCGCGGACGTCATGCCCGTCTACCTTCGCGACCTCTTCGAGGTGCGCCGTGGCTACGAAAACCCGGTGTCCTTCAGTGTGGATATCCTCCGCCGCACCGGTCCGGAAACCCCCTTGGAGACGCGCCGGGCCGTCCTGGTGGCCGTCGAGATGAAGGAGGGCAACATCATCGGCCAGTTCAACCGCGAAGCCCGCGCGGCCGTCCAACGACTGGCCCCGCGCCTGCCCGACGGCGTCACCATCGAGACCCTCTCGGACCAACCGGCGGCGGTCAACGACCGCATCGGGCAGTTCTCCAAGTGCTTTCTCGAAGCCGTGCTGGTGGTCGTGCTGGTCTCCCTGTTCCTGATGGACTGGCGCTCGGCGCTGGTGGTGGCGCTGGCCATCCCGCTCACGATCGCCATGACCCTGGGCGGCATGAAGGTCTTCAACCTCCCGTTGCACCAAATCTCCATCGCCGCCCTCATCATCGCCCTGGGCATGCTCGTGGACGATCCCGTGGTGGCGTCCGACGGCATCAACCGCGAACTGGCCCACGGCCATCCGCGCGGGGTGGCCGCCTGGCTGGGCCCGCACCGGCTCCGCCGCGCCATCCTCTTCGGCACCATCATCAACATCGTTGCCTTCGTTCCCCTCGTCCTGCTGCCCGGAGACAAGGGCGCCTTCATCTTCGCGTTGCCGGCGGTTGTCACGCTCTCGCTGGTCTCGTCGCGGATCGTTTCGATGACCTTCGTCCCCCTGCTGGGCTACTACCTGTTGCGCGGCCAGAAGGGCCTCGAAGCCGGCGGCGAGCTGCGTTCCTTCTTCCTCTTCCGGCCGGTGGACCGTGCGCTCATCGCGCTGCTGCCCCGGTACAAACGCCTGCTCCAAGCCGCCCTGGCCCATCCCTGGCGCGCCGTCGCGGTCGCGTATGGGCTGCTCCTCTTGAGCTTTGCCCTGGTGCCGCTGTTCGGCACCCAGTTCTTCCCGCCCGCCGAGCGCAACCAACTCCTGATCGACGTGGACCTCCCCGAGTCCGCCTCCATCCGCCAGACCCGCGAGGTCTGCCAGCAGATCGCCGGCCTGCTGCGCCGCCATGCCGAAATTCGCAGCGCCGCCGTCTTCACGGGCGGCACCGCGCCGCGCTTCTACTACAACGTCTCGCCGCGCGAGCCGGGCAGCTACCTGGCCCAGGTGTTGGTGAACACGTACCGGGCTGACCAAGTCCCGCCCCTGCTCCAAACCCTCCGCCAGGAATTGGACCGCGAGATCGCCGGTGCCCGCTGTGTCGTCAAACAACTCGAACAAGGCCCACCCGTCGAGACCCCCATCCAGATCCGCCTCAGCGGCGACGATCTGGACCGGCTCCGCGGCGCCGCCGACCAAGTCGCCTCCCGACTCCGCCAAGCCGGCGCTTACAAGGTCCACGACGACCTGGGCCGGCGCATGCCCACCCTCGAAATCAGCATCGATCAGGACCGGGCCAACTCCCTGGACATCAGCAACGCCGAGATCGGGCGCGTGGTGCGCGCCGCGTTCAGCGGGCTCCGGGTCACCGAACTGCGCGAGGGCGATCATCTCATCCCCGTGGTGGTTCGCATGCAGGTCGAGGAACGCAACGAAGCCGAGAAGATCCAGGGGCTGTACGTGCGCTCGCTCCGGGACAAGCTCGTGCCGCTGGAGAACTTCGCCACCGTCGAACTCAAGCCCCAGTACGCCACGATCGCCCACTTCAACAAGCTCCGCACCGTGACCGTCAAGGCCTACTCTCCCTTCGGCGTGCTCCCCTCACGGGTGCTCGCCCGCGCGAAGCCGGAACTGACCTCCCTGCGCCTGCCCCCCGGCTGTCGCATGGAGTTCGCCGGTGAGGACAAGGAACTGCGCCGCAGCCAGAGCGAAATGGCCACCGTCATGGCCGTCTCCATCGCGCTCATCACCCTTGCGATGATCATCCAATTCAGCTCGGTCACCAAGGCCATCGTCGTCATCCTGACCGTTCCGCTCGGCCTGGTCGGCGCCTTCCTGGGCGTCGCGCTCACCCGCGCCAACATGGGCTTCACCGGCCTGCTCGGCATCGTGAGTCTCGCCGGCGTCATCGTCAGCCACATCATCGTCCTCTCGGATTTCATCGAGGAAGCCCGCTCCGAGGGAGTGGAACTCAAGGAAGCCCTGCTCCAAGCCGGCTTGGTGCGCCTGCGCGCCGTGCTGGTGACGGTCCTGGCCACCGTCGGCGGGCTGGTCCCGCTGGCCCTGACCGGGGGCGAACTCTGGCGGCCGCTAACCTCAGTCCACATCTTTGGCCTCCTGCTGGCCACGATGTTGACCTTGGTCATTCTGCCGGTCTGGTACTACCTCTTCTGCGCCAAGCTCAAGTTCTTCCGGTGAGGGGCCCGGTCAAATCTGGAACGACCGGAGCCCGCTTGCCCGCAGCCGGGCCGCCGCCCATCGCGCATCGCGTTCCGGCCCGGTGGTTTTTCTTGAAACCCGCGGGCGGCAGCGGAAGTCGGACAAGGTGTACGCACGCTCCGATCAACGGGAGCAACAACAACGTAAGTAACAGAGGCACAACAACTTATTTCATAGAGAAGCATTATGCCAACACCAATCCTAGCCCTCATGATTCCCATCATCGCCATTATCATGGGCATCGGCATCGGCATGTGGGGCATGTATCTGAGCTACCGCAAGCGCAAGGAGATCTTCACCCTCTACCACCAGGAGCGGATGGCCGCCTTGGACAAGGGCGTGGATCTGCCCCCCCTGCCCGAGGCGTTCTTCACGGAGGACGGCTCGGCTCGTTCCGTCCCCAATCCCCACCGCCACCTCTTCCGGGGTTTGATGTGGGTCCTGGTCGGGATCGCCTTGACCATCGCCCTCTTTGCCGTAGACGGTCTTGATAGCGCGCTATTTGCATTAATTCCGGTCGCCTTGGGACTGGCGCACCTGATCTACTACTTCACCGTGGGCAAGCGCCTGGCCCAAGCCATGGAAGCCGCCGAACTGGCGAAATTGGCTGAAACCGCCAAAGGGTCTAAAGTGTAGTAACGGCATGGGTGCCGCCTGACGCCGGTCTCCTGACTCGGGCACCGGTCTGCCTCGTCCCGCCCGGCGCCCCACCAATTGACATTATGCACGCTCGAACAGTGAAACTCGGATTCGGTTGGCTGGCCGCTCTGGCCTTGACTGGCTTGGCTTGGACCAGCTTGGCCGAGGTCGAAGACAACCTCACCCGCACCTTCAACGTCAGTCCGGGAGGCAAGTTCGTCCTCGAAGCGGATCGCGGCAGCGTCGACCTTGTCATCGGCACCGACAAAGACTTGGAGGTCAAGGTGTTTCGCAAGGTATCCGGGACCACCGAGGCCAAGGCCAAGGAACTCTTCGAGGACCACGAAGTCACCTTCGATCAATCCGGCAACGAGGTCCGGGTCAAGGCCAAGTTCAAGCACCTCATGACCCAAACCAAGCTCTGGTCCCCCAAGTTCCAAGTGAAGTACGAGGTGAAGCTGCCGCGCGAGTTCAACGTGGAACTGCACACGGCCGGCGGGAGCATCTCGGTGCCCGGTCTGAAGGGCGATGCCGACCTCCACACGGCCGGCGGCAGCATCAAGGCCGGCGCCGTGCAGGGACGCGTCAACGCCCACACCGCCGGGGGCAGCATTGCCGTCGATGGGGCCACCGGCCCGGTCAACGCCGAGACCGCAGGCGGCAGCATCCGGGTGGCCAAGACCGACGGTGAGGTCAAGGCCAGCACCGCCGGCGGCAGCATCCATGTTGAGGGCGCCAAGGGCGCGGTCAAGGCCAGCACGGCAGGGGGCGGCATCTCCGCCACCGGCATCCGTCACTCCCTCGACGCCGAAACCTCCGGCGGGTCCATTACCCTCTCGCTCGATGGTTCACCGCAGGGGGAATGCAAGGTGCAAACGACCGGCGGGGGCATCACCCTGGTGGTCTCCGATAAGGCTTCGCTCAACCTCGACGCGCGCACCGTCGGCGGACGGGTGTCCACTTCCATCCCCGTCACGGTGATGGGCGAACAGAAGTCCAGCAGCCTGCAAGGCACCATGAACGGCGGCGGTAAGTTGGTAAAGCTCCGCACCACGGGCGGCGGCATCACCATCAAGACTCCCTGAACGCCCCTCCCAGCCCGCCTCTCTTCCCTCTTCCAGGGCGGGCCCGATTATCGGTCCCGCCCCTTTC
>CAYYMW010000075.1:0-21541 GCA_964472515.1 uncultured Verrucomicrobiota bacterium | reverse complement strand
CAACGGGATGGCCATGACCGGGAGCGTCGCCAGCAGACAAAAGACGGCGATGACTGAGGAGGCGGCCAGCTTGCCCAGCACCACATCGTGCCCCTTTAAGTCCGTGAGAAAGAGCAGCCCCAGGGTGCCCTCGCGTTTCTCGACACTCAGGATGTCCGCCGCAAAGATGGGGCCCGCCGCCAGGCAGAACAGAAACGTCAGCCCGCTGAGGGTCTGAAACATCACCTGGCCAAGGTTCGCGGCGTTGGACCATTGCCCGGCGAACCACAGGTTCGAGGCGCCGATCAGAATCGCCACCCCCGCCGCCAGCAGGCGCGTCCAAAAGAAAGCGCGGCGCCGCGCCCCGACCCGCAGTTCGCGTTCCACCACCGGCAGCCAGTTCATATTGCGTTCTCCATGCGCTTGTTACCTCCCTCCGCCACGCCGGTCAGGCTTTCGCCAGCGCCTCCCCGGCCTCCACCGGCGGCGGCGGCGGACGGCGCAGCCACCACCGCCACCGCGAACGACCGGGCTCCACTTGCGCCGCCGCTTGCCGGAAATTCCGCCGCAAGCCCCACCACGCCCACAAAAAGAACAGCGTGTTCTTCGCCACCCATCCCACGGGGCGGACCAGGACGGTGCCCAGCATATTGGTGGGGGCGAGGAGTCGCCAACTCGGCATGTAGGCGGCCACCACCCAGGGAATCAGCACCACCAAGGCGAACGTCTGGAAGATGACCAAATTCGGCCGGCGCGACGAGAGGCTCAACCACGCCCCCACCCAGCACAACGCCACCACATCGCTCAGGAAACTTACCAGGCTGCCCGACGCCTGGGCGATGCTGTACGGCAGCGAACGGAGCGCCCCCGCCGGCTGGGCGCTGGCCAGATACCACGTCCCCATGACGTAGAACACGTGCAGCGCGGCGATCACCAGCACCGGCCCGACAAACAGGCGGCGCAGCGCCTGCCAGTGCCCCCGCATCAGCGTGGCCACCGGCAAGGGGGTGGTGAGCATCAGTTCCAGCGCGCCGTTTCGGCGGGCTTCGAGGAAGAACCGGCAGGCCATGGCCGCAATCCAGATCCGGTTGATGAAAACCATCGCGTGCGAGAAGTAGAGATGCACCTGGAGACTGTTGGGGCTCTTGCGGTAACCGTAGGTCAGCCAGTACACATTCACCGCCACGATGGCCACCAGGCTCCAAAACACGTAGTGGGGCCACCGCAACCGGGCCGCCATCGCGAGCACCGGATTGCGCTCCAACCGCCGGAGGAACGCCCGGCGCCAGCCCCGCGTATAGCCCAGCCGCAGCAGCCAGCGGCTCCCGGCCGGCCGCCCCTCCGCCTGCTCCCGCCAGACCCGCGGCAGCAGCACCGTGGTGAGCAGCAGAAATAGCCAGCCCGCCCCATGCACCATCCCCAGCGACAACCAGTATTGGCCGGGAGCCGCCCGAAACGAATTGTCCGTGGCCAACACTCCGGTATAGGCCGGACTGGCCAGCGCAACGGCCGGGAACTGGGTGGTCAGCGGTTTCGTAAAAAACGCCGTGGTCCACACGATAGACAAGCCCGGCAGCAGACCTGTCACGCCCAGAATGAGCACCACCGAGGCCAGGATCGCTTTGGATTGCTCGCGGCTGAGCGTCGAAACGAACAGGCCCGCCGTGAGGGAGAAGAAGATGGCGTTGAGCACCGCCAAGGCCGTTCGCCCGTACTCCCCCGGCGTCACCCCGCCGAACAGCAAGGGAAGGCCCAGCGCGGGTAGAATCGCCAGCAAACCGTAGAGGCCGGCCAGCGAACTCGCCACCCACTTGCCCAACACCACGTCGTAGCTGTGCAGGTCGGTCAAAAACAGCAGTCCCAGGGTCCCGTCCCGCTTCTCTTCGCTCATCGAGTCCGCCGTCAGGAACGGCCCGACCAGCAGGCAGTATCCAAAGGCCAGGATGCTCAGCGAGGTGAAGAGCGACTTGCCCAGGGTGACCGGGGCCTGCAACCGGCCGAACGTCAGCGAGTACCACGCGCAGATTCCCAACGCGGCCAACGCCGCCGCCAGCCTGATCCAGTAGGTCTTCTGGCGGCGTGCGCTCACCCGCAACTCGCGGTCCACGATGGGCAGGAACGTCATGCGCTTGGGCGAAACCGGCTGCTTCTCAGGCAATTGCCGCCCGCCCGCAGACTCCTTAGCCTAGCGCCGCGCGGGGAACAATCCAAAACCACCTTCCGGACGAGGCGCCGCTCGGGTTTCGAACCCCGTCGGCGGGGTTGCACACTGGCCCCAGACCCACTAAGGTTGCCGCCATATGCGGCGCTTCCTTTCTTTGGGCCACACGCTGATCTCCCTCCTGGCGCTGGGCGCGGCTTGGCTCCCGGCGGTGGGGCAGGCTCAACCTCAGATCACCCAGATCGTCCGAGACCCCCAGGGCATCCTCTTGCGCTGGTCCTCGCCCGAGGCCGGACGGGCGTTCACGGTCCAGACCCGCGACGACGCCGCCCAAGGCATCTGGTTTCCGGCGGAGACCAGCGTGCCGTGGCCGGTGGACGCCCTCGAATGGCAGGGCGCCGCGAGCGACCCGATGCGCTTCTACCGGGTCCTCGCCGTGGCCAAAGCAGAACGCGGCAAGCTCGTTTCCAGTGCCTCCAAGGGCAACTACGCCGCCAGCACCCTCACATTTCTCTTCACCTTGGGCGGCATCCCCCTCACCGCCACTTACGGGGCCGACACCTATAAACTGGTCTACGAGACCATCGATGCCCACGGTGCCCCTATCCAAGCCTCGGGGCTGCTCGTGGTGCCCCAACAGCCCGGCAAGGCCGTGCCAACGGTGAGCTACCAGCATGGCACCCTCGCCCGCAAGCTCGACGCCCCCTCCGGCATGACGGGCAGCGAGTCCTCTCTCGGCCTGGCCCTGGCTTCCCAAGGCTATCTCGCCGTCCTGCCCGACTACCTCGGCTTGGGTGACTCCCCCGGCATCCAGACCTATCACCATGCCTCTTCCGAGGCTACGGCGGCGGTGGACATGCTCCGCGCCGTCCGGACCTTCTGCGCCAGCAAGAGCATCGCGGTGAACAGCCAACTCTTTCTTTGCGGATATTCCCAAGGCGGACACGCCACCATGGCCTTGCACCGCGAATTGGAGACCTTTCACGCCGTGGAGTTTCCGGTCACCGCCTGCGCTCCCATGGCCGGCGCCTATGACCTTTCAGGGGCCACGGCGGATGACTTCCTCTCCGGCCGTCCGATGCCGAATCCCTACTACTTCGCCCTGCTGCTGGCCTCCTACCATGAAGTCTACGGCGTGACTCCCACACTGGCGGATCTCCTGGCCCCGGCTTACAAGACCGTCCTGCCACCGCTGCTGGACGGCACCCACACCTCGGACGAAATCGACGCCAAAATGCCGGCCAGCCCGATCCAAATCCTCGACCCGGCCATCCTCCAAGGCTTGCAGCAGGATCCTAACCACTGGCTGCGCCAAGCCCTGGTTCACAACGATGTCTACCGCTGGAAACCCCGCGCCGCCATGCGCTTGTATCACTGCGACGGTGATCAGGACGTGCCCTTCGCCAACTCCCAGGTCGCCCGCGACTACTTCGCCGCCGAGGGGGTGAACGTGGAACTGATCAACACCCAACCCGGCGCCGACCACGGTGCCTGCGCGCAACCCACTCTGCTGAACGCGCTCGGGTGGTTCAACTCCCTCCGCCAATAGCGCCCGCCAGCCCGGGCAAAAAGAAAGCGCCAACCTCCTCCTCACAGAGGAATCGTTGGCGCTGAAAACTGTGCCCTGCGCGCAGCCCGGTGCGCTTCAGGACTTCTCTTTCTTCGCCGCCGTCTCGATCTGCTTCAAGTACTTCGCCGTGTCCTTGCGGAACTCCTTTTCGCAGCCCTTGCAGCAGAGCTTGACCTCCTGGCCAGCCGACACGATGACGTATTCCTCGCCCATGGCCCCCAACTTCTCCCCTGATACCGCGCAAGTCTTCAAGGGATAGGGCTTTACCTTCTTGTTCGCCTCCTCGACCTTCTTCATGAACTTGGCGGAGTCCTTCTTGAACGCCTTCTCGCAGTCCTTGCAGCAGAGCTTGATGGTCTGGCCATCCTGGACGAATTCAAAGCCCTCTCCCATGCCGCCAAGTTTCTCCCCGGACACCACGCAGGTGTCCAGCGGATAGGGTTTGGTCTTGGGCTTCTTCTCCTCGGCTGCCTGCAACAACGCCGCCGTCATCAGCGAGGCCACCACACCGACGATCCATTGATTCGGTTTCATAGTTCGCATGGTTGAATGTCGCTAATAGCTACGCCCCACCCTTCCTTATGTCAAATGCCCCCAACCGGAGGGTCGGGTCGTCCGGATCGGGCTAAACCCGAAACAACCGCCGATGCTGCGCCGGAGTGCGCCCGAGATGAGCCTTGAAGACCGCCCCCATGTACTCCTGGTGGCGGAATCCTGCGCGCTCGGCAACATCGACCAACCCCAACTCCGTCTCCGTCAGGAGTTCGCACGCGCGCTTGAGCCGCGTCTGCAGAATCTCCTCGTGCACAGTGCGGCCCAAGGCCTCGCGAAACCGTCGCTGCAGCACGCTGCGGGAAAGCCCGGCGTGGCGTGCCACCATTTCCACCCGCAAACCCGCGCAAGCCTGTTCCCGAATGAGCCGCACCGCCGACGCAAGACTGGCATCCGTCACCGCCAACACATCGGTCGAGAGCCGGGTGGTGACGCCAACGGGCTCCACCAGGATCGGCTTCGCGGGCGGCTGCCGCCCGGCCATCAGGCGGTCGAGCAACTCCGCCGCGACGTAGCCGACCCGTGAGTGCGCCGGCCGGACGCTGGAAAGCGGCGGATGGCAAACCTCGCACAGGGGTTCGTCATCATCCACGCCGATCACCGCCACCTCGTCGGGCACCTGGGCGCCCGCCCGGCGGCAGGCCTCCAGAAATTGCGAACCCCGCTGGTCGCTGCAGATCATCACCCCCACCGGCTTGGGCAAGCCCCCGACCCAGCGGGCCAGCCGGTCCGCCTCCTGATCCCACGCTTTTCCCACCGTGAGATGCCGGGGTGACTCGTAGACGCGCAGGTCACCGCGAGCCAACCCCACCGCCGCCGCAAAAGCCTCCCGCCGCCGCTCGGACCAGTTCTCCCCTGCGATCCCAAAGTAGCCGAACTGGCGGAGCCCACGCTCGTGGAGGTGACCCGCCGCCAACCGTGCAATCGCCGCGTCATCCACATGCACCAACGGGAAGCCCGCCTGGTTCACCACCCCCAGCACGTCCACCACCGGTATCCCCAGGCGCGCCACACCGGCGACCAAGGCCGGATTCTGCAGCCGGGCAATGACCCCTTCACCCCGCCAGCGCGCCAGCCATTCTGGCGCCCGCTCTTCCAAACCGCGCGGCTCGTAGTGCAATGACCACCCGCCCCGTTCCCGGACGTACTGGGCCACGCCCCGGAGAATGTCCCGGCCCGGCCCCAGCGACGTTTCGATGAGCAGGGCCACCCGGGCGCGGGCGGAGCGGATCGAGCGTGTGCGCATGCCTTCGATGCTGCCGGGGGCTTGACCCAAAAGCTACAAGAATTGAACATTTCTCTCGTTGCCAGATTCCTGCCGCGCTCTATCCTGACCATATCTGACCCCGGCCGGTCACGCTGCGGTCGCTTCGTCCTCGGGGACGTGGCGGCGCGGCTGGCCAGCCGACAGCATTGACGCCTATGGCACGATCCAACGCGCTCCTGAAAGCCACCCTGCTGGCCGCTCTGTGGCTGCTACCCCCCACCCACGCCGCCTGGCAACCCGCCCAAGGCCCGCTCCGCACCCGCTGGGCCGCCAAGGTCACCCCCGAGAAGGCGCACCGCGAGTATCCGCGCCCCCAACTCACCCGTCCCGAATGGCTCAATCTCAACGGCCTCTGGGAGTATGCCATCGTGCCCAAGGCGGACCCGCGCCCCGCCTCGTTCCAGGGTCAGATCCTCGTGCCCTTCCCCGTCGAGTCCGCCCTCTCCGGCGTGATGAAGCCCGTTACCGAACAGCAACGGCTGTGGTATCGGCGCACTTTCAGCGTCCCCGCCAACTGGCAGGGCAAGCGGACGCTTCTCCACTTCGGCGCCGTGGACTGGGAAGCCACCATCTACGTCAACGGCAAGGAGTTGACCACCCACCGCGGTGGCTATGACGGTTTCTCCTGCGACCTCACCGACGCCCTCACCGCCTTCGGCGAACAGGAGATCGTCGTCGCGGTGTTTGACCCCACGGACGCCGGCACCCAACCCCGCGGCAAGCAGGTCCGCCAGCCCAACGGCATCTGGTACACCCCCACCAGCGGCATCTGGCAGACCGTCTGGGTGGAACCGGTGGCCGAAGCCTCCATCAGTCACACCAAGCTGGTGCCGGACATCGACGCCGGGGCGCTCAATATCCAGGTCACCACCCGCGGCGCTGCCGATGGCCTGATGGTCCGCGCCATCGCGGTGGATGGCGGCCAGGAAGTCGCCCGGGCGGAAGGCAAGCCGGGCGAAAACTTCAAACTGCCCGTGCCCAACGCCAAACTGTGGAGCCCCGATCAACCCCATCTCTACAACCTCAAGCTGGCGTTGCTGCGCGACGGCCAGGCGGTCGACGAGGCCGGTTCCTACTTCGGCATGCGCAAGATTTCGCTGGGCAAGGATGAGAACGGCACCCTTCGCCTCTTCCTCAACAATCATCGCCTCTTCCAACAGGGACCGCTCGATCAGGGCTTCTGGCCCGACGGCCTCTACACCGCCCCCACCGACGAGGCCCTCCGCTACGACATCGAGGTGACCAAGCGACTCGGCTTCAACATGGCCCGCAAGCACGTCAAGATCGAGCCGGAGCGCTGGTACTACTGGTGCGACAAGCTGGGCCTCCTCGTCTGGCAGGACATGCCCAGCGGCGACCGCTATATTGGACCGAACGATCCGGACATCCAGCGCACCCCCGAGTCCGCCAAGCAATTCGAACTCGAACTCCAGCGCCTGATCGACGGCCGCGGCAACCACCCCAGCATCGTCATGTGGGTTCCCTTCAACGAAGGCTGGGGCCAGTATGACACCCCGCGCATCGTCGATTGGATCAAACAGTACGATCCCTCCCGGCTGGTCAATAACACCAGCGGTTGGAGCGATCGCAAGGTGGGCGATGTCAACGATATCCACGTCTATCCCGGTCCGGATGCCCCGGCCATCGAACCCAAACGCGCCGGCGTGCTGGGCGAATTCGGCGGCTTGGGCCTCCCCCTCAAAGGCCATACCTGGCAATCGGAGAAGAACTGGGGCTACCGCAGCTTCCAGAACTCCGAAGACCTCACGGACGCCTATCTCGGCCTGATCGACAAGCTCCATCCCCTCACCGGAACACGCGGCCTCTCGGCTTCCGTCTATACCCAGACCACCGACGTCGAGGTCGAGGTCAACGGCCTGATGACCTACGACCGCGCCCTGATCAAGCTGGACGAAGCCCTGATCACCGCCGCCAACCAGCGGATCTACACCCCGCCCGTCACCAAGCGTCCGGCCGGGCAGGCCCTGATTCCCCCCGCCACCCCGCTCATCGCGTGTGACCCGTACTTCTCCGTCTGGTCCACCGCCGATCGCCTGACCGACGACACCACCCGGCACTGGACTGGCACCCCGCAGGGCCTGGCCAGCCTGATCCGCATCGATGGTAAGGCCTTCCGCCTCATGGGGGTCGAACCGCGCACCATCCCCGCCCTGACACAAACCGCGGCCGAGGTTCTGCCCACCCGCACCATCTACACCATGTCCGGCCATGGCGTTTCGGTGAGACTGACCTTCACCACCCCGGCGCTCCCCGAAGATCTGGACCTCCTCTCCCGTCCGGTGACCTACCTGAGCTGGGACGTCCAGTCCACCGACTCCCAGGCTCATGAAGTGGAACTCTACTTCGACAGCACCGCCGAGCTGGTGGTCAACCAGACCTCGCAACCCGTCGTGTGGTCCCGCGAGAACATCCAAGGGTTGAACGTCCTCAAGATGGGCTCCAAGGACCAAGCCATCCTGGGCAAGCGGGGCGACGACCTCCGCATCGACTGGGGTTACCTCTACACCGCCGCACCCGCGGCCGCCGATGTGAAGTCGGTGGTCGGGGCCCACCGCAACGTCCGCGGTCAGTTCGCCAAGCAGGGCACGCTCCCGGCCGAAATGGACGCCAAACAACCCCGCCAGGCGGGTGAGGACCGCCCGGTGGCCGCCTTCGCGTTCAACCTGGGCAAGGTGGGAGCCAAACCCGCCTCGCGCTGGTTGATGCTCGCCTACGACGATCTCTACTCGATCCAGTACTTCCGCCAGAACCTGCGCCCCTACTGGCGTCGCAACGGCATGGAAGCGGAGGGGCTGCTAAAGGCCTCCGCCAAGGATTACGCTTCGTTGGTGAAACGCTGCCGCGAGTTCGACCGCGAACTGATGGCCGACCTCCGGCAGTCGGGCGGCGAGCAGTACGCGCAATTGTGCGCCCTGGCCTATCGCCAGACCCTCGCCGGCAACAAGATCGCAGCCGACAGCCAAGGTGGTCCCCTGCTCTTCCCGAAGGAGAACTTCAGCAACGGCTGCATCGGGACTGTGGACGTCATTTACCCCATGGCCCCCTTCTGCCTGCTCTTTGGGCCGTCCCTGACCAAGGCCATGCTCATCAGCAACCTCGACTACGCCAGTTCGCCGCGCTGGAAGTTCCCCTTCGCCCCGCATGACCTGGGTACCTACCCGCACGCCAATGGCCAGGTCTATGGCGGCGGCGAGCGCACCGAGGAGAATCAGATGCCCGTGGAAGAGACCGGCAACATGCTGATTCTGGTGGCGGCGCTGGCGCAAGCCGAAGGCAACGCCAGGTTCGCCGCGCCCTACTGGCCGGTGCTGGTCAAATGGGCCGAGTATCTGAAAGCCAAGGGCTTCGACCCCGAGAACCAACTCTGCACCGACGACTTCGCCGGGCACCTCGCGCACAACGTAAACCTCTCCGCCAAGGCCATCGTTGGCCTGGGCGCGTTCGCCAAGCTCTGCGAATACCAAAAGGACACCGCCCGCGCGGCGGAGTACCGGAAGCTCACCCAGGAGTTTGCCGCCCGCTGGGTCAAGGAAGCGAACGATGGCGACCACTTCCGTCTCGCCTTCGACAAGCCCGGCTCGTGGAGTCAGAAGTACAATCTGGTCTGGGACCGCATCCTCGGTTTGAACCTCTTCCCCGCCGAAGTGCTGGCCAAGGAAATGGCCTTCTACCGCAAAATGCAGGATCACTACGGCCTGCCGCTGGACAACCGCCAACCCTACACCAAACTCGACTGGACCATCTGGACCGCCACGCTTACCGGCAAGCCGGACGACTTCGCCGCGCTGATGGGGCCGGTCTATCGCTTCCTCACCGAAACTCCCACGCGCGTCCCGCTCACCGATTGGTACTGGACCAAGGACGGACGCCAGGTCGGTTTCCAAGCCCGCCCGGTCGTCGGCGGCCTGTTCATCAAACTCCTCCACGATCAGAAGACATGGCAGAAGTGGTTCCGCCGGGACACCTCTCGCACCAAGGTCTGGGCTCCCCTGCCCCAACCGCCCAAGACCACGACCGTGGTGCCGACTTCGGAAGGGGAAGGGCAGACCTGGCGCTTTACCACCCGCAAGCCCGCCCAGAACTGGTTCGCCACCGACTTCAATGACTCGGCGTGGACCGCCGCCCCCGGCGGCTTCGGCACCCGCGGCACCCCCAGCGCGGTCGTTCGCACCGAGTGGAGGACGCCGGACATCTGGCTCCGCCGCGAGTTCGAGTTGCCTGCGGGCCAGGTTGGCCCGGTCTGGCTGCAGGTCCATCACGATGAGGACGCCGAGATTTACCTGAACGGCGTGTCGGTCGCCTCGCTTTCCGGCTACACCAGCAGCTACGAATCGCAACCCCTCTCCCCTGCCGGCCTGGCGGCCCTACGCCCCGGCAAGAACCAGATCGCCGTTCATTGCCACCAAACCGGCGGCGGTCAGTACATCGACGTGGGCTTGGTGAAAATCGAGTTCCCCACCGCGAAGAAGAAGTAACCCACCTGACTCCCATGTTCGAGAAGAGCATCCCCCTGGCGCAACTGGCGGATTCCACCGCCCGGCAGTTTGCCGCGCGCTTCGGTCGTCCCGCCCGCTGGATCATCGCCGCCCCCGGCCGCGTCAACCTCATCGGCGAGCACACCGACTACAACGACGGCTTCGTGCTGCCCATGGCCATTGACCGCTACACCATCATCGGCGCCGACTTCGCCGCCTCCGGCCATGAGGTGCGCTGGCACTGCGCCCAACGCAACGTGACCGCCACCTTCGACCTGGGCCGCCCGGTCCAGAAGGGCGAACCCCGGTGGTCGGACTACGTGCGCGGCGTCTTCGCGCGCTTCCAGGAAATGCAGATGGTTCCCCCCGGCCTCGATGTGGTCATGGACTACACCGTGCCGCTGGGTGGCGGCCTCTCCAGCAGCGCCTCGCTTGAGGTGGCTGCGGCCACCCTCATCGAGAAGGCCCTCGGCAAGGCCATTGACCCCGTCGAAAAGGCGCTGGTCTGTCAGTGGGCGGAACACCACTACGCCGGGGTGCCTTGCGGCATCATGGATCAGTTCACCTCGGTCCTCGGCCGCCAGGATCACCTCATCCTCCTGGACTGCCGCTCCCGCCAAACCGAACTCGTCCCGCTGTGCGATCCCTCGGTGGAAGTGTTGATTATCAATACCAACGTAAAGCACGAGCTCACCGGCGGCGGCTACGCCAAGCGCCGTCAACAGTGCGAGGAGGCGGCTAGTATCCTGGGCGTGAAAGCGCTCCGCGACGCCACCCAGGCCATGCTCGGCGCCGCCCAGGCGAAACTCGATCCCGTGGTGTATCGCCGCGCCCGGCATGTCATCGGTGAAATCGGCCGCACCACCCGCGCCGCCACCGAGATTCGCGCCGGCAACTGGCCCAAGGTCGGCGAACTCATGTACGCCAGCCACGCCTCCCTGCGCGATGACTATGAAGTCAGTTGCGCCGAACTGGACGTCGTGGTGGAAACCGCACGCGACCTGGGGCCCTCGCGCGGCGTCATCGGCTGCCGCATGACCGGGGGTGGCTTCGGCGGCTGCGCGGTGGCGCTCGTGCGCTCGGAAGCGGTGCCCACCGTGGCCGCCGCCATTGCCGCCACCTACGAGCACCGCACGAAACTGAAACCCACCATCTTCGTCTCGAGGCCTGGTCCGGGTGTGACTGTTGTCCAAGGGTAATCCTCCCGCCAGACCGCCTCACCTTCCGCGGGTCCGCACGCCTTGGCGGTGTGCGGACCTTATCCCGCCGGACACCCCACCCGCCAAAGCAACTCCTCCGCCTGCAATTGCTGGCTGTAGTCGCCTCGCCGCAAGGCTTCGGCCCATCCCTCCTGCGCGCAGGCCTCGGCGGTCTCCCGCAAGCCCAACTCGAGGAGCCGCCCCGCCATGCCCAGCAAGATGCTCTGCGTTGGTTCGCCCAGTCGTCGCGCCTGCGCTAACGCCTCCCGATATAGCCGCACGGCCTCGACCGCCTCGGGACAATGGTCCGCCACCGCTTCGGTCAAATGCGGGTGTGAACGACCCAAGCGCTGCTGCTCTTGATAATAAGCCCGCAACGCGTCGTAGAAAGCGGCCTTGAGCCCCTCGTCACCGACTTCCGCCGCCACACAAAAACCGTCCCCGAACGCCCGGACTCGGGCGTGAACTTCACGGAGAAAGTCTTCTCTCTGAACTAACTCGAACACGATGGATCATGTGGCGTTCCCGCGTCTAAAGTCGTTCGCTTTGGAGGCTCTGTCAAGCGGCGGTCGTACGGGAATTGGCATCCTCGGCGGAAAGGGCTAGACACAAACCGTATCGGTGCTTGGCCGGGGTGGATGGAGCCCATGCGGGTGGCATCGCTGGCAATCCCCTTCCTGGCCGGGCAGCCTGTTCCGAGCAAGCAGGTTGCGTTCGCCGCGAGGCCGGCCTCTCCCCCCGGGTTGGAGGGCGGGGTGGCGAAGCTGCGGAAGCGCTCAGGCCGCAGCCGAAAGACTCCGGCTTTCCTCGGTGCCGTTGCGACGGGATTCCACCGGCAAGCGCATCCGCACACTCCCCCGATGGCCATTGCTGCCCATGACAATCTCCAAGCGGCCGCCGTGGTATTCGACGATCTTCCGAGTGGCCGTCAATCCGAGGCCCAAACCCACCGTCTTCGTGGAGAAGAACGGTTCCATGGCCCGGCGCGCGGCCTCCGGAGAGAAACCCGGGCCGGAGTCCAGCACATCGATGATCATCTGGCGCTGCCCGTGCTCGTTGGTGCCTTCTTCGAGCCGCACCTCGATGCTCGGAGCCTCGGTCGCCGCCTGGCAGGCGTTGAGAAGCAACTCGGCCAGCGCTTGGCGCAGGCCCGCGCGATTCCCGGTCACCGTTCCGTCCCGCGCCGGGCCGGTGATGCGCAACTCGGGCGGCTTCCCGCCCACCAAGGCACGCGCCTCCGCGAAAGCCTCCTCCGCCAAAACCGCCACCCCGAGCTTCTCCACGGGCAACCGGTGCTCCTCCGCCAGCATGCGAAGCAACTTGGACAGGCGGTTGATGCGTTGCACCGCCGACGCCAGTGCCGAGGAGAACGAAGCGCGGAACTCGGCGTCTTGAAAGTGCTCCGCCATCATCTGTTGGTGGGCCGAAACCGGAGCCAGCGAGTTGCCGATCTCGTGGGCAAAGTGCTCTGCCATGCTGGAGACCAGCCTCAGGTTGGCCATGTCCATCTCCAGCAATCGGTTGCGCTCGCGAATCGTAATATCCTCCGCCAAAACCAATACCGCGTGGGGAACCAGGGAGTCCGTGGCCGGAAACGGAATGACCCTGACCTCGAAGACTTGGTCCGTCCGGTCGCTGGGATGGTACCGGGCGGTCTGCAGCGTGGCTCCCGGCCGAAAAGCCTGATACGCCATTGTCCCGATCGGTTGGGGCAGATGGCAAAACTCGAGCGGCAGCACCGGACTCCCCTTGCCCAGGAAAACTTCATACGCGGCGGCATTGGCATGCAGGACCTCCAACTGGGCTCCCAGCATCACGCACGCGCTCCCCATGTGGTTGAGGATGTCGGTCATGACCCGGTGGCTCGCCGCCAACTGGTCATGCAGCCAACTGTTGCGCACCGCCAACCCCAATTCCTCGAGCAGGTGGAAAATCACCGTCAACTGCTCGTTGGCGAGTCCCTCGCCCGTCACGGGCTTGTCCAACACCGCCACCCCGAGCAGTGATTCGCGGTCCAAGATCGGCACCGCCGCTTCCACCCCAAGGACTTCAAACTCCTTGCCCGCCTCCGGTTCCGCCAACGCTTCCGGCGAATTCCGCCGCAAGACCCGGCCGTGCAGCCGGACAAATCGTCCAATGCCGGTATCCAGCGAGAGCCCGAAATGCCGCAAGAGGTCTACCGGCAGGCCCAACGCGCAAGCTGCCGACAAACCCCGCTCTTCCGACTCGCGGGCGGGACCTTTCAACATCGGGGGCGGAGCCCGGAGGAAGATCGCCGCGCGGTTCACCCCGGTCGTCTGCCGCAACAGCATGAGGAAATGGTGCAGGAGCGTCTCGGTGCGCAGGCTGTTGGCCAGCACCCCGGAGAAATCCCGCAGCGCCTCCAGCGATTGCAGCGACCGCGCCGGAGCCGCAACCCTCACCCCGGGCGTCTCGCCTGCCGCCGGAGCCGCCCCAGGGGGGTGCGGACGGGACCAGAGCCGCTCCAACAGGGTGCTCGCCACCCGCCCGCGCAGCGGCTTGGCCAGCAAATGCGTGATGCCCAGCGTCCAAGCTTCTTCCACCCAATCGCCTTGTTGGGCGGTGGCCAGCACGATCATGGCGGAGTCGGGCACTTGACGCCGCAGCCGCGCGATCAGCTTGGCCGGCTGGCGGGGGTCGAGATCCGCATCGAGGATGATCGCGTCCAGCATCCCCGGGCGATCCAGACCTTCGGGCAGATGGGGCGTCTGGACGGGAATGACCCGGTATTGCTCTGCCGGGAGCGCTTCACGCAGATCCCGGCTCACGCCCTCGTCGGCGGCAATGACCAGCACCGTTCTCATGCCGTCTCAGCATGGACCGGCTCCGCCGCTGACTCCTGCCGGGCGGGCAGATCCACCTGGACGGTGGTGCCTTGGCCTTCCTGGCTGGCAATCGTCAACTGGCCTCCATGCAACAAGGCGATTTTACGGCAAATCGCCAAACCCAAGCCGAATCCACGGTGTTCACCGTCTCCAGCTTTGGTGGTAAAATACGGCCGGGCCGCCTGCGCCAAAACCTCCTGGCTCATGCCCGCTCCATGGTCAATCACCGCCACCCGCACCCAATCGCGATGCGGGCGTTCCGCCGGCTGCCGGCCCAGCGTCACTTCCACGGTCTGCTGGCCGGAAGAAGCGTCGATCGCGTTCAAAATCAGATTGCTGAGCAGCCGCTGGAAGAGCAAGCCATCGACCTCGGCAACGCAGGCCCCGGGGCTGGAAACCCTCAAATCGACCTCATGCCGTTTGGCGGCCGCCTCGTGCAGGGCAATCGTGTCACGCACCAACCGGTCCATGTCGGTCGGGCGAAAGGCCGGTTCCTTGTGCTCCGAGACCATCAACGCCTGCTGCACGTACTCGCGAATGGTCTCCAGATTCCGTCGGGCGACCGGGAGCAACTCCTGCTCGCCCGACGCGGCGGCTTCCCCGGCGGAAGCGAGTTGCAGATACGTCCAGACGGGCGTGATCAAATTGTTCAGGTCGTGAGCCATTCCCCGTGACATCCGCCCCAGCAATTCCAATTCCTCGGCGGCCAGAATCTCATTCTGCAACCGGATCTGGTTGATCACCAGCGCCAGATTCCGGGACAAAGACGCCAACAACTGCTGTTCCGGCTGGCTGTAGAACGAGCGTCCCGAACGCTCCCCCACCACCAGTAATCCGAACAACTCCTCGCCCGACCAAAAGGGAAAACAGAATTCCCCGCGCAGCGGCCGCATCTGCTCTCGCGCTGCCCGTTCTACCACCGTCTCCACCGGCGCCTGGTAAGCCAGGTTCATCCCCAGTGACTCCGCCCGGGTCTGGCGAAAATACTCCATCACCGGGGAATTCCGGTCGAGGGTGAGCGTACTCTCCGCCTCTGCCGGGTGGAATCGTAGCAGCGACGCCGCCTCCGTCTTCCGCTCCCAGAGATAAACCTGATAGCGGCTCACTCCCACCGTCTCGACCAACTCTTGGTGGAGGTCCTTCATTAGTAACTGGATATCGGTATAAAGCGGGATGGACTTTACAAATGCCTCCACCCGTTCCCAATGTCGCAGCCGCTCCCCCAGTATCCACCTGTCCACTATCATGTCACTGCGTCCGAACATCTTAGGGAAGTAACAGACCGCCAAGATCGTGCTCAGCACTAGCACCGCCAAGGCCACCCCTGCGCCCACCAAGGTCAGTTCGTCCGGCAACCGCATCATCGCCAAAGCCAACAAGACGGTGCCGACAAGCGCCACCACCCCAACCCGCACGCCTTGGGCCGCCAGTTGCGCCAAGGCGATCCGGACATCCAACAACTCGTGCTGAAGCGTTCCGTAACCGACCAACAGCGTGCAGACGAGCACCCCGCTCCCCCCCCAAAGCCGCAGCGGCAGCCGGCTCAACGGGTAGTAGTCAACTCCTGCCGCCACCAACAAGTCGTTGATACCCAGCGGAATGAGAATCGCGAAGGCAACCAGCAAGACACTCAACCGGCGACGGTGGCGGAGCGGTTGCTGGCGGATATCCAAGGTCAACAGCCAGACCCCCCGGGTGCAGGTATAGAGGTAGGTTGCCAGGAACAACCATCCCAGCGGTCCGGCCACCGGACGAAAGCCTTGGTTGCTCATCCGGGCCTCAGCGACGAGCCACGGAGTCAGGGCCGCGATGCCAAACAGCGTGTGCGCGGCATACAGAACGTACGTGAGGCGGCTTACGGGCTTTTGGGCAATCAGGAAACCCAGGTGCAACAGACTCACCGGCACGAACACCAAACCCAACACCTGGAAGCGTGCCCACCAGAGCGCCGCCTCGGGATCGGCCGCCCGAAAGAGCGCGAACGTCCCCAGACTCCACCCGGTCACACTCGTGCCCCAGAGGAGGTAGACCCAACTGAGCTTGGCCCGAAGACTTCGGGTCAACACGTACAAGGTCACCGCGAAGTTGATGGTCGCGGCGGCCAGGGGCAGGTACTCGAGCGGCATCATCGCTGGCCTTGCGAGCGGATCGTCAACGTCGGTGGCTTTGCGAACGCGGCGATTCGGACCACGCTAGGGTTGATTGGCGGACGCACCCGCTGGCCGAGCCACGGCGCCACCGTTCCGAGGCCGGAGAATGTCCTCCTTGGGCGTGAAAGCCTCGATGAATTTGACCATGCCGCGCACATCGTGGTAGTTCGCCTTCCAGTTGTGCGCCAGCTCCGTCCGCTTCGGCTTGCCGTCCGCCGCCACGGTATCGTACCAAATCCCCTTCTTCGGCTCGCGTTGGAATACCTGGATGAAGCGCACCAACTTCTCCAAGGCCGCGGCGTAGCCCGGGTTCGGACCATGCTGCAACCCATCGGTGAGGGCCGCCAGCATTTCCGCCTGGCTCCACCACACCTTGTCGGTATCGGTCGCCGGTTGGTCCCCGAAGCCCCGGTTGTAGAGCCCGCCCCACTGGTGATCGAAGCCGTATTGCAGCGCGTGCGCCATGATCGAATCGAAGTGCGCCCACGACGGCGCCCGCCCCAACACTTCCTCGGCCCGCACCATCAGCCAGGCAAACTCGACGTTATGCCCGTACGAGACGCCGGTGCTCCGTGCGTCCAACACCGGGCTCCAATCCGGCTGCCGATGGAAGCTCGCCTTGCCCCCCTCCGGCGGATAGAACCACGTGGCGTTGATCTTCAGTGCTTCTTCCAGCGAGGCCTTCACCCCCAGGTCGCCGGTGGCTTCGTACAACTCGCTCAAGGCCTCCATCCAGTGCAGGTGCGCGTTGGCGCTGCGGTACCCCGCCACTTCCACTTCAATCCGCGGGTCCTGGGTCAGGATCGGCGTCCAGTCCCGTTCCGCGTGTTCCAGCCAGCCGCCGTTCGCCTCGTTCCGGCAGTGCTTCTGCACCGCGCGATACAAGTCCATCGCCCGGACGATCGGCTCGCGTTGGCGCGACGCCCGGGCATACTCCACCAAGGCGTAAATCACAAACGACTCGCCGTACAGGTATTTCCGGTCGTTGTTCGGATTTCCCTCCAAGTCGGTCTTCCAGTAATACCCGCCGTGCTGCGTGTCCCGGAACCGCGTGACCAGGAACTCGTAACCATGGCGCGCGGCCTTGAGGTAATCCCGGCTCAGCCGCCCAAGCCCCTTCCGATACGCGTGCGCAAAGCCCCACACCATCCGCGCCTGCGTCACGATCATCTTCTCCTTCGCCGGCTCCACCGCCCGGACGGCGTCGTCTGACAACACGTAGCCGCCCCGGGTGCGGTCCATGGTCGTGTCATACCAGTAGGGCATGATCCGCTCGACCAGATCCTGCTTCATGGCTACCGCAACCTCTTCAAGTGGCTCGGCGCCAAGCGCCTGAGGCAGACCGAGAAAAGGCAGGCCACCCGCCGCCGTAGCCAGCAAGCGGCAGCAGGCCCGGCGCGACATTCGGAGACGTGACGACCTAGGTTGCATGGCATCACCCTTTCACACGCAACCGGCAATGGCAAGGCGGAAGCCGTTGTCGGCTGGTTACTTGCCACCCCCAGCCAACCGCCGCCTGCGTCGCCCTCCGCCACTTTGTCCTTTCCCTTTCGCCCAAGCTGGTTATGATCGCCCCGTGCCCAGCGACGCCACACGGCGAATTCCGATGGAAGCCATGCGCCACATGCTGCGGCGCCGTGGCTCCCGTCAATCGGCCCAGGCTCAAGCCCTGCAAACCCCGGTCTTCCTGCTCTTCCTCTGCTCCACCCTGGTCGTCGCCGGACTGACCCTGGCAGACGTCCACCCTCCCGCTCCTTGGGGGGACTTGGAGGGTCTGCTGTACGTCTTCGCGGGGCTCGCGGCTGTGTTGGGTTTGGGCAGCCGTTTGCCTTCACAGAACCTCGTTGCCGTCGGCTTTGTGGTGGCGGGTATCGGCGCCCTGACCTGGCTGTTGAGCGCCCGCTTGGGCCTCCCGCTGGGCCGCTATCAGCAGAGCGAGGTCTTTGGTCCGCGCATCTTTGGCCTGCTCGGCTGGCCAGTCCCGTTCCTCTGGGTGGCCATCGTTCTGGGCAGCCGGGGCGCGGCCAAGCTGGCGTTGCGTCCCTGGCGTCGCGCCGGTTTCTACGGCTGGCTCCTGCTGGCCGTCAGCGTCCTACTGGTGCTGTGCCAGGTGGCGGCCCTCGAACCCTTCGCCATCAAGGCCCGCGGTTACTGGCAATGGACGCCGCCCGGCCGTGAGGCGAGCGGTTGGTACGGCCTGCCGTGGCTCTCGTTCGCAGGCTACGCCGTCCTGGGGTTGGTCAGTCTCCTCTGCGCCACCCCGTGGCTGATCGTCAAGCGCCCCTCGCCATCCACCACGCCGACCCACGCGCTCAGACTCTATCTCTGCCTCAATCTGCTGTTCGTCTGCGGGCACGTGCGGGGCGGCGCGTGGGGCGCGCTGGGCCTGACGGTCGCCGTCAGCCTCGTGCTCGCCCTGGCCGCCCGCTGGAGCCTGGCCCAAGCCGCCGCCAGCCTGGCGGAGGAAGAGCCCGAGGAAGAGGAGGCGCTCACCCCGCCGGTCAACTGACTCTCCCGCCTGCCTCAACTGGCAGCCGTCGTCTCCTGCGCCCGGAGGTATTCCAGCACCTGCGCCACGCACTCCCCCACCGTGCACTCCCCCGTGCGCAACTCGAGCTCCGGAGCTGCCGGCGGTTCGTAGGGCGCCGAGATGCCGGTGAATTCCTTGACCTGACCCGCCCGCGCCTTCGCGTACAGTCCCTTCGGATCGCGGTCCTCGCACACCTCCAACGGGGCGTTCACGTACACTTCCACAAACGCTCCCGGCGGGAGCATCGCCCGCACCAAGGCACGATCCGACCGCAGCGGGGAAATGAAAGCGGTCACACAGATGAACCCCGCATCCGCAAACAACCGCGCCACCTGCCCCACCCGGCGGATGTTCTCGCTCCGATCCGCCGCCGAAAAGCCAAGATCCGCGCACAGCCCGTGCCGCACGTTGTCGCCATCGAGGACGTACACGTGCCGGCCCAAATGAAACAACTCCCGCTCCAACTCGGTGGCCAGGGTCGACTTCCCGGAAGCCGGCAGCCCTGTCAGCCAGAGCACCCGGCCGGCGTGCCCGTTCCGCAACGCCCGCGCCTCCGGCGTGATCTTCCCCTGGCTCCAATAGACGTTCTCGCTCTTCAGGCCCCCTGAAGTGGTCGGGCGCAGATAGGCCGCGTCCGCCACAATCCCTCCGCCCGCCACGTCCGTGCCGTCCAGCAACACAAACCGCCCCATGACGGGCACGCTCGAATGCGGGTCGAACGCCAGCACCCGGCGGGTTCTCAGCGTCAGCTCCGCCGCCTCGTGCCGGCCGACAAACGTCTCGCCCGAGGGACGGATGATCGGCGCCAGGCTCGCCGCATCGAGGATCTTCTCGATCTTCTCCACCTCGCACTCGCTCTCCTGCGTCACCAGCTTCAACCGGTAGGTGCGATGCAGGCGCAGCGGCTCCCGGCCCAGCCAAAACACCCGCGCCTTGAACCGGGTCAACTCGTACGGCCGCGCCTCCGGGTGGACCCCCACCGCCCCGCGATCCACGAACAACTGCTCCTCCAGCGTCACGCCGATCGACTCCCCGGTTTCCGCCTCGGGCCGGGCCGGCGCCTTCCAGCGTTCGATCGATTTCACCACACTCCCCTTGCCCGTCGGCGAGAACATCAACCGGTCGCCCACGCGCAGCCTCCCAGCCTCGACCCGCCCGACGAGGATGCGGCGGTCGTCGAACCGGTAGACATCCTGCACGGGAAACCGGAGCGGCTGGCCCTCGGGCGCGGCGGGCAGGTCAAACGCCTCCAGCGCGCCGAGCACCGTCGGCCCGGTCCACCACGGCATTTGTGCGCTCGCCGCCGCCACGTTTTCCCCGCTCCGCGCCGCCAGCGGAATGAAGAGCCTGGCGTCCACCCCGATGCTCGCCAGCCATTCCCGATAGTCCGCCTCGATTTGGCGGAACCGCTCCTCGTCGAACGCCACGAGGTCCATCTTGTTCACCAGCACCGCCAATTGGCGAATGCCCAGCAAGCCCAGCAGGTACCCGTGCCGGCGTGAGTTCTCCTGGATGCCTTCCTGCGCGTCGATCACCAGCAAAGCGGCGTCCGCCTGCGCCGCCCCGGTCACCATGTTCTTCAGGAACTCCTTGTGCCCGGGGGCGTCGATGATCACGTACCGGCGGCGCTCCGTGCGGAACCAGATCTGGGCGGTGTCGATGGTGATGTTCTGATCCCGCTCCGCCTGGAGGGCATCCATGAGGTTGGCCCACTCGAAGGGCATCCCCCGGCGGCGGGCCGCGCGCTCCAACTCGGCCAACTTCCCCTCCGGCAGCCGGCCGGTATCGTGCAGCAGGCGGCCTACCAGCGTGGACTTGCCGTGGTCCACGTGCCCCACCAACACGATCCGCAGTTGCTCGGTGGGCATGCTCATGCGCGGGTTTGCCGACCCGCCGTTTGACAATTCAGGCGAGACGGGCTTTCTTGTGGTTCCGGTCGCTCCGCCTCGGAGGCGAAGCGGCGGGGTGTTATCACCTCGTCCCGCAAGGACCGGTTTGCGCGCGTTATTACCAAGAACATCTGCATCACAACTGTTTATGTGCGGAGATCACGATCAAGACTGCTGCTGTGTCACCGTCGGTGTCGGCCAGGAAGTGCCCAACTTCGAACTGGAAACCTATAATCCTGCCGAACGCCAATTTGGCAAGATTTCCCTCGAGGCCCTCAAGAAGGCCGGCAAATGGACCATCCTGGTCTTCTACCCGGCCGACTTCACCTTCGTCTGCCCGACCGAACTGAAGGACCTGGGCGACAAGTACGAGGCCCTCAAGAAGCTCGGCGCCGAGGTGCTCAGCGTCTCCACCGACACCAAGTTCAGCCACCTGGCCTGGCGCGATTCCGAGAAACTCCTGGCCAATGTCCAGTACCCGATGGCCGCCGACCCCACCGGCTGCCTCAGCCGCGTCCTGGGCGTCTATGACGAAAAGACCGGCCTCGACCTGCGCGGCACGTTCATCATCAACCCGGCCGGCGTGCTCGTCAGCGCGGAGGTCAACTTCTACAACGTGGGCCGCAACGCCGACGAACTGCTCCGCAAGATGGAAGCCAACGCCTACCTCGCCAAGCACCCGGATGAGGCCTGCCCCGCCAAGTGGTCCCAGGGCGCCAAGACCCTCAAGCCGAACGAGAAGATGGTCGGCAAGGTCTACGAAGCCCTCCAAGGCTAACTGCCTCCCTTCCTTTCCCTAATCCCACGCGGGCCGGTTCTTCCCAGAACCGGCCCGTTTGCGCTTCTCCAAGGACCGTCAAGGTCTTGGCATCCGGCCATATGGCTCACTTCAGCATACCAAA
>CAYYMW010000074.1:0-21792 GCA_964472515.1 uncultured Verrucomicrobiota bacterium | reverse complement strand
CATCCGGCTGGCCCCCGTGCTCCGGCGCTTTCTGCTGCATCTGGGAGATCAGAAGACCCCCACAAGGGGGGTGACGCTGGTGATCGATTTCCCCGAGAAAATCGTGCCCGCGCAAGAAGAGGCCAGCGCCAGCTTTGACGAACGCAAGGCCCTGGTGACGCTTCTCAAGTGGGCCTCGTCACCCGAAATCCGCCACCTCGACGTCGGGGTGATTCTGGTGTCCGAGGCGGCGGCGGAGTTGCATGCGGACCTGTTGCAGAGCCCGCATATTGCCCAGGTCAAGATCGACCTGCCGGACTTGGAGGACCGCGCCCGCTTCCTCAAGACGATTTGGAGCGAAACGCTCGGCAGCGGCAAGCCCTTGGCGCAGTGGACCGACCTCACCCAGGAGGATCTGGCCGCGCAGTGCGCCGGATTGAGCCTGATGCGCCTCCAGCACCTGCTGGCCGAAGCCGTCCGCAACGATACCCGGGTGACCTTCGAGCACGTGGCCGGCGGCAAGAAGCGTTTGATCGAAGAGTACTGCCAGGGATTGGTGCGGTTCAAGAACCCGCGCCCCGGCGTCACGCTGGACCAGGTGGCTACCCACCGGATGGCCAAGGCACGGTTGCGCGAGCTGGCCTGGCTCATCAAGAACGGCAAGCGCGACGTGCTCGAAAAGGGCATCTTGCTGCCGGGCCGCGTGGGGGTGGGCAAGTCGTTCCTGGTGGATTGTTTCGCCAGCGAATGCGGCCTGCCGGTCATGGAGATCGGCGAATTCCGCAGCAAGTGGGTCGGCGACACCGAAATGCAGCAGATGCGCATCCTGATGACGATCCGTGCGTTGGGGCCGGTGATCGTCGTGGTGGACGAGGCGGACGCGGTCTTCGGCACCCGGGCGGCGGACGGCGACTCGGGCGTATCGGGACGCGTGTTCGCGGGCTTTGCCGCGCACATTGGCGACGCCAGCCTGCGCGGCCGCGAACTGTGGATCGCGATGACCTCACGTCCGGATCTGCTGGCCATTGACCTCAAGCGGCAGGGGCGGTTTGGCCTGTGCATCCCGCTCTTCCCGGCGCAAGGGCCCGACGATGTGTTGGATCTCTTCTCCACCATCGCCAAAGCCAAGAACATCCCTCTGTCGCCGGAGCTTCAGAAATTCATCCGGGAGAAGCTCGGCGCCAAGCCGCTGACGGGCAGCGATGTGGAGGCGATGCTCATCCGCGCGAAGGAGCAGGCGGTGCTCGCCAAGCGCGATGACCAGATTCAACTGGAGGATCTGGTGGCCGCGGTGGAGTCTTTCATCGACCCCCTCGATCCAGAGTTGCTGGAGTTGCAGGAACTGGCCGCGGTCCTAGCCTGCTCGGACCGCCGGTACTTGCCGGAGGCTTACCGCGAAGCGGACCGCGGCGAGGCGAATCACCGCTTTGCCGAACTCAAGACCGTCCTGGGCCGGCGCTGAACGGCACCCCGACAGCAAGCCGGGCCGCCCCGTTCCAAGTTGCCAAGCCGGGTGGAATGGGCGAGATTCAGAACGGAAATCGGGCTTGGGCGGCGAGGCGGTACGCGTGGATCGCACCGACCCGGCCAGCGAAATCGGTATGGCGAAGGGATCGAAGTACTTGCAGGGGCAGTTGCTCCTGGATGGAGGGAACCTCCGAGGGTCCTTCTTTCATCGGACGGTCGTCCTGATCTGCCAGCACGACGCCGAGGGCGCTTTCGGCTTGGTCATCAACCGCCCCACCGGCAACCGCATCGGCGAGATGGTGGTGGCCGATCTGCCGGAAGCCCTGCGCGACCACGGCCTGTTTCTGGGCGGGCCGGTGCAGCCCGGCGCGTTGAGTTACCTGCACTCGGACGACGCGCTGCTGGACGCGAACGTGATGCCCCAACTGAGCCTCGGGCACTCCCTGGACGATCTGACCGAACTGGGAAGCTCCTTCGCCCCGGGCCGCCGCATCAAGGTGTTTGCGGGTTACGCGGGATGGAGCCCCGGCCAATTGGAAGGCGAGATGAGCCGGCAAGCCTGGCTGAGCGTTCCGGCCTCTTTGGAACTGGTCTTCCATCCACACCCGGAGGGACTGTGGCAGGAGATTCTGCGGCAGATGGGCTGGCAGTACCGCCTCCTGGCGGAATCGCCGGAAGACCCAACCTGGAACTGAGCCTGGGATGAGCCGGACGGGGGGCAGCCCGTGGGGACATTTTCGGCGCGTTGCGGAGGGGACATTCTCACGGAGTTCGGACAATGCACAACGCGACTCTTGACGCTGCCGATCTCCTCTTGCACGCTGCCCAAATGTACGCCAGCTTCGACGGACTCCCGCGCTCTGCCATCATGGTACAAGCACCCGTGAGTCAACACACCCTCGGCAAGTGCGCCGGCTCCTTCCGCCGGGCCGCCGGGGCGCTCCTGATGGCGATCATCCTGGCTGGCCACGCTGCTCCGGCCGCTGACGGCACCAACGGGCTCACGGGCGTCGATGCGTGGGGCGGCCGCCAACCATGGCCAGCCCTGGTGAATCCCGTCGTCAGGTCTTCCCTTCAGACCGTCCTGTCTCTTCGCGGCGAATGGGAGTTCGTCACCCGCAATACCGCGCCTTTGCGTCATCCTGATTGGAACGCCTTCTATGCCAAGCCCTGGCCCGGGGCGCGTCAGATCCAAGTTCCCGGTTGCTGGGAGGAACAGGGCGTGGGCGACCCGGGTATGAGCGACTCCTGGGACTGCAAGTGGGACCACTGCGCCAAGCCACTTCGCCACGTCTACATGGGCGATGCTTGGTACCGCAAGACCGTCACCATCCCGGAGGCTTGGCGGGGACAGCGGGTCTGGCTCAAGGTCGGCGGGGTGCGTTCGCAGGGCTGGTTCTGGGTGAACCATACGCCCGTCGCCTGGATCGACAACTACTGCGGCACCTATAAGTACGATGTGACCGACCTCGTGGAACCCGGCAAGCCAGCGGTCATTGTCGCCGAGGTCAACAACGTCCCGCCCAGTCGGAAGGGGCTGTTCAGCAGCACCCATCGCTTCGGCGGGCTCTACCGCGACGTGGAGTTGGAGGCCACGCCCGAGTCCCGGATCGACTACGCCTGGGTGCGGGGCGATTTCGACCGGCAGGCGGCGGAGGTTCACGCGACCGTGGCCTGGGCCGGTACTGCCAGCCAGTTGAAGCAACCGGTGCTGCGGGTATCGGTGAAGACCACCGACGGCGAGGCGGCAGGCACGGGCAGCCAACCGGTGGCTTTCGAGGGCGGAGGCCGAACCACTGAGATCGTCTGCCGCGTCCCGCTGAAACCATTCCGCGCCTGGACGCCGGAATCGCCGGCGCTCTACCTAGCGGAGTTGACCCTCTGCGACGGCGACCAACCCGTTCACGGCTGGGTGGAGCGCTTCGGCGTTCGCAAGTTCGAGGTGCGCGGCGACCGGTTCTATTTCAACAACCAACCGTTCTTCGTGCGCGGCTATGGCGACGATTTCGTCTATCCCCTCACGCTGGTTTCGCCCGCCTCCCGGGAGGAGCACCTCAAGCACTTCAAGGCGGCTCGCCAGGCGGGTTTCGTTTATGTACGCCTGCATACCCATTGCGAGTTGCCGGAGTACTTTGAGGCAGCCGATGAAGCCGGAGTGCTGGTTCAGCCCGAGCTTCCCTACTACGGCGACTACCCCACCGAGGCATTCGCGTTCGACCCGATTCGCGACCTGAACGAGTTGATCACCCATTACCGGCGTCACGTGTCGCTGGCCACTTACTGCATGGGGAACGAGGGCCTCCTGGGACGCCCCCTCGGGATCGAAATCTACAAGCTGATCAAGCAGCGCGATCCCGACCGGTTGGTCCTGCATCAGGATGGCGCCCTCAACACCCCGGAGAACTCAGACTTCCGAAATGGCCCGATCAACGTCTGGGCGCCCGGCAGCTTCGCCTGCGACGCCCCCTTCATCGCCCACGAGTACCTGAACCTCTCCGTCAAACAAGACCCGCGCCTCGCGCCCCGGTTCTCAGGTGTCATGGAACCTCCCGTCCCGCTGGAAACACGCGACCAATGGCTGGCCACCGCCGGGTTGGACCGCCGCTGGGCCGACGCCTGCCAGGACGCCGCCCACGCCCTCCAGCGCCACTATCAGAAACAGGGCATCGAGGCCGCCCGCATGGACCCGGCCTGCGATGGCTACGACTTCTGGACGATTGTCGATGTCATCGTCAAACAGGGACCGACCTACAGCGCCCAGGGTTTTCTGAACGCCTTCTGGGAACCGAAATCCAAGGGCTTTACGCCCCAGGAATTCCATCCCTTCAACGCGGCCACCGTCCTGCTGCTCAAGGCCGGGCCGGAAAGCCACATCGCCGTCTCCGGAGAGCGGCTGCGGGCGGACTTCTCGATTTCGCACTTCGGCGAGCGCCCCTTGAAAGGCGCCAGGCTGCGTTGGAGCCTGCAAGCTGGCGAGAGTGTGCTGAAGGAAGGGACATGCGAAGGCGGCGACGTGGATTTGGGCATGGTCCGATCCCTGGCGCAGGTGGAGTGCACGGTGCCGGAATTGACGAAGCCGGTTCACGCGGTGCTCAAAGCCGCCCTGGTTGACGGCGCCGCCCGCAATCAGTGGGATTTCTGGCTGTTCCCGAAACGCTCGTCCCAACCGGGAGCGGGCATTGCGGTGTCGCCAGCTCTGCTGCCAACGCTTTCGCCCCTCTACTCCGGTTTGGCCACCGCGGGCACGCCCCAGGGGGAGAAAGCGCCGCTCCTGATTTCCTTCCTCGGTTCGACGGACGTTGGCCCGGCGCTCGCGGCAGGCAAGCGCGTGCTTCTCATCAACCAAACCGGGGGCAAACCCAACGTCAGCCTGGGCTGGTGGTCCATGGGAGAACAGGTGGGCACCGCCTTTGCCCAACATCCTGCACTCGGTGAGTTTCCACATGACGGATATCTCTCCCCCCTGGCCTTCCGGATCCTGAAGAAAGGCCGCAAGCTGCCAACGCTCACCGGGTTGCGGACTGATGACATGTTTGTGGTCGGCGAGGGCTTGGATGCCTACTTCCTCTACGCCGCCGAGGCGCGGGTCGGCAAAGGATATGCGCTCATGACCTTCGGCCTCGATCTGCTGGCGGGCCACCCGGAAGGCACCTGCCTGCTCGACGGCCTGATCCGTTACGCTCAGTCTGACGCCTTCCGCCCCCGGGGCGAACTGGATTCCGCCGCGATCACCGTAAAGCCTCTGAACGGCTGGCGGAAGACGCTCAAAGCGGGTGACGTTGGGCGCGACGACCTCCCGGCGGGGTGCGAGCAGATTGACGTGGCCCGGGCGATGGACGGCAAGAACGAGTTGGTCTGGGAAACCCAACCCGCGCCCGCCGACGTCCGGCAACGGCCCATTTACGTGATCGAGTGGCTGGGTGGCATGGGCTACTTCGCCGAACCGCCAGGCGCCTTTGCGCTCTATGTCGGCGATGAGAAAGTGATCGACATTCCGGCCATCAGCGAACAAAGCGCGGAATGGTTCAGCGAGGACAAGGCCGCGAGTTTGAAGTACGAGCGTGACCCCTCGTGCGCGGAGATGGGGCGGCTGAGATTGTCGCTTCCGTCGTCCAAGGCCGTTCCCGGGAAGCCACTGCGGCTGAAGGTCACCGGCAGCCTCGCCGGCAGCCGGCGGTGGTTGGGCGTGTGCCGGACGATTTCCGGCCCCGGGAGCCCGGATTGACGCCACCGTCGAAAGGTGGTTCCGTTGGGCATGCACACGACCTGTTGCGACCGTCGCGCCTTCCTCAAGCAGACCGCCCTGGCCTCCGTAGCGGTCTCGGCCGGCTTGGCCGCGCCTGCGCATGGCGCGGTCGATTCCAAGCTCCATCTGTCCTCCAACTCGTACTCTTGGGGCGTCTTCTTCCAACGCGATGGCAGGAATTTCGGTGCGTCGCTGGACGACGGTCTCAAAGCCGTGGCGCAAAGCGGGCTGAACGGCTATGAGCCGGGCATCGGGAACCCGGCGGATATCGCGGCGCATGCTCCATGGCTGAAGAAGCACGGCTTGGAGATGCGCTCGATTTACATGGGCAGCACGCTCCATACCGAGCCCGAAGCCGAGCAGAGCATCCAGAGCATTCTGGAAGTTGCCAAGGCCGCCAAAGCGGTCGGGACACGCCTCATCGTCACCAACCCGAACCCCATCAAGTGGGGCGGGCCGGAGGCGAAGGACGACGCCCAATTGCGCACGCAGGCCGCCGCCATGAACCGCCTGGGCAAGGCCCTCGCCGGGCTGGGCCTGAAGCTGGCGTTTCACAATCACGATATCGAACTTCGCAACGCCGCCCGCGAGTTCCACCACATGATGGTCGGCACCGACCCGCAGTACGTCGGGCTTTGCCTCGATTCCCATTGGGTCTACCGGGGCTCGGGCAATTCGAGCGTGGCGCTGTTCGACGTCGTCAAGCTCTACGGTTCGCGGGTCTGGGAGCTCCATCTGCGGCAATCCGAGAAGGGCATCTGGTCCGAGACCCTCGGCCCGGGCGACATCGATTACGAAGCCCTCGTGGCGGCGCTCGTCGCGGCCAAAGCCAAGCCTCACCTGGTGATGGAAATCGCCGTCGAGCAGGGCACCCCGAAGACCATGGACAGCGTCGAGGCCCACCGACGGAGCGTGGAGTACGCCCGCCGGGTCTTCGCTCCGCTGGCGTAGAGCCCGCCAAGGGATTGTAATAGAAAGAGTGGCGAATCTCTCGACTTCCAAGGCTGCGCCGGTCCCGCTGTCCATGCACGCCCCCCCGGACGCCCTACGGCGAACGCAGGCGGTAAAAGCGCATGGGTTGGTTCGTCCACTCCGGATCGCCGAAGTACGTCGTGCCCCCCGTCAGCGTGTTCGTGCCCACTGGCACCCAGACGGGATTTGCCAAATCCGTCGTGGCCTCCACTACCAGAACGAGGTTGGTGGTACCGGTGATACTGAACCCGAACTGGCCGTCCCTGACTCCAAACTCGGCATCGCCGGTTTGGGGCTCCGGATTCCAGAGTACCGCTGGCAGGCCGTCGACGGCAGCCTCCCAGCCAACGGTGCCGGGCAGGTAGTAGACCACGGCGCTCCCGGCGTAGGTCAAGGAGAGCGCGTCGAAAACCGGAGCGTCCCCCAGGAAGTAAATCGCATTCAGGTTGGCGCAATCTTGGAACGCGTAGCTTCTGATGCGGACAGTGCTGGCGGGGACAGTCACACTGGTGAGGCCCGTGCAGGCGCTGAACGCGTAGCTTCTGATGTTCGTGACGGTGTTGGGTAGGATGAACGCCCCGTCCTTGCCAGCCGGGTAGCGAATCAGCGTGTGCCGGTTCTTGTCGAGCAGGGCGCCCTCCGCACTGCTGAAGGTCGGATTGTCGTCGTCGACGGTGATCTGGCCCAGGCTGGTGCAGCCCGCGAATGGACTGCCCTGGATGCTGTTGACTCCCTTGCCGATAGAGACGACGGCGAGGCTGTCGCAGCCCTTGAAGGCGTCTTCTCCGATGCTGATAGTGCTATCAGGGATGCTGAGGATCGTAAGACTCCGACAGTCGGAGAATGCACGTTTACCAATGCTCATCAGCTGATCAGGGAGCTTGAGGCTAACCAAGCTGGCGCAACTCGTGAAGGCGGATTCCGCTATGTTGGTCACGCTGTTGGGCAGGGGGGCGTTGGTCAGTGAAATACACCCCGCGAAGGTCCAACCTGCAATGACCGCGACGGGGCCGGGCAATGTAATACGGGCAAGACTGGTGCAATCTTGGAAGCACGAGCTTCCGACGGCGGTGAGGCTTTCGGGCGCCGCAAGGCTTGTCAAGCCCGCGCATCCCGCGAAAGCGCCACTCCCGATGCCAGTGACCCCGTCAGGGATCTGATACTCGCCGGTTCTCCCGCAAGGGTATTGACGGAGGGTCTCCTGACTGCGATCAAACAGCACCCCATCAACACTGTAATAGCTGGGATTGGCTTCATGGACGTCGATGGCAATCAGGTTCGTGCAGCGCCAGAGTACACCGCTGCCCAAGTTGGTCGTTCCGGCTGGAATCGCGACGGTCCTCAGGTTGCTGCAGTTCTCGAAGGCTCGGAAGCCGATGCTCGTAACGCTGTCGGGAAGGACGATGTTGGTGAGCCGAGCACAGTTCTGGAAAGTCTGGTTTCCGATGGTGGCAACGGTGATCGGCAGGGTGAGGCCGGCCAGGTTGACACATCCCTTGAATGCGTTTTCAGAGAGACTGGCGATGCCTTCGGGGAGCTTGACCTCAGCGAGGTTCCTGCAGTCCTCAAACGCGCCGTAACCGATGCTCGTCACGCTGTTGGGGATCGTGATCTTGGTCAGGCTGACGCAACCCCTGAAAGCCCGGGTGCCCAGGTTGGCCAAGCCTGGCGGCAGCGAGATGGAGACCAAATTCACGCAATCTTGAAAGGTATAGTCCCTGATTCGGACAAGATTGTCCGGCAGTCTGACCTCGGTAAGGCCGATGCACCCTGAGAAGGCATTAGTGCCCAGATTGGTAAGGCTGGTTGGGAGTGCGACGCGAGCGAGACCGGCACAGTCGGCGAACGCCCCGCCAAGGATGCTCTGCAGGCCATCCGGAAATTGAACGGTAGTCAAGGAACTGCACGACGCGAAGGCGTGAATCCCGATGGTGAGGACCTTGCTGGGGATGACCAGGTCGTTCAATAACGCGCAGCCCGCGAAGGCGTAGTCGCCGATGGCGCTCACTCCGCTGCCGAGGACCAAGTTGGTCAAGCTGATACAACCAAAGAACGCTTGCGGTCCGATGGTGCTGAGGCTCTCTGGAACCTGGATAGCGGTCAGGCCAGTACATCCTTCGAAAGCTTGACGCCCGATGGCTGCAACGCCATCAGGAAGGTCGATTTGTGTGAGTTGAGGGCAGTTTATGAACAGCGAATCGCTCACGTTGACGAGGCTTTGCGGGAGCGTAATGTCGGCGAGGTTGAAACATCCCTCGAAGGCGGCCCGTGCGATGTTGGTGACCGAATCGGGTATCCTGATCTTGCTCAGACTGGTGCAGTTGCAGAATGCGGAGACGTCGATCATGCCAAGGCCGTCAGGAAGCGCGACCATGGCCAGACTCTGGCATCCCCTGAAGGCTGAGGATCCAATCAAGGTGACATTCGTGCCGAGCGTCACATTCGTGAGGCTTACACAGCCATAGAACGAGTTCCAACTTATGACTTCGACACCGTTGCCAACCGTGACACCACCAAGGTTGACGCAACCTTGAAAGGCCCGCTCCGCGATGTTGGTAACGGTGTCGGGCACAGCGTAGTTGCCAACCCGTCCCAAGGGGCACTTGAGGAGGGTGGTCCCCGCCTTGTCGGCCAGGACTCCGTTCACGCTGTTGAAGACTGGATTCTGCGGGCTGACTGTAATGGACTGCAAGCCATCGCAGCCGTTGAAGCTCTGGTTAAGGCCTGTGACGCTTGCTGGGATGTAGATCGAGGACAGTTTGGTGCAACCAGCAAATGCGTTGGCACCGATGCCGGTAACGCTGTTCCCAATGATAATATTGGTCAGGCTGGTGCAGTACCCGAAGGCGGTCGCCCCAATCGTCTTGGTAGTGTTGGGGATCGACAGGCTGCTCAACCGGGCACAGCCCTCGAAGGCTGAGTTTCCTATGCTAATAAGAGCATCAGGGATAGTGATGTTGGTGAGCACCCAGCAGCCCGCGAAGACGAGGTTTGGAAGGTCCGTGATCGTGTTGGGAAGCCGTAGGCTGCCCAGGCTGGCGCAATTCAGGAAGGCTGAAGTTCCCAGAGTACTGAGGCCATCTGGAATCGCAATGTGCGCCAGATTGCGACAGTCCTGAAACGCCGCCGCATCGAAGCTCTGGATTCCATCGGGGATTGAGATGTTGGTCAGTCCGACACAACCAGAGAAAGTTCCCCATGCGATGTTGGTGATCGCGCTCGGAATGACAACACTGGACAGGCTGCGACAGCCCCTGAAGGCGTTGGCCCCAATGTGAGTCACGGTCTCGGGAATCCTGACCTCGGTCAGTTGGGCGCATGCTTCAAAGACCGACTCTCCCAGACTGACCAGCCCGTCAGGAATCGTTATCTTGCCCAAGCTGCTACAGCCACGGAACGTCGCCCCTTCAATGTTGGTGAGGCCGACGGGCAGTTCAATGCTGGTCAAACGAACGCAATCAGAGAATGCGCCAACGCCCACGAACGTACCGCCGGCCGGCATGTTCAGGTTGGTAAGTGAAGCGCAACCTTTGAAGGCGAGAACCCCGATGCTGGTCACCGAATCAGGAATGGCAATGCCGATCAGGCCGCTACAGTCCTGGAACGCATACCCCCCGATGCTGCTCACCCTATCCGGGATCGTGACCGTCGTCAGACTTCGGCAGCCGGAAAACGCGCCAAGCGCAATCTCAGAAAGGTTGTTTGGGATCGTAACGTCAGCCAGCTTGATGCAATCTTGGAACGCGGACTCGCCGATGGCGATCACGCTGCTGGGAATGCTCGCCTTGGTCAGGCCGGAACAGCCTTGAAATGCCAGATCGCTGATCGTTGTGACGTGATCCGGGATGGTGACGGTCGTCACATTTTGACACTGGAGAAAAGCCAACGGTCCAATGCCGGTGACCGGCAACCCCTCGATCTCGGCGGGGATCGTCACGTCTCCTCCGGGGCCGTTGTATTTGGTGATGGTGACTGTTCCGTTGACGGTCGTGTGGAGGAAGTCGTTGGTCACTGCCTGCCCTGCGGTCACGCCTGCGGCCGGCCAGCACAGGAATGCCGCCACCACCGCGAGTTTCCAACGTGCGACGGCGGCACGCAGCAAGTGTGTGCCGATATTAGGTCTCCGTGTGTTCATGCTGTTCTATTCCGGTGATACTGCAGCCTTATTGCATGAACGCTGGAGCTGCGCAAGACAAAAGCGACTGGACACGCAATGCGGCCTTACCTCAACGACGTGAGGCACTCTCCATCGTCCAGACCGATCTCCGGTATCTTTTGGATGGTGAGACTATGGGCCAACTGGCGCGGCGGCAGAATCCGCCCGCAAGTGCCGACGGCCATGGCGGATATCGCCAAACCCTCCTTCACATCCACTCTCCCTGGCTCGACCGGTTCTCAGTCAGGGCTGGCCGCAGGGGCATCCGCACGATGAGGCGGCAAACGCAGGGCAACGCCGACGCTGAGCACCGCCGCGCCGACACCGGTCAGAAAGGCCCAACGGTAACCGGCGTAGTTCCAAAGCAACCCGCCGATGAGTGGCATGAGGACGGCGGCAACATGATTCATGGCCACGCCCATGCTGAGGGTGGCGGTGTGTTCGCTGGGGGGAGCAATCCGGTTAATGTAGGTCGTCTGGGCCATCGTGAAGGCAAAGAGGACCGTATCCAGCACAAACAGCGCGTAGAGCAGCGCCCGGCTCTCGATGAAGCCGTAACCGCTGAACAACACCGCCATGCTCGCATAGTAGACGGTCAAGGCGCGCCGCTCCCCCACCCGGTCAATCCACCGTCCAATGCGGGGAGCCACCCACCAGCCGAGCACTTGTGTCACCAGCCAGAGGGTCAGCATGCTGCGCAGCGGGGTGTGGTATTGCTTCACCAGCAGGTAACCTGCAAAAGCGATGCAGACCTGTTTGCGCCAACCCTCAAGGAAGGTCAGCAGGTAATAGAGCCCATACCGTTTGCGGAACAGGAGCCGCGGCCGGTCGATCTTCTGGTCGCAGGGAATGCCCAGGCAGGCGCAACCACCCAGCAAGGCCGCCGCACCCGCGAGCAGGTACAAGGGACGAATGGCTTGGACTCCCAGCCAGACCAAGCCCAGGGCGATGGCCAGGCCCGCGGCCGAACCCATCGATCCCGCGGACTGCACCTGGCCCAGGCGATGACCCGCCTGCCCCGGCTCCGCCAGCGCCAGCGTCATCGAACCCGGCAAGGGCGCCCAGACATGGAAGCCCTGGCTCCACACCAGACTGGCGATGATCAACCAGGTGAAGTCCGGCACGAAGCAATAGGCCCCCAACCCTACGCCCATCAGGCCCAGGGCCAAGACGGCGATGCGCGGCTCCGCCCACGTGACCAAAAGGGCAAACAAGCCCAGCGCGGTGATGCCGCAAGTTTCCCGGAACGTCTCCAGGATCCCTTGCTGCAGCCCGCTTAGCCGCATCTCATCGGCCACGAAGTTGGAGTTGAGGCCGAGTTGCAGGCTCAACGCCATGCCCACGCCAGCGGCAGCGCACCCCAGAAACCAAAGCCCGCGCTGCCGACGCCGTGCCAGCTCCGGAGAACTCATTTGGGAGGGGGGAACCGCCTCAATCGTTGTTTCCATCACAGCGGGAAGTAGTGAAAGCTATTCTGGCGCAAACGCAAGCCCACATAAAAGGCCAGCTTGTGCAGGCTCCCAGCTTGAGGCACGGCCAACCACCCAGGAACCGCTCACCGGGTAGTATGGGTAAAGCCCTGCACCACGATTTCCACTTCCTTTCCGTCCTTCGGCGGAAGGCCCTTGAAGAGCCACAGATTCAGGTGCACCGGCATCGAAGCGGTGGAGATGCGCCGGGCCGGGTCTTGCGGACGATAGACCCAGTGGCCCAGTTCCTCCCCGCTCTCCTGCCATCCCTGCCAGGAGCGGAATTCGATCTGGCCGCCGACCCACACAAACCGGTGCGTCGTTTGCTCTCCGTTCAACCGGAACCCAAAGGGCTTGGTGGTCTGTCGCAAACCGGGATCGACCGGCCAGACGGTGTAATTCCCGATGGGGTTCTTGGCGTCGCCCCAGCGGGCAAACTCGATATCGATCTCGTGGGTGGCATCTCCCCCCACATCGCCTGTAGGGTAGTTAAACAGCCCCAACACGACGTTGTCATCCAAGCGGTCGATCCCTCCGGAGAGTCGGAACTGGTAGCCGCCCGGCCCCAACCGTTTCCGCATGGTCACCTCCGCGCATGACCACTTTCCCTCCCGCTGCGAGATCTTCAGGTGCAGGTTGGTGGCCGCGTCGAGCCACACGTTCCGGTCCTCCCAAGCATTCGGTCCGGGGCCGCCTTGGCCGGCGCGCACTGTCCAGGTATAGCCCGCAAATTCGACTTCCCGGGCGCTCGTTGAAACCGTCCCACCCAGCAGCAGTCCTGCGATCAACCAAAGGTTCATTCGCATCACGGAGGGGGAGGTTGCGCTTCGGGACAGGGTTTTCAAGCCCGATGATGGACGCGGGCGAACCCGTACTCGGCGTCCACGACTCTCCCCAAGACCATCCCGACTAATCCCTTGGTTCGGAACCCGCGTCCAGATCGATCAGGATGTCCCGCGGTTCGGCGCCCTTGCTGGGGCCGACAATGCCGCGCTCTTCGAGTTGGTCCATGATGCGCGCCGCCCGCGTGTAGCCCAACCGCAGCCGGCGTTGCATGAGCGAGACGCTGGCCTTCTGCTCGCTGCGAATGACCTCGATGCACTGCTGGATCAGGTCTTCGTCCTCCTCGCCCCCTTCCGACTCCTCGAAGGACGACGGCGTTTTGGAAAGCTGCTGATGGATGTCCATCTCGTAGCTGGGCTTGGCCTGCCGCGCGATGAAATCGACGATGCTCTGAATCTCCTGGTCGGTGATCAGGGCGCCTTGCGCGCGGATCAGCTTGGCGGTGCCGGGCGGCAGGTACAGCATGTCGCCCTTGCCAAGCAACTTGTCCGCCCCCATGGCGTCCAGAATCGTGCGCGAATCCACCTTCGCGGCCACCTGGAAGGCAATGCGGCAGGGGATGTTGGCCTTGATGACGCCGGTGATGACATCCACGCTCGGCCGTTGGGTCGCCACGATGCAATGGATGCCGGCCGCGCGCGCCATCTGGGTGATGCGGGCGATGGCCATCTCCACGTCCGCCGGCGCCACCAGCATGAGGTCCGCCAACTCGTCAATGATCACGACGATGTAGCTGAGCTTCTCCGGGATGACGATATCGTCCTCGCGCGGCACCACGATCTCCTCGTCCACCTCGACGGCGAAACCGTCAACGCCCCCTTCGCCCTTCTCCTTCTTCGTGGCGTGGGGCACTTCGGGCTCCCGCTGCGGCAAGGGCTTGTCTTTGGGCCGGTCGTTGAAGGACTTGATGTTGCGCACGCCCACCCGGGCGAAGATCTGGTACCGTTTCTCCATCTCGGTCACCACCCAGCGCAGCGCCAGGATGACTTTCTTGGGGTCGGTGACCACGGGCACCACCAGGTGCGGCAGGGCATTGTACTGCTGGAGTTCGACCACCTTGGGGTCGATCATCACAAAGCGGAGTTGGTCCGGGGAGAACCGGTAGAGCAGCGAGGCCACTACCGCGTTGATGCAGACCGACTTGCCGGAACCCGTGCTGCCGGCGATCAGGAGGTGCGGCATCTCCGCGAGGTCCGCCACAATGGGGTGGCCGTAGACGTCCTTCCCCAAGGCCAGCGGAATGCGGGCCTTCGAGTTGCGCCACTCCTCGGATTCGAGCAACTCCCGCATGATCACCTTGGACTTGATCAGGTTGGGCACCTCGATGCCAACCGAACTCTTGCCCGGGATGGGCGCCAGAACATTGATACGCTCCGCCTTGAGGGCAGCGGCGATGTTATTGGTCAGGTTGGAGATCTTCTCCAACTTCACGCCCGGTGCGGGATGCAACTCGTAGCGGGTGATCGTGGGCCCCTTGGTGATGTCGCCCAGCGCGACATCGATGTCGAACTGCGCCAAGGTCTGCTGCATCAACCGGGCGTTGGCCAGCAACTCCTCTTTGGACTCGGTGGGTTTGACCACCGGATCGGGCACCCCAAGCAGGTCGAAGGACGGTAGCTGGTAATTGCCGATGAGCGGCGGGGTGGCGACGGCCAGCGGTTTGGGTTTCTTGGGGGCGAGCTTGGGCTTGGGCGGCGCCACCACCGGCAACGGTTCGTCTTCCTCGCCCTCCTTCGCACTGTCCGCCTCCGCGGCACCCTTGCCCTCTTCCTCCGCCGGACGGCCCAGCACGTCCGCTGTCGAGGCCGGCCCCAGATTGCGCGGAGACACGGGCTTGGCGGGCTCGTCTTCGTCGCCGGTCGCCATGATGAGCGCCGGTTCGCCCTTCTTGCCCTTGCCCTTTTCCTTCTCGGCCAGCGGCTTGACCTGCGGCTGGCTCAGGTCGCGGACCGTGGGTTCGGGGACCGGCTGAAGATCGGGACCCAATTCCGGTTGGTCCGGGTCCGCCGGCTTGCCGGAGGCCGCCGCACCGGCCTGGTTCTTGTCGCCCTCACGAGCGGCCTTTTCCAGCTGCTTTTCGAGCTTCTTGGCCTCCTTCTCCAGCTCACGCGTGCGCTTCTCGAGGCCCTTTTCATCCAGCGGAGCCTCCTCACGCGCCGCCTGCCGGGCCTGCCACCACTCACGGACCCAGGCGCCCAAGTGGAAGTTCGTGAGACCGTAGATGCTGATCAGGTATAGCGCGGCGAAGACGATCCACGATCCAACGTCCCCGAAGTAGCTAAACACGTAGCGGTTGAGCAGCTCGCCGAGCGTGCCACCGGCGCTGGGGGCGTTGATTTCGTAGGTGATGCGTTCGAGGAACCCTGCCTGCGTGCTGGCAGGGTTGGCAAGCAGCAGCTTCAGCCCGGTTCGATCCGTGGCCAAGTCGAGCGCGCAAAGGCAAGTCAGCGTCAGCGCCAGAATCCAGATCCAGCGCCGCTTCAACTGGATCAGCGAGGGCAGGAAACAGTTCAAGGCAAAGCAGAAGATGAGCGTTGGAAACAAGTAGGCCCCCGCCCCCAGCAGCAGGAAAAGGTCGTTGGCCATCCACGCACCGATCCGGCCCGCCCAATTGTGGGGCGGGATGTTCGCCGGCGCGACGTTGTGGTCGTGCCGGTCGTAAGTCAGCAGGGCCGCGAACAGCAGCAGCGCCAGGCTGAGCAAAATGATGCCGACCACATCGCGCCGCCCGTGCGGGGCGCGGGGTTCGGCTGGTTCCTTCCGAGCCATGGCCCCAATCTAAAGACCCCGCCCCGGCCTGCAAAGGTGAAAGTGGCCGCTTGCCGCGGAGGCGGCGGAGTCTACCGTACCGTTTCGGTGAGACGGCGGTACGTATCCGGGCGGCGGTCGCGCGGGCCGATGGCCCCCCAGTGGCCCACCCACCAGAGCGGTTCGCGTTGGTTGAGATCGATCTCCGCCCAGAACACCCCGGTCTGCCCCTGGTTCGACGCAAGGACTCGTCCCATCGGGTCAATCACCAGGCTCTCGCCGTCGTAGATCGAGGTCACCAGGAACACCCCGTTGTCGCGGGCGCGCACGCGCATGATCGACTGGCCTTCCACCCTGCCGTCCTGATCGGCAAAGGTCGTTCCCCAGGTCGGGGCCAGGACGATTTCCGCACCGTTCAGGGCCAGAATCCCCGTGTTCTCCGGAAAGAAGTAGTCGTAGCAGACCTGCAGGCCGACCGTGCCAAAGTCGGTCTGGAAGACGGGGTAATCCTGGCCGGGGCGGATGCCCTTCTGCCATTCCTCGCGCGGAAGGTGGACCTTCCGGTACTTCCCCGCCAGGTTGCCGGTGCGGTCGAGCAGCACCGCCGTGTTGTAGAGCACCCCGGCATCGGTCTCCATCAGACCGGCCACCAGCCACAGGTGGTTGCGCTGCGCGGCCTCGCCCAGCCGGCGCGTGAGCGGACCCGGGATGGGCTCGGCCACCTCGGCCGCCGAAGCGGGCGTGCCCACCATCGTGATCGCTTCCGAGAGACACAGGAGGTCGAGTTTCTGCCGGCCCGCGGCGTCCACCTGCTCGCACCACAAGTCCAGGTTGCGCGACGGCGTGCTGCCGCCGGGCTTGAGATACACGGTGCCGACGCGCGCCTTGCGCGGGGGCGGGGGCGGACAAGCCCGGAGGCTCGCCTCCTGCCAGGTAACGCTGCCCTTTCCAGGCCACTTCACCTCCAGCGAAATCCGTGCGCCGTCCACCCCTTCGGGGGCGGCGAGCACATCCACAAAGCTGGCATGGGCACCCTCCAGATGCGGACCGCGCACCAACACGCCGGCCACGTGCTCGGGCTCGTTGCCCTTCAGCCACGTCAGGCGCACCAAGACCGTTTGCAGGGGACGCTCGATACCCTTCAATTGGCACCGGACGTGGATGGCGTAAGTCTGCCCTGCCTTGAGGTTCTTGATCGTCTGTACCAACCCGCCCACGGCATACCTGCTGCTAGTACCGCTCATCCTGACGCCATGCGGGGTGGGGTCCAGGGTAACACGTGCCTCGGCCCACTCCGGTTGCCAGGGCATCCAACCGTCCGGCGCCGATTGGCCCGCAACAGTCTCCAACCGGGGGTTACGCACCCATTCCGTGGCTGGCGCCCCGGTGCTTGGCTGCGCCGGGACGGCTCGGTTTGGCTCGGCTCCGGCAGCGGGGACTTCCAGGGCAAAGGCGATCGCGGCCAACCACCCACAAACCACCATGCCCGGCAGACAGTGCGTGCGCATGCCGCAGAGTAACGCCGAGCCGGCGGATTCCGTCAATGGCGTGGGCTGGAAACCGGGTACAGCGGCTGGAGACGGCGCTGGCAGGATGGACCGGTCAGAGGCTCGCCCACTCGATCCCTTGGAACGTCCAGCGCAGCACGCGGCGGCCAAAACGCAGCACAACCAACCCCAGGCAGAGCGCGGCGAGACCCAAAGGCCAGCTACCGTTGAGATAGGCGCCAACCGCGAGGACTGGCGGCGAAATGAAGGCCGCCAACACTACGAGCATCCAACCCAAGCCTGACAGCCAGAGCAGCGGCCCCAAGCAGACCACCCGCCAAAGAACCCTCCACAGCGCTTGCCACTCGGCCTTCGTCATATCCCGCAAGACATCCCTGGGTGTGCGGAGCAGATCGCCACCACCGGTACCAACTCACGCCCCGGCGCGTGCAGCCAGCGAGGAACGCTGGCGCACCAGCACCTCCCAACGCGCCAGCAACTCGTCGCGGTGCTGCCGCGCCCAACCCAACACCAGGCTGCGGATGGGTTCGGGCGCGTCGCCCGAGATGATCCGCCCGCGCGCCACATCCACCACCAACTCGGAGTCGCCGTAGAAAGCGTGGAGACGCGTGCCCAAGGCTTGCAGGCAAAGCAACCGAATCACGATCCCGTAGAACTTCGCAATCACTGGCATAACGCTCTCTTTCGCTTTCTGGAGCGCCCGTTCCTTGCGGAACCGGGTGCTCGGGTTATCACACACATTCTCTTATACGCACCAATGGCCCCTTTAGTTTCGACTTTTTCGCTTTTCCACTGAGACCCCTATAGCGAGCCGCGTGCCAGTTGATGCACTACATCACAAATCATTGCTAATCATGGTATTATGCCACACCTGGTAGGGAATGCTGCCTTTGAAGTGGAACCGCTGGCTGCGAAGACGGGAACGCGTTTTCCCAAGGATGGGACGGGAGAACGAAGCGTTCCGACGATGAAACCGTCGCTCGTGACCAAGGAGTTGGGCCACGCTCCCCAAGGGGCAAGTCAGCCCCTTCGCCTCCTCCGCAGAGTCGAGCATCGCCCCAGCGCCTCGCCGCGAGGACTACGGCGCGGACTTCACGTCCAAGGGCGGGATTTGCGCGGCGGGGCCATCGAGCTTCAGCTCGATCACGGTAACGTCCTCCCGTTGAAACTTCTGCGGCAGGAAGATCGTCAGGCCGCCGGCCTGGTCCGCCCGGGCGTCACCCCCGGTGAGCACCCGGCAGGAAGTGACCCGCCCGGAGATCGCCGGCAACTGCAACTGCCCCTCATTCCATTGAAACACGTGCAGGTAGATGCGGTCGTCGCGGCGGGTGCTGGCGCCCCATTTCCCCGGCTTGAAGGGGCCGCCCCGCGTGCCGTAGATGGTGTGACCGTACAGCTTCATCCATTGGCCAATCTCGCGCAATCGAGCCACCTGCCGTTCCTCGATCTCGCCGTTGGGCATGGGCCCCACATTCAGCAGCAGGTTCCCGTCCCCGCCGGCGCAGGAAACCAGCGTCTGAAGACACTGCTTGAGTGACTTCAGTTCGTCCTCGGGTTTCCAGGCCCATTGCTGGCAGATGGTGATGCACGACTCCCACGGGCGCTCGTTTTGGAAGTTGCCCACTTGCTGCTCCGGCGTGTCGTAGTCGCCGAGGAAATCCCCCGGCGCGGTGGTGCCCGCCATATCCCGGCGGCCTTTGTCGATGCGGTTGTTGATGATGAGGCTGGGCTGGAGCTTGCGGAGATGGGCGTCGAGTTCGCGGGCGTAATCGCTGGTCCAGGGCTTCTCCCACTCGCCGTCAAACCAGAGAATCCCCAGCGGCCCGTAGTTCTTGAGCAACTCCTCCAGTTCCGCGTGCAGGTAGCGCACGTAGCGGTCCATGTTGGGCTGCGGTTTGGCCGTCTTGCCCCCCGGGCTGCCGAGCGGGTAGTCCGGTTGGTACCAGTCGCAAATCGAGTGGTAGAGGCAGAAGCGGAGGCCTTCCTTGGCGCAAGCTTCGGCCAGTTCCTTGGTCACGTCCCTCCCAAAGGGCGTGTTCATGATGTTGTAGCTCGAATAGCGGGTGTTCCACAGGCAGAAGCCGTCGTGATGCTTGCTGGTAAGCACCAGGTACCGCATACCGCACTCGCGCGCGAGTCTGGCCCAGGCGCGGGCGTTGAAGTTGGTCGGGTTGAACCGCTGGTACAGGTAATCGTACTCTTGAACAGGTACTTGGTCGCCGCGAGACCAACCGATCTCGGTGCCTTTGAGACTGACCGGCCCCCAGTGAACGAACATGCCGAAGCGCGCTTCCTGCCACCAAGCCATGCGGGCATCCCGTTCCTGGGGAGTTTCGCCCCACGCGGCCCCCGCCAACAGCGCGGCACACAACCAGAACCAACTCTTGAGCATCGGCTTCATAGGATCTCGGTTCAACGATGGAGGAGCTTAGCGTCAGCCCTCGCCGCTTGAAAAGGGGATTCACAAGTCGTTGGGATCACGATCGCACCCGTCTTCCTCACCTGCCGTCATACCTCCTTCAACGGGATTCCCGTTTTCTGCTCGACCCCGGACAACCGACCGTTACACTGCGCGCAACCCATGCAGCCAGGCTGCTTTATGAAGGGCTAAGCCAGCTCCGATGCTCGGCCCAAGCCATATCGCGCGAGAACCGCTGCGCAAATACTGCGCTGCGTTAACCTTGGCCGCCCTACTCATCGGCGGCGCGCCCTCAGGCGGCGCGGCCATGCCAGAATCCCCCGTGTGGCATCAGGAACCAGGTTGCCGCTGGCGGGTACTCTCCCCGGCCACGGGCCAGACCGCAGGCTTCACCTTGATGGAGGCCAGCGCCACCGGCGTCAGCTTCACGAACCACCTGTCGGAGGGGGCGTCTGCCCAAAACCGAATTCTGGAAAACGGCTCCGGCGTCGCCTTGGGGGACGTGGATGGCGATGGTTTGTGCGATGTTTACCTCTGTCGGCTGGAGGGACCAAATGTCCTCTACCGGAACCTGGGTGGCTGGCGTTTTGAAGAGATCACAGCCTCGGCGGGTGTGGCGTGCGACGGGCAATACTCCACCGGAGCAGTACTGGCGGATGTCGACGGGGACGGCGACTTGGACTTGCTCGTTAACTCGATCGGCGGGGGCACCCGGCTCTTCTTGAACGACGGCAAGGGGCGGTTCACCGAGATGACGGACTCCCGACTGGCCAAGCGGTTTGGCAGCACCTCCCTCGCCCTGGCCGATGCCGACAACGATGGCGACCTCGATCTCTACGTCTGCAATTACCGCACGACGACCTACTTGGACCGCCCCCCCGGACTGAAGGTGGAAGCCCGCAAGGTCGGTGACCAGATCGTGGTCACGCCGGAGGATCGGTTCATCCCGCTGGTGGTGAAGGGCGGCGGCGTGGAAGTGATGGAGAAAGGCGAGCGGGATTTCTTCTATGTCAACGACGGTACCGGGCACTTCCTGCCAGTGTCGTGGACCATGGGGTCATTTGTGGATGAAGCAGGCAACGCGCTGACCGCGCCTCCCGCAGACTGGGGTCTCTCGGTCCTCTTCCGCGACTTGAACGGCGACGCGACACCCGACCTCTATATCTGCAACGACTTCTTCTACTCGCCTGACCGCTGCTGGCTCAACGAACACGGAAAACGCTTCCGCGCGATCCCAGCCTTGGGCTTCCGCCACCAAAGCCTCTCCTCGATGGGCGCGGATGTGGCCGATTTCAACCGTGATGGCATCTTCGATTTGTTCGTCACCGACATGATCAGCCGGCGTCACGACTGGCGTCAACGCCAGCGCCCCGACATGATGAAAGGCACGGTGCGACAGCCGTTCGAGGACCCGCTCTTCCGTCCTGAATCGGCGCAAAACACCCTCCACCTCGGCCTTGGAGTCGGCCGGTTTGCGGAAATCGCTTACCTCAGCGGCATCGATGCCACGGAGTGGTCCTGGGGCGCGGTCTTCTTGGATGCCGACTTGGACGGCTACGAGGACCTCCTGGTGCCCACCGGCAACAACCACGACGTCCAGGATGCGGATGTCATTCAAGCCCACTCCCGTCGACCGCCTCCGGCCACGCTCCAAGAGCGCATCCGCGATTGGAACGACTTTCCCAGGTTGCGCACTCCCATGCTGGCCTTTCGCAACCAGCACGACCTGACCTTCAGAGAAGCCACCGCTGATTGGGGGTTGGGCACGCCCGGCCCCTTCACCGGCGTCGCCCTGGCCGACTTGGACGGCGATGGCGATCTCGATCTGGTGGCGAATGTGCTCAACGGCCCCGCGACGCTCTTCCACAACAACTCCGCCCATCCGCGCGTGGCCGTCCGGCTGCGGGGCGAAGGGGCGAACACTCGGGGGATCGGAGCGCTGATCCGTGTCTCGGGAGGGCCGGTGGAGCAGATGCAGGAAATGG
>CAYYMW010000073.1:0-21834 GCA_964472515.1 uncultured Verrucomicrobiota bacterium | reverse complement strand
CTACAAGAAGCACGTGTCGCCGTCGGCCAGCCAGAAGACGGTCGTGTTCCTGGGCCGCATCTCCGTGGTGGTGTTTGCCTTGATCGCGGTGGTGCTCGCACCCCAGTTGGGGAATCCGAAGATCAGCAACAGCATCTTCACGATCATTCAAGAGGGTCAGGGTTTCATCTCGCCGGGCATCCTGGCGGTGTTTGTATTCGGTTTGCTGGTGCGGAAAGCACCGCCGGTTTGCGGTGTGGTGGGCTTGGTGACCAATATTGTCGCCTACGGAATCCTCAAAGTGGGAGTGCCGAGCCTGCAATTCCTGAACCGGATGGCGGTGTGCTTCGCGCTCTGCCTGGCGGTCATGGCGGTGATCACGCTGGTGAAACCGCTGGCGAAGCCGGTGGAGTTCAAGGCCAACACGACCATCGCCTTGGAAGGTTCCAAGACGGCCAAAATCGCGGGCTGGCTGGTGGTGGCCGTTACCCTGCTGTTCTACTTGATCTTCAGCCCGCTCGGCGTGGCGAAGTAGCCGCGCTGCGAAGGCGCAGGGCTGTGTTGGGAGACCACACAGCTCCTGCCGTTCTGGCGGCGGCTCTCCTGGGTGTTTGCAGTCCGGCGTGTCACCCGTTCTAGACTCACGCCGCATCCGACAGCAGTCCGCTGGTCGGCGGCCCGGTCTGGGAACGCGAAGCGGGCCTTCAGTGCCGCTCGAACGCGCCTGACTGCCATTCCCCCTCGGCGCGGGTACGGACGAGATGGAGACCGGCGGCACAGCACGCCGTTTCCACCGCCGGGAACTGCGTGCCGAGAACGCCGGCCACAACCAGCCGCCCGTTTGGCTCCAACCAACGCAGCAGGCGGCGGAGGTGGCTGAGCAACAGGTCCTTGGTGAGGTTGGCGCACACCACCGAGTATCGGCCGGTCCATTCCTGCGGCGGGTGGGCAAGGTCGGCGCGGCGCAGATGGAGGCGGCGCGAAACCCCGTTAACGCGGGCGTTGCCCCGCGCGGCCTTGACGGCAACCGGGTCGAAATCAAAAGCCGTCACCGGCCCGCAACCGAGCTTGGCCGCCGCAATCGCCAGGATGCCCGACCCCGTTCCTACATCGATGACGGAGACGGGTCCACCGGCCTCCACCCGGGCCACAATCTCCTCCAGGCAAAAGCGGGTGGTGGGATGTTGGCCGGTGCCAAAGCTCAGGCCGGGATCCAAGGCGACCTCCACTTGCCCGATCCGAGGGCGGCGGCGGCTCCAAGTAGGCCGCACCAAGAGGCGCTCGCCAATCACCAGGACTTTGAAATGACGTTTCCAGCTCTCGACCCAGTCCCGGGCCTTCACTTTGCGGGTCACCGTCTGCGCATGCTCGCCCGGGAATTCCCGCAGCAGGCGGTCCTTCGCCCGGCAGGCCAGGGCGGCGGCCGCTTCGCGCGTGGTGCGTCGGTAGACGCTCACCGTGCAGACCTGCGTGTCCTCATCCACGTAGGCGACCGGCTGGATGCGGCTCAGGGCCTCCAAACTGGCGGTGGCCGGCTCCTCGAACAGTGCCTCGCAGCGGAGTCCGATCTGAAAGAGGGAACGCGCCGTCATAAGAGCGGGCGCCAAGGCGTGTAGTTGAGCAACTGCACCTCGGCCTTTCCAGGACGGTAATCGAGGATGGTGAGACTGGCGTAGTCCACATCGAAGCCAGCCATCATCGGAAGCGGTATTTCCAGGAGGCAGGAGAGGATCATCCGCACCACCCCGCCATGGCAGGCCAGGGCAATGGTCTGCCCCTTGTGTGTGGCGAGCATGGGGGCAAGACAGGCTCGCACGCGGCTCTCGAACGCGGCACAGGTCTCGCCCTCGGGGACCCGATGAGCGGCAATTTCGTGCAGCCAGTCGAAGGCGCTGACGCCGAAGCGCTCCTTGACCTGCTCCCAGCGAAGTCCGGTCCAGGCGCCGAAGTCGACCTCCGCAAGCCCCTCGACGGTTTGGATCGGCAGACCGCAATGGCGAGCGATGGGTTCCGCTGTCAGCCGGGCGCGCTTGAGGGGACTGGAATAGAGCGCTTGGAACGGCTGCCCGCGCAGGTATTCGGCCAGCGCGGCCGCCTGGCGTTCTCCCAGTTCCGACAGCCCCATGTCCAAACGCCCGCCAAACACCCGATGATAGCGTTCCTCAACCTCCCCATGCCGCAGCAGGACCAGACGCACGGTTTCGCCCATAACGCTCACGCCGGCATGGCTACCCGGCCAGGGCGCGCGTCTGGGCGGCCAGCAGTTCCCGAATTCCCTGTTTTCCCACCGAGATGAGTTCCTGCAATTGGGCTTCGCTGAAGGTCGTTTCCTCGCCCGTGCCCTGAATCTCCACAATCTGACCATCCCCCGTCATGACGAGGTTGAAATCGACCCCCACCGCGACATCCTCAACGTAGTTCAAATCCAGCAAGGCTTGCGCGCCCAGCAACCCGACGCTGACCGCCGCCACAGGAAAGCGGATGGGGTTGGCCGTAAGCTTGCCGCTGGCGGTGAGCTTGCGAACGGCCAGGGAGAGCGCCACATAGGCGCCGGTAATCGCGGCTGTGCGGGTGCCGCCGTCCGCCTGCAAGACGTCGCAGTCGACCCAGATGGTGCGTGGTCCCATGGCCTCCAGGTCAACCACCGCCCGCATCGACCGGCCAATCAGGCGCTGTATCTCCTGCGTGCGCCCGTCCAGTTTCCCCTTCGAGATATCGCGGGGCTTTCGTTCGAGGGTCGAGTAGGGGAGCATCGAATACTCGGCGGTGATCCAACCGCCGGTGACCCCCTTCTCCTTCATCCAACGGGGCACGGCTTCATCGATGGTAACCGCACAGATCACGCGGGTATTGCCCCACTCGATGAGCGTTGAACCGGCGGCGTTGGGCGCCACGTGGTTCTGGAAACGAAGCGGACGAAGCTGGCCGGGAAGCCGGCCGTCGGCGCGGGCGGTTTGAGTGGGCGACGAGGCGCCCGCCGGGACTGGAGTGGTGTCCATGCGGTTGCGAGCGGACTGGGTTAGGGCAGGGGAGTGACGGTCACGTTGCGGAAGTGAACCTCGCCGCCTTCCGATTGCAGCCCGATCGGACCGGCCCCGAGATCCACTCCGTCGACTTCGTTCACCTTCTGGCCGTTGACCCAGACCGTGTAACGGGCGCCCTCCGCCTGAAAACGGACTTTGTTCCACTGCCCCGGCGCGGCTTCGGCATTGGTGGATTTCTTGACGCCGTCGATGTCGCCCGCCACCGCGTGCTTGTCCACGTGGAAGAAGCGCGGCACGCCCCCGGCGATCTTCATGCCTTGCAGCCCCATGACATCGCCCGCGTCGCCGTGGTGCAACTGCACCTCCACGCAACGAGGCAGGCCGCGGCTGGGGCCGTTCACCCGGGAGAACAGCCCGCTGTTGCCGGGGGTCGCGCCGGGAGCCCACCGGTATTCGACCTCGAAGACAAAGTTCGAGAAGCATCGGTCGGTGCTCAGCCAGCCAATCGGTTCGCCGCGGCAAACGATGGTGCCATCCCGGACGCTCCACACCTGCGAGGCCGGAACCGTCGCATCGGAGGTCGCGGCGTGCCAGCCTGCCAGGTTCTTGCCATTGAACAGGGCGACGCAGCCCGCGTTCCCGGTGTGATGCACGGTGGAACAACCGGTTAGACCCAGGGTTGCGACGAGTCCCGCGAAAGTCAGAAAACGAGTCGAATGCATGGGCATGGATCAAACCAAATCAGGGGCGACCGCGCCAGCCCAAAGCTTCACCGATTCACAGACCACCCGTGCCGGCGCTGAACTGCAGGGACTCGGTCGTCCCGAATCGCTCCGGGCGGTACATTTCCTCGATGCGCGCCGGAGGGGCCGTCACCGTCCCCGCCGCCCTCACGCGTGCCAGATACCGCAGCACAAAGCGTCCGGGCGGCAGGACGTCGCTGAAGAACAGCGCGCGGTCCTGGCGGAGTTCGTGGTGGCTCCCGGGCCAGGTCAGTCCCGGGACCGCGCCCGATGTGCCTTGCGTGCGGAACTCGGGATGCACGGCTTCCAACAGGGCGGGCAGGGGATCGTCCACAACGACATAATAGGCTGGACGCGGGTTGTCCACGGTCAAGGTGACGAGCACGCGATCTCCGGGTTGAGGCTGCTTCAACGGACCGGGGAGGTTGTTGTCGTCCAGCGCCTGATATTCCCGCTTCAGCGCGAAACCTTGATCCTGCCGGATGGCCTTCGCGGAAGGTGGGTCAGACTCGATGCTCAGCCGATAGCAGACCGGACCCCGCCCGTTGCTGGCCAGCAGCAGCGGTGGCACCGCCTCCCCGCGCCGCCAGCTTCGCTCCACGATGATGGGCGCGGATTGCCGGTTCAAAGAGAGGTCCCCGGAGTTGGTACCCCAATGCCAAGTGCCTTGCACCAGGGCCTCTTGTGGTTCGACTTTCGCCGCGTATTCCGCGACGGCCCAGAGCGCCCAAGCGTTTCCTTGCGTGGTGCCCCAATGTCCCGCCCGTCGGGAGCCCAGCAGCGTGGTCAGGAGTCGGTCGACCTCCGGGTCTTGGGGACGTGCGTGCAGCCAGGCCACCAGTTGCGCTCCGAGATCGGCCGCCGGAGAAGCGAAATGACCCACGGCAGGCAGGGCGGACAGCTTGGGGTTCAGCAACTCGATGGCCCGGTCTTCCTGCTTGGCCAGGCTGAGGCCGAGGGCGAGGCAGGCTCGCGAGGTGGGATCGAGACGGTTCCGATGGGCGAACAGAGACTCTCCCCCGGCCGTGGGGGGGCGGCCGAACAGACTCAGTGCGCAGTAAGCCAGACACCGTTCGGCCAGCTCTTCCTCCCGGAGGGAAGCCGGGCTCGCCAACCGCTCCTCCAGGTACTTGCAGAGCCGGTCACGCGACCCGGTCGGCAGACTGATTCCCCGCTCCTGGGCCAGGGCGAGGATGACCCCCGCATAAGCACTGCCCCACGGCAGGGGATCTGGCTGCCCGGGCCAATACGAGAGGCCGCCTGTCCAAGTCTGCATCGAGAACAGGCGGGTGATCCCCTGTCGGATGATCTCGTCGGCGTTGGTCGGACCGGACGGAACCAACGGAATCGGCAACCCTTTGAAGGCTACCCAAGGCAGCAGCGTGGACGCGGTTTGTTCGACACAGCCATAGGGGTAATGCCACAGGTACTCGGCCGCGCCCTTAAACTCGACGAGGCGGCTGGCTGCAAGCTCGAGCCGGGCTCTTCCATCTCCGGCCAGCGTCTGCGGACTGATGCCGGAGAGCAGGTTGGTCTCGCCCGGTTGCAGACGACCCGCGAACACCTCGCGCACCGGCGGCAGGGGCGGCCGTATCTCCAGGGTGGTTTCCACCGCATCCTCAGCCGGGATTGCCTGAGGTACGCCTCCTGCCGTCTTGACTTGCCAGAGCCAGTGGGAAGTGCCTGCGCGGGTGAACGAAACCGGGATGTCCACGGCAGAGGTTTCGCCTGCGGCCAACTCCACCATCCGCGAAGCCGCTGGCCTTCCCGTCTCCAAGCCGCCGACCAATTGGTCCATTTCGACCTGAACCTCGGCCCGGCACGAGTTCGTGCCGTGGTTGACCACCAGCGCCCTGGCCACTAATTGGTCTCCGACTCGCACGACCGGGGGGACGACCGGTTCGAGCATGATCGACTTGTTGATCTCGAAGGCCGTCTGCCCCGAGCCGAAGCAATCAGCCCCCGCGTGGACTACAGCCACAAGGCGATAGCGGGTGAGACTGTCGGGCGCCGGAAAGGAAGCCGTGACGCGCCCGCTTTCATCAGTGGCCAGCGCCGCGCTCCAAAAAGCGCAGGGCAGGAAATGCTTCCGAGCGGCCTGCCTGCCACCGCCTCCTACCAGATAGCCTTTGTTGTGGAACGTCAGCGTTTCCGGATCCTCAGGCATCAGTTGCGTCAAGGTCAGATGAGTGCCTACGGACAGCGGCCGCGGTTGATTGAAGTGCCCCCACGGATCGGGCAGTTCATAGCCCGTCAGGCTGAGAATTCCCTCATCGACGGCAAAGAGCGTTACCTCCGCGTTTGCCAGACCACGGTCGTTCGTTCCCTGCACGTCGACGGTCGCCTGCACCATTTCCCGGGGCCGGTACGAAGGCGAGGAAACCTGAACCGCCACCCGCAGACGGGTGTCCGGGCGGTCGACCCGTAACGGACAGTAGCCCACCCGGAATTCCGGGACCGGGATTTGCCGCGGGCTTTCCGCCGCGCCACGCAGGAGCATGACCCCGACGAAGAGGTTGGGCGCATCGCCCGCATCGATGGGAACCTCCACGAGCGGCGCATTGCCGGTCAGATTGGTCACGAACGAGCGCAGCACCGCCTCGCGCTCGACGGTGACGAGGGCCGTGCCGCTGAACGGCGCTTTGAGCAGGAGGTGCGCCGTTTCCCCGGGGGCGTAGCTCGCACGGTCGGCAATCAACTCTACGCGCGCGGCATTGCGGAAGTCCCAGGCCAGCTTCGCGCTCCCGCTAACGTAGAGCGAACTGGCGGTCATGACCGGCCGTCCGGCGGGATCTTGCCCGCGCACCTCCAGCACGTACTGTCCGGCCTCGGGCAACTCAAAGGAGGCTGACTCCACATCGGGCGCGTCCTCACATTCCCAGAGGATGCCATGCTTGGTCGCCGGGACCGTCGTTGATTCCAGTGCTGCCACCTCCTTCACCACGGGCTCATTGCGATAGCTGACCGCCCCGCCTGCGCCCTCCACCCGGACCGTCTGCCATTCCACCTGTTTGAGCACGCCCCGTATGGTCACCCGTTCGGGCCACGGTTGCCCGGCAATTCCCACCGCCACGCAGCGCACGGGCAGCCGGTCTCCCGCCCTGAGCGGTTCCTGGGGCACTGCGAGGCCGAGGTAGAAATCGGAGCTGTGAAGAATGCTCTCCGCCTGGGCAGCGACTGTTTGCTGGTTCAAGTCGGTGACCTCCACCGACCATGCGAGGCGGCGGGACTGGGGATAGCGAGTGTCCGGGGCAAAGGCCGCCGTGATGGTGGGGGTGTTGGTGCCTTCAACCGCGAACTCGCCCGTCAGATGCGTGGGCGTCACGGCCATTTCGCTACCAAACCGCCCGGCGGCGGAACCGAAAGTGAACTTATCGAAGCCTTCTGGCGAAAACGGGTAGTCTGAGAGTTCGGCGGTCCAGACCGCCTTGGCCTTGGTCAGCGGCTGCCCCAGGTAGTAGCGGGCGGTGGTCTGGGCCATGGGAGTCTCCCCGGCCTGATATTCCGGAGCCGCCGCCAGGGTGACTTCAAAGGCGTTGGGGCGGTAGCTGCGGACCATCACCTCGTGGTTGAAGTGGTTCCCCCCTAATTCCAGTTCTGCGGCGTAGTCCCCGGTGGGGGTGGAAGGCAGAGTCCACGAGTAGTCTGTGGAGCCGCGGGGGCTCACGGAGAGATTCGTTTGGAGCAGGAGTTCGCCCTGAGGGTCGCGCAAACGGAGGATCGCCTGGGAAAGCTCCGGCAGTACCCACTGGCCCTTGCGCAAATCGCGGACGATCGCTTTGAGATGCGCGGTTTCTCCCGGGCGGTAGACCGGTCGATCCGAGAACAAACAGGCCTGCAGCCGGTTGGTTCGGTCCCGCTCCCAATCCCACGGCACGTTGGGATAATAGAGGTGGAGTTGATGCTCCGAGACGGCCGCTGCGCGCAGATCGCCCCCGCGTTCGGCAACCCAGTAGGACGGTCCCGCTGCAACCTGGAAGCGGGCCAATCCCATCGCATCCGTTTCTGCCTGCCCCAACTCCTCGTTCTCCTCCGTCACGAGCGCCAAGCGCAATCCCACCAGGGGCAATCCGGTCCGATACGAGAAGGCGAAGAGCAGTGAACCCTGAGGGGATTCCTTCCAAGCCAGGCCGATATCGGTCAACTGCACCAAGGCTTCCACTCCGATTCCGGGTGAATCCTCCGCGTCGAATCCCGCTGCTTCAGCCAGGAAGAGGACCGGCCCATGCCGCCTTTCCGGCAACAACTGGTCCCAACCGAGCGGTAGTTGGGCTGCCTGGTCGGGCGCCTTCGGGAAGACGTGCTCGGCGTTGTACACGGTGCGCCCCGCCACCACGTTGTAGTCTACTTCCCGGAACGGTTCGTTGGCATCCCACCGGCCAGTGTATCCTTTCCGGTAGCCCTTGAACCCGCGCAACGCATGCACCAGCGTCTGGCGGTCCAGCAACTTCACCCGCACCCTGGCCTTGGGCACGTTCACTCCCATCAACTCGAACCGTCGCTGGCCTCCCGCCATCTGGTCCGCTTCGATCGCCGGCAGGTATAAACGGGGTGGAATGGGGGCAAACTGGCAGACGGCAACACGCGGCCGGGCGAGTTCGAGCCCGTCGGCTGCGGGCAGCGACCGTTTGATGGTGAGTTCGTACGCGTTGGTCAGTTGGAAACGCCCGCGCAACTCTACCTCCGATCCACTCACCGACGCGGAAACCCCGTCGACCGTCGGGTTGATTGCCAGCCACTCCCAGACATTGGTCGAGTCCAGCTTGGGAGCCAGCGCCTTCGTAAAGGCAATCACCAGTCGCGTACCGCTTCCCAGGGCGTTGTGGGGCGTGGCCGCGACGACCTCGAACGCCCGCACCTCGCCGAGGGGCGCCGCATAGTCCTCCGCCAGGCTCGCCTGGCCTCCCGCGGAACGCCAGCCGTGCCGGATTCGCAACTCCCATCCCTTGGCGGGCGGCAGGGTGGTCGCGGGCGTGACGATGACGCAATTCGAGAGGACCGGGTCGGTCTCCGGCCGGGTCGCCTGTAGCTGCCTCAGCTCCTCCGGGCTTTGCGGCCAGGGTGGGGGAGGCTCACTCCCGCTCCAGTAATAGCCCCCGTAGTAACCGGAGTACTCCGAGCGTTGCGGATGCCGTACCTTGACCCCGATCTCCTGCCCCGTTGCGCTCTGGAAACGCAGCCGACTCGCCAGCCCGTCCAAAGAGACGTTGGCGTTGAAATCAAGCCGGAGTGCCAGGTTGGCCGGGACGTTGGTCGGATCCACATCCTTGGGCTGGCAATCCAGCACTTCAAGCCCCGGAGTTCGCCAGAAGCGATCCAGCCTGGCCTTGAGGGGCCGGCCTCCGGCATCGGCCAGTCCGTCGCGCAACGCAAACCGATAAACCGTGCCCATGCGCAACGGTTCGGACGGGGTGAACACGCCGCTCCGCGAGGCCAGCCAGACAAACTGGCCGGGGACATTTGGGCGGATTCGCAATGGGGACTCGGCGGCTGGTTGCCCAATGTGATCGGGAGAGACGACCTCCTGATCGAACCGGACTTCGAACGTGGAGGTGGGACGCAGCACTTCGTCGCTGGCCAGCAGTTGCACTCCCTCCGAGACATTCCGGGGGCGGGAGCAGCCCGGGTTCATCCAGAGCAGCGCGAGGGAGCAGGCGAGGCAGGCGCACCATTGCTTTAGGCGCGACGACGAGCAGACGGACGGAGCATTCATGATGCGCGACGGCAGGCACAAACTGAACCAAGGCGTGGGGGAGTCAAGCCCGGCGGCAAGCATGCGGGGGTGGACACGTGATTCAGGTGGCGTGGGATTCCCGCTTGCCGGGGCGGGTTGGCTTGGTAAGTTGTGGTCGTGACAGGTTTGACAGACCGGCACTTTTTCATGCTGGCAGTGCTAATCTATGGGATTAGCACTATTTACGGCATCTTTCTCTGGCGCCGCGGTTTTCGCGAGGACAATCGCATCTGCTACCTGCTGCTCCTGGCCGGCATGGGCCTGCACTGGATCGCGCTCACCAAGCGGGGCCTCAGCCTGGGGCAATGCCCGAATACCAATCTCTATGAAGCCACGGCATTCACCGGCTGGACCATCGCGGCCGCCTACCTGGGATTGGGGTTGCTCCGCCGTTTCCGTTTCCTGGGCGTGCTCGTTGCTCCGCTGCTGTTGGGCTTGGGCATCTTCGCGTTGATGCCGGGATTGGATACGCACGGGCCCACCCCCACGATCCCCAATATCTGGACCACCATCCACGCCAGCGTTGTTTTGCTGGCCTACGGAGCCTTTGGCCTGAGTGCGATGGCGGCGCTGATGTATGTCAAACAGGAGCGGGATCTGAAGGCGAAGAAAGCCAGCGCCCTGTTCGCGCTGTTGCCGCCGATCCAACGCCTGGAGCTGTCCACCACCCGGTTGCTGGTGGCGGGGTTCGCGCTCCTGACCCTCGGCCTGCTCCTGGGCTTCGCCGGCCTTTGGCATTCGAAACACACCCTTTTCGTCAAGGACGCCAAGTTGCTGTGGTCCTGCGTGGTCTGGCTCGCTTACGCCGCCCTGCTCGGTCTGCGCTGGAAACACGCCATGAGCCCGCGCCGGGTGGCCTGGGGCGCTTTGGGAGCGTTCACCTTCGTGATGCTGACCTTCTGGGGCTTCAACCTCCTCTCGGGGCTTCATAACCCGTAGCCAAGCATGCCGATTCTCGTCGTTGGGGTCAGTCATCGTCGCACTCCGGTCGAAATTCGCGAGAAGCTCGCCTTCCCGGCTTCGGACATTCCGGTCTGCCTCGCCGAACTGCGGCATTCCAAGCTGGCGGACGAGGCGGTCATCGTTTCCACCTGCAACCGCGTCGAACTCTACGCCGCCTGTCCCGGGCTCTCTGCAGAGTCCCTCCCCGCGCTCCGCCACTTCTTCCTCGCCGCCCGCAACTGCACCGAAATGCCCGCCGACGGCCTCTACTTCTACGACGAACCGCAGAGTCTCGAGCACCTCTTCCGGGTGGTGAGCGGCTTGGACAGCATGGTGATCGGGGAAACCGAGATCCTGGGCCAGGTCAAACAGGCTTACGATCTGGCCTTGAAACACCAGCTTACCGGCAAAGCCCTCAACCGCGCGTTTCAGCGGGCCTTCAACGTCGCCAAGCAGATCCGGACCGAGACCCAGATCCAGCGCGGCAGCGTCTCGGTGGCGTCTGTGGCGGTCGACCTGGCCGAGAAGATCTTCTCTTCCTTGAAGGACCGGCAGGTGTTGATCATCGGCGCGGGTGACACCGGCGAGAAGACCGCCCGCGCGCTCCTCTCGCGTGGCGCCGCCCACCTCACCGTCACCAACCGCTCCCCGGAGCGGGCGCAGGCCCTCGCGGCGGAGTTGGGGGGAACCACCGCGCCGTTCGACTCCTGGCATGCGGAATTGGCCCGTGTCGATATCGTCATTACGAGCACCGGTTCTCCCACCTATCTTCTTCGCCCCAAAGAGGTTGAGGAGGTGGTCGATCAACGGGAGCACCGCCCCCTGTTGCTGATCGACATCTCGGTGCCCCGCAACATCGACCCGGAGGTCAATGCGGTTGACGACGCGTTTCTCTATAACGTCGATGACCTCCAAGGGCTTGCGGACGACGCGATGCGCCAGCGCCGTGAGGAGGTGGCGCACTGCGAGGCCATCATCCGGGAAAAGGCCAAAGCCCTGTTGAACCACGGTCCTCCGGGAGCGGCCAATCCCTCCCAGCTCGCCTACGGCTCCTGATTCGGCTGATCCACCCCATGGAAACTCCTCCCTTACGCCTCACGGTTGCCACTCGCGGCAGTCCCTTGGCCCTCGCGCAAACGCGGATGGTCATCCGCCAAGCGCAAGCGCTGCTTCCTGGATTGGGCGTCGAGGTGAAGATCATCCGCACTACGGGCGACAAACTGCAAACGGCGGCCATGGCGCAGACGCCGGCGGTCCCCAAGGGGCTTTTCACCAAAGAGCTGGAGAGCGCCCTCTTGGACGGCGAAGCCGACTTTGCCGTGCACAGCCTCAAAGACCTGCCGACCGACCTGCCGACCGGGCTGGTGCTGGGAGCGGTCTTGCCCCGCGCGGATGCGCGCGATGTCCTCATTCACAAAGCGGCCAGCGGGAGCCCCTTGGAAGACCCGCTGGCTTGCCTCCCGCACGGAGGGGTGGTGGCCTCGACCAGCACCCGCCGCCGGGAACAACTCCTCGCGGCTCGTCCCGACCTGAAAGTGGTCGATATCCGGGGCAACGTGGGGACCCGCCTGTTGAAACTCGCCGAACGGTCCGAATGGTGCGCCACCCTTCTCGCCGCGGCCGGCCTGGCCCGGCTCGGCTTCCGGATCGAGCCGGACGGGCGGATCGTGCACCAACCTGACACCCTGGAGATTGCTTTGGTGGAGGTGCCGGCTTCTCTTCGAGCCACGCCTCTGGACCCGGAAACGATGATCCCCGCCGTCGGCCAGGCTGCCGTTGCCTTGGAGGTGCGCGCGGACGACCCACGGACCGCTGCCCTGTGCCGGGTGCTGAACCACGCGCCCACCTGGACCTGCATTACGGCCGAGCGAGCCTTCCTGCACGCCATGGGAGGCGGCTGCCAAAGTCCCGTGGCCGCCCATGCGCAAGTGACGGGGGACCGGCTTGGCATGCGGGCGGTTTCCTTCCGGCGCGGATGCGCCGAGCGGGCTGAGGGCGAGGACTCCCTGTCCGCTGCCTCGGCGTTGGGCCTTCGCCTCGCCGAACGGCTCCAGTGAGCTCGGCCTGATTGCTGGACTCCCCGCCGCTCTGAACCGGTGTCGCTCGTCAGCGGCCCACTCGCTCTTTTGCCCCGGTCGTTCTCGCCTCGGGACTCTCTCCCGCTTCCTCCTGACGCCGTCTCGGCGCAATCACGTCAACGATGGCCCGCCCGAGTGCGCCGACCATCGCCGCCTTGACGGACACCCTCACGGCTTGATCTTCTGGTGGATGGCCGGCAGGCGGGTGCGGTACATTTCGGCTACCTGCGCCTCCATGTCCGCGAGGGGCTTGACCGGGACCAGATCCATCACTTCGGCGGGAGTCAGGCCCGACTCCAGCAACGTACGGGTCGCCCCGCAAACCATCCGCTTCATGGCCGGGACAATCTCTCCGTCGCTCAGCCCGAACCCGGACGCCACTTCTCGCAGGGTCTGGAGTTGGAACCAGAAGTAAGTCGGCCCCATTGCCGACAGGACTGCGTAGCCCTCCAGTTTCTCGTCCGCCACCTCCGGGCTTTCGCCCAGCGGGGCCAGCAACTCGAGGAGTGCCGTTTTGTCACCGGTCGACAGGGCAGGGGAGAATGCCACCGGGTTGTAGCCTGCGCCGATGATCGACGGGGCGTTGGGGATGATCCGGGCCAGCCGCGTGAAGCCCCCCAAGAGCCCGGTGAGCTTGGCGAATGTGAACTTGGGCGCCAGCGAAACGACGACCGCCTCGGGCTTCAGCGCGGCCTTTAGTGCCGTCACGGTGTCCGCCAACATTGGCGGATGCACCGCCACGAATACGAAGTCCTGCGCGGCCGCCGTGGCGTTGTCCGCCGTGGTGGTGATGCCCGGGAAGCGGAGCTTCAACTTCGCCAAGAGTTCAGGGTTTGGATCGCTGACAACGATTTGGGCGGGTAACCGGCCGGCTCGGGTCCAGCCTTCGAGAAAGATGCGGGTCACGCGCCCGCCGCCGATGAAACCGAGAGTTGGGGTAGTCATGGTATAGAGGGGTTGGTTTGTTCGTTAGGGTTGCGGAGAAATCGGGTAATGCCACGAGGGTTACTCGGGGCTGCCTAGACCGCCAGGCGCAGGGCTACCTCCGCCACATGCACACCGACTTTTCTGGCGGTGTCGAGGCCCAGTTCGTCCGCGCCGATATCGTCCTTCGTGGAGAGCACAGTGCCGCCTTGGAAGGCGGGCGGGTTCCCACCGACCGCGATCATTCCGAAACAGAGCATGGCCGCCTGGATTTGCTCGATCGTCAGCTCCTGTCCCCCGTTGCGGAACGCGCCGACCGAGAGCACACCCACCGGTTTGTTGGCGAGGAGCATCTTCGGTTCACGCAGCGGCGCGCAGCGCTCGATGAACGCCTTGCAGAGCGAACTCATGCTGCGGAAGTAGGAAGGGGAGCCGATGATGAGCCCGCCGAGCGCCGGGTTCTGCAACTTCGGCAGAATGGTCACGAAATCGTCTTGCGGCGGCTTGGGCGACCATCCGGCAATGTTCAGGCCGCCCAAGTCGATCAACTCAACTTCGATGCGCGCGTCCACGGCCTTCGCGGCCTCGAGAGCAGTTTGGACCGCCTTGGAGGTCGTCATGCCCTTGCGCGCGCTGCAGGCAATCCCAAGGATCTTCAGGGGCTTGCCCTCTCCGGTGGCGGCGAGGGTGGAGGTTGTGCTGGCGGCCAGCGCGGCGGTGCCGGCGGTGGTGAGGAAGTTGCGACGGGTAACGTGCTGTCTCATCAGTTGTGTTCTTGGTTGGGGGCTTTGGTTTCGGTTCACGGCGCCGGCTCTTTGTCCAAGCGCCGCCGAATCGTCAGGCAAGCAAGTCGGCTCCCCGGTCGGCGACCTGGCGGACGCGCGCCGCAGTCACGCGGGTGGCGCCTTTCTCGAAGCCGAAGTCGCGGCCGAGTTGCAGGTGGGCAAATCCCCGGAAGCCGGCGAGTTCCATCGTCTTGCGGGCGCACTCTTCCTGGCAGCCGTCGATCACCAGCACCCTGGCGGCGCGCTGCGCATTTGCGACGATGCCTTCCACGCGCCCGCCGATCCCGGCCAGGCAGTACATCTTGCCGGCCAGATCGAGGCTCATTTGTCGGGCCGCCCGGTCGGCAAGGCCGCCCACATCGGAAGCGCCGGAGCAGGGGAAGATGAGCTTCGGCGCGGTGGCGCAACTGCAGGGAGATTGGGGGTTCATGGCTTGGGTTTTGTCGATTTGGTTTGAATTCATGGCGCGGAGTAAATCAACCAGAGGCCGCCGAGCAGCACGAGCACGCCGCACGCGGCCTTGACGATGGCGACGCCTTTGGATTGCTCGTTCCAGTCGAGAAACCGTTGGACGATTTCGGTGAATGTGCCCGCCAGAACGATGACTGAACAATGACCGACTCCGTACGCAAGCAGGAGGGAGGCACCGTACAACGGATTGGTTTTCGCCAACTTGAAGGTCACCCCAAGCATCGGTGCCATGTAAGCGAAGGTGCAGGGGCCCAGCGCAACGCCAAAGAGCAACCCCAGCAGAAAGGCGGCGAGCAGGCCCTTGCGCTTCAGCCCTACCTGGCCTGGCCCCGACCACGGCATGGGAATCACCCCGACGAGATGCAAGCCCACGCCGAAAAAGATGGCCGCCACGAAGTAATTGCCCCACTGCCCCACGTTGCCCATCATCCGTCCCGCCGCCGCCGTGATGGCCCCGATGGCGGCGATGGTCACGAGTATCCCCACGGCGAATAGCGTGGCAATGCCGCCGGCACGTGCGGTGGAAACCCGCCCCTGGCCGCTGATGAAGCCCACGATCAGCGGAATGCTTGCCAGATGACACGGGCTGAGCACGATGCTCAGAATGCCCCACGTCACGGAGGCGCCCAGCGCCAGCAGCGGCGCGCCCTCCACGGCGTGACTGAGGTTGGTGAAGAGTTGTTCCATGGGTCAGCGATAGTCGGGTGAGGACGGTGCGCCGATCTGATTGGTCCTGGTCTGCTGCTCCTCGCCGGCCATGAACGCCCTAACCTCGGTTTCGACAAAGCGGTTGAGCTTGGCTGGGTCGTGGGCCAGTTGCCAGGCGTCGCCGAGCAGCTTCCACTGTTCCTTCGCGCCCTCTTGCTGGCGAACCAGCACCAGCGAGGGACACGGGAGCTTGTAGTCCGCCAGGAAGTGCGCGTTCTCAGGCAGATCGTAGTTCAGCGGCAGGAACAGTAATTGTTTCGCCTCCAACTCCGCCTTGAACTCATTCTCGATCACAGCCCTGACCATCCCCTCGATCACCACGCAGGTTTCGCAGCGAACCGTCCCATGAAAGTAGTAGGCGATCACCGGCGGCGCGGTAATTTCAGCGGTCGACTGGTTGGTCGCCGAACCGGTTGAGGCAGGCGCGGGGCTTACCGCCAGCGTTGCCACCAGCGGGCAGCAGCCTCCGCCACCGCGGCCCGCTCCTTGAGGGCATGCCCGGCGTCTTGCCGAGGCCCACAGCACCACGCCCACCAGCAGCGCGATCACCAAGGCCATTTGAGAGCGTGACTTCATCAGCCCAATTACGTGCCAGGCAGGCGGGGCCTACTTGCATTCGCCGAGCTTGCACGCCTTGGCGATCTGCTCCGGCGTCAGCTTCATCTTGTCTGCCAGGGCCTGGGCAATCGTAATTTGCCGGCCGGTCATCGCCGGGCGTGCCTCGAGCCACTTCTGCAGGTTGGCTTCGTTGATGAAAAATCCCTGCTTGAAGCACCCGGCGGAAACCCACTTGCCATTAGGCCCCTTCTTCTGCCCAAACCAGGCCACGCTGGTCGATGGCTCCAGCGACGCGATCTGTCCGGCGAGCGTCTTCACCTTGATCGGTTCACCGGTCAGGCCATCCTTTGCCTCCACTTCGATGTCCTGCTGAAGCCTGGCGGCAACGCCCATCGAACAATGCGTGCAGCAACCATGTCCGTGCGTGGTCCCAAACTTCACCCCACAAGCGTCCTCAGGATAGACGGCACGATCGCAAAAGGCGCACCGAGTGGCCAGTTCCTTCGCTTGGAGCAAGTCCCAGCCGAGGAGATTGCCTGGGTTGATTTGTTGCTCGCTTGCGGCGGCCGCCTTGTCGGCAAAGGCCTTGATGGTGGGCCGGCCCTTGGCGTCCATCCCGTAGAGGTAGCTGGCCGTGGTCGCGGGCACGAGCCTGCCGCTGGCCCAGTCGGTCACGCTCACTTTCGCCGCCTCCGCCTTCGCCTCGGCCCCTGGGATGCTTGAGAAGTAGATAAAGTAGCAGTGCGGGCCACACAGTACGCGCTGCTCGGTTTGCCCTTTGACCACTGTCTTGCTCTTGGCGCTCACGTCGCCATCGCACATGAAGCACACTCCCTCGCGTGGGCGCGTGTCTGCGGCTGCCGGCGCCTCGCGCACGATGGTCGCCGCTGCACGGCCTGCGCCGATATCCACCCCCAGTTCCTTCCATTTCCCCAGGATGTCTTCCTTGCCAAAGAAGCCCTGGTGCCGGAACAACTCCTTGCCCTTTGCGTCGTAGAAGATCTGCGTCGGGATTACCTCGATGCCGTATTGCTTGCCCGCGTCGGGGTTCTTCCACACGTCAATGAACTGCACGTCCATCTTCCCCAAGTAGTCTCGCTTCAACTCCTCGAGGATGGGTGCCATCATTTTGCAGGGGATGCACTTGTCGGCCCCCAGGTCGACCAGTCTGGGAAGTTGGACGGGGGCGGCGGGAGCGGCCTTGGGCGCGGTGGCTGCCGTTGGGGCGGTCGCGGCGGCCAGCGGAGCGTTCGTGGAGGCGTCGCTGGGAGCGGCGGGCTTCTTCAGGGCCACCGTCGCGGCGACCGCGGCGGCGAGCGCGGCCACAATGACGAGTTTCACAGGTGTTTGCATGGCGTGGGGGGGATGGTTCAGCGGGTGGTCTGTTCGGCTTCGGCTGCTTGCTTCAGCAGCACCTTGAGTTCCGCGATGGTGGGCACTTTGCCCGAGACTTTGATGCTCCCGTTTACTGCCAGCGCCGGCGTGATCATCACACCCAAAGCCATGATCTGCTTCAGGTCGGTGACTTTGTTGATTTCGGCCGTCACCCCGAGTTCTTTGACGGCTTGTTCGGTGAACTGGGCAAGGGTCTTGCACTTTGCGCAACCGGTGCCAATGACGAGGATTTGCATGAGGGAATTCTCTTGGGTTAGAGGTTAAAACCACGCTCCGTAAAGCAGTCCCGTGAGGGTGGCCATGACAATGACCAGGAACACGTACACCAGGGTTTTCTCCGTGCCCATGATGCTGCGGAGCACCAGCATGCTGGGCAGTGAAAGCGCCGGGCCGGCCAGCAACAGGGCCAGGGCCGGACCCTTGCCCATCCCTGAGCCCATCAGGCCTTGGAGGATCGGCACCTCCGTCAGCGTGGCGAAGTACATGAATGCCCCCACCACCGACGAGACGAAGTTCGCCATGAACGAGTTGCCTCCCACCGATTGGCTGACCCACACCGCGGGAATCAGTCCTTCCTGCCCGGGGCGGCCCAGCAGGATGCCCGAGACGAATACGCCGCCGATCAGCAGGGGGAAGATCTGCTTGGCCAGCGTCCAAGTGGCGTCCAGCCATTCCCGGCCCTCGCCGGGGGTGCGCGCCGAGATGATCGCCAGACCCGCGCAGCCCGCGATGAACGGGATCAACGGCTGATGCGGGAAGACGACGCTCAAGACCGCAACCGGAGCCGCCGCCAACGCGAGGTCCCGCCACTGGAAGCCGAACCACAGTCCCAGCGAGAACCCCAAACCCGCCGCAAATCCGCCGGTCACCGGCCATTTCCATGCGTAGAGGGTGGCCCAAATCCCCGTCGGTTCCGCCGGCTTGCTCCAGTTGGCAAACACCAGCACGCCCACCATCGAGGCGAAGAACAGCACGGTTTGCCACAGCGGACGCCGGACCTCCACTTCGGGCATATCCACCGCCGCCTCCGCTTTGGCCAACTCCTCGCGCCGGAAGATGAGGTGCATGGCCGCCCCTACCACCACACTGAAGCCCACCGCACCGACGATGCGGGCCACTCCCAACTCCATCCCCAGGACCCGGGCGGTCATCACGATGGCCAGCACATTGATGGCCGGGCCGGAGTAAAGGAACGCCGTGGCCGGGCCCAGCCCAGCTCCGCGCATCCAAATGCCCCCAAAGAGCGGCAGCACCGTGCAGGAGCAGACCGCCAGGATCGTTCCGGATACCGAGGCCACCCCGTAGGCCAGCGCCTTGTTCGCCTTGGGCCCCAGATAACGCATCACCGACGCCTGGCTCACGAAGGCGCTGATGCCTCCGGCAATGAACAGGGCCGGAACCAGGCATAGCAGCACATGTTCCTGGGCATACCACTTGGTCAGTTCCAGTCCCTCCTTGAGCGCTTGGTCAAAGCGCGGCACCCCTACCGGGAGAAAGAAGAGCGCCAAGTACCCCCCCGCAAAGGCGGCCAGGACCTTCAACTCCCTGGTCCAGGAGGCTTGCGAGTCGTTGGTGGAGCTATGGGCGGGCATGGTCAAGCAGGGTGTGCGAATTGTGTATTTAGCTAAGTGGGTAAGTATTCGGCGCAACCATCGCGTCCGCAGTGGATGTGGCTATACCTTCTTTGCTTTTACCGAGCTGACGCAGTTGAAGAAGTTCATCACGCAGGGCGTTACCAATCGGTAGAACACCTGCGAACCCCGCTTCTCGTCCTCCACGATGCCGGCGTGCTTCAGTTGGGCCAGGTGGCGCGAGACGGTGGGCATTTCGGAACCGACCATGGCGGCGAGTTCGCACACGCAACGCTCGCCGCGGGAGAGTTCGTCCACCATCAGCAGGCGGCCTGGGTGCGCCAAGGCCTTAAAGACTTGGGCTTGGGCTTTGAAATTCGCAACTGTGGGCGTCGTGGCCATCGATGTGATCAATTTAGCCATTTAGCTAAACATGTCAAGTCCCCGTCACCGGTTTTTCAAACTTCCCCCCGGCGGCCGGTTTGGGCTCAGCCTTCGCTCGCTCCCCGTTGGTACCACTTCCGCGAGTCGTTGCAGATGCGGCAGACCGACAGCATGACCGGCACTTCCACCAGCACCCCCACCACCGTGGCCAACGCCGCCCCGGACCCGGCTCCGAACAGCGTGATCGCGACCGCCACCGCCAGTTCGAAAAAGTTGCTGGCCCCAATGAGTGCGCCCGGCGACGCGACGTTGTGCGGCACTTTGAACCACCGCATCAGCAGGTAGGCGAGGCCGGAGTTGAAGTAGACCTGGATCAGGATCGGCACCGCGATGAGCAGCACGGCCAGCCACCGTTGGGTGAGGTTTTCCGCCTGAAAAGCGAAAATAAGTACCAGGGTCAACAGAAGGGCCGCGATCATCACCGGATGGAACTTGGGCAGGAAGCGCTGCTCGAACCACTCCCTCCCGTGCGATTTCAGCAACGCCGTGCGGGTCAGCCAGCCTGCCGTCAACGGAATGACGATGAACACCACCACTGAGGTGATGAGCACCTTGGGCGGCACCACCACGTTGGCCACCCCGCAGAGGAACATGACGATGGGCGCGAACGCCACCAGCATGATGAGGTCGTTCACCGCCACCTGGACCAACGTGTAGGCCGGGTCGCCGTCCGTGAGGTAGGACCACACAAACACCATGGCCGTGCAGGGCGCGGCCGCCAGGATAATCAACCCCGCCGTGTATTCCCTGGCGAGCTCCGGGCTGATCCAGGCGGCGAAGACGTGCTGCATGAACACCCACGCCAGCAACGCCATGCTGAACGGCTTGACCAGCCAGTTCACAAACAACGTCACCGCCAATCCCTTGGGCCGCCGGGCAATCCCCCCAATGGCGCTGAAGTCCACCTTCAGCATCATGGGGTAAATCATCAGCCACAGGAGCACACCGATGGGAACGTTGACCTGCGAACCTTGCCCGAACTCCAGCTTGCTTAGCGTTTTGGTGACCCCGGGCAGCAGCTTCCCGAAAGCCACGCCCACCACCATGCACAGCAGCACCCAGACCGTCAGGTACCGCTCGAAAAACGCCAGCCGCTTCGGGACCGGTTTGGGGAGATGGTTGTCCGACATAGGATAAAACCTCTGCTCAGGCCCCTGTCACCCGCGGCTTTGCTTTCGACATAACGCCGTCGGGTCGATCTTCAGCACTTGCTTTAGCTGCTTGGCGTCGAGGATAGCTTGCGCACTCTCTCTCAGCGATAGCTCTACCCAGTCCAAGGCCGCCTTGATCGGTGGGGCCGCTTCCTTGCCCGGCAACGAATAATAAGCCCAGCGTCCCTGCTTGCGCAGCTTCACCAGTTGCGCTTGGGAGAGGATCGAGAGGTGCTTCGACATCGTCGAAGGGGCCAGCCCGAACAACTCCGTGAGTTGACAGGCGCACAGCTCACCCCGCCGCAAGGCCAGCAGCACCCGGACGCGGTTGGCATCCGCCAGGGCCTTGCTCATGTTCATGAACTCGCGCACGTGCATTATATTTCGCCACATATCGAAATATGTCAAGGCCCCGCACACGCCTTCGCCACCTGCCGCGCTCGCCGTTCCCTCCACCGTCCCTTCCCGCCTCGCCCCGGCTCAGCCATTCTGCTCGGCGATCTACCAACCCCAGACTGGCGATTCCCGGACCACCATCCATGGGGGGCATGATCGACCATTCCGTCTCAGGAACCGGCTGGCAACCGTGGCGCCTGTGCCTTGACTCCTCCACGCCCAAGGGGCTTGTGGCCCTCGGCCCAACGTGGCTCGTCCGCTAGCCTGCGGTGGCCCATTGCCCCTCCCATTCATCCCCGACCCGGAACGAACTGCGGCCCGCAATCGCCCGACCCGCTGGCCCACAGCGCACCCGCACCGTCGCGGGGTACCGGGCCGGTGTGGCTCGATGGGGCAGGGGATCAAGCTCCGTGGTCAACCTGTGGTCTATTTGGTCTTCAGGCTGGACTATGGCGAAGCCGCAGGCCAGTTACAGTAGACCATTGCCCATTAAGCTTGGAAGCTCTTGCGCCGCGAAAAACCACGCAAGTTACTGCAAATGAAAGGGTGAGAAATGGTGGCTGGGGGCGGAATTGAACCGCCGATTCCCTCCAATGAATTCCGCAAGTCTTTGAAACTGTGGATATAACGCCATAACAGGCTGGAAATGAGCGTGTTGCGATGCTACCTAGAAAACCAAGAAAACCACGTTGACTAGCTGTGCCTGTTGTGAGTAGATGGTGACTATCGGCGAGGGTTTGGCCCAAAACCCGGTTCAGTTCCACCTCGCCAAGGCGTGGTAACAACAGAATCACAACGAAACTATGGCAAGCATTCGCAGGTTTTCCTCAAGCCCGTTCTGGTTTGCCGTCTGGCGGGACGCTGCCGGTCTGCAACACAACGTGAGCACCAAGGTTCGGCACAGCCCCGAGGGAGGCAGCCCAAAGGAGCGTGGGCAGAAAGCCGCTGAGAATCGACGCCTGGCCGGAGAC
>CAYYMW010000072.1:0-21947 GCA_964472515.1 uncultured Verrucomicrobiota bacterium | reverse complement strand
ACACCCCTCTGGCCGAGGCAACGAAATCGCTCCAACGATATCCTCCCGCCACCGTCAGGGTGAGTCTCTTCAAGAGTTGCTGACGGAGGGTGGCATTCACGTCGGTCGATTCGGTGACCTGCCCCTGAAAGTAGGACGTCCGCACCGTGCGGTCAGCTTTGACCGAAAGCGTTGTTACTTCGAACGGGCGGTAGTCGATCGAACCGCCGTACATCGGGTTGACCAAATCTCCGGCGCCGTTCTGGCGGAATTGCCTGAACTCAGCCCCGCCATGGGCCTCCAACGACACTTTCTCCAACACGCGCCACTGGCTATGGGCCATCGCTTGCTCGAAGGTCATGTCCGAACCGACCCCAACGTCGGCGAAACCGCCACCGCCGCCGATCCCCACCATGAGCTCAGGTGTCAACTGGTAGTTTACCCAGTCCATGGTGGACCAGTCTTTCGAGTCCGTGAGGTTCAGGGACTGCGCCTGGTCGACAAACCGGAGGTTCTGGCTGGCGCTCAGATCGAGGCTGACCTTGGAGTTCATCGCCCACTTCGCCGACAGGGAGGTAGCATAACTCTCCGACGCCGTCTGCCGGCCCGTCTCTACCAGGGGATCGTCGGTGGTGTAATACCCTTGCGACAGGCCGAATAGCCAATCCTTGTAGCTGGTTCCGCCGCTCAGGAGGGCGCTGTGAGTCAGCGTGTCCTTAAAGCGGCCATCTGAGTAGTACCGCAGCGTCGGCGTATAGTCCACCTTCCACTGGGTGCCAAGGTTGAGCAGCAGGCCGGGGGCGACCTCATTGATGACCGTCTTGGATCGCTCGCCCGGGCGGGCTTGCAGCCCGTCCCCGTAAATGAAACGGTACATCAAATGCGGATGGGCCTCCATCCCCGCCCAACTCAGAGGATAGCTGGAAACCGGTCTCGCAGGTCCGGTAGTGGAGGACTCGCCAGTCGGTCCGCCCTTTGCCACCCGCGGAGCCTCGGCTTCATACTCCGGCGCCGGCGTTAAAACGCCCTGCCCTTGAAGACATACCCCGCCTGCAACGCCGCAAAGCGCCAGACCGACCTCGAAACGCCGTCTTGATGCAGTCATGATTTCCTCGACCATATGTGAATCTGGGCAAGCTGGCAAGCAGCGGGACTCCAGCCCCTGTAAACGCATCCAACCCATTGCGCTCCAGCAAGATCAGTGGTTCTTCAGACCGCTGCCTGCCATCGGGCCATGGCGTCCTCCATGGCCTCCGACACGGTTCTGATGCGCACGCCTGATCCGAGCAACTTCGAAACCTCCAGAATGCAGTTCGAACGCGGGGTCTTGGCCGCCACACGGTAGAACTCCTCATCGTTCTCCCAAAACTCGAAGCGCCGGTCCAAGCGGAGTCGCTTGGATAGCAGGTCGACCACCTGTCGTGTGCTCACCGCGCCCGGATTGGTGACGTTGTAGGTGCCGACAGGCGCGCGCAGAGCCCACAGATCGAGTCAGGCGCAGACAAAATCCGCGCGGTGCGAGACCGAGTTGATGTTGTCGTAGACCTTCGCGTAGCGCTGCACCTTGGACAGGTAGTTGCGCGCATTGTCGATCTCGTCAAAGGGAATCCGCAAGCGCCACACGTAGCACCGATCAGCGCCGCGCAAGGCCTCCTCCGCCAACGCCTTGGTGCCACTATAAAAGCTGCACGGCGGCTGCCGAAAAGAGAAGTTGGGTTCGTCCTCTTCAACGAAGCCGGCAAATCTGCTCGGCTGCTCCTCAAAGGCCCTCCTCAGCTCCGGCCGGGTCAGGTCCTTCTCCACCCGCCAGACGCCATCGCTCGCCTGCACTTTGGCCCCGCTGTAGATGCAACCGGAAGAGACGTGTCCCCAGGGAATTTCCGCCACTTCACAAGCGTGCGCCACCGTCAGCGGGAAGAGGGTGTTCCCCTGCAGGGTCTCTGCGCGTGCGGTTTCGCAGGCATCGACGTTCGGCCGACCCGTATAGCCGGCTGCGTTGACAAGGAACTCCGGCTTTCGCTCACGCAAATACGCCAAGAGCGCGCTGAAGTTGGTGTAATCCACCTGCTTTCGACTGAGCGCGTCGTAGGCAACCCCTCGCCGCTGCAGTTCCGCGGCAAAGGCCTGGCCGATGTATCCTGAGGCTCCCAACAGGGCAATCATGATCGTCTCTCTCCGAGTCTGCGGAACAGGGTCAACCTCTCCCAAATCACGCCCGCTTCGCGTCAGCGGCAATGCCTTGCAAGTACTGTCGATACTCGCAATTCGGCATCTCCAAAATCACCTTCTCGAATTCCTCCAAGTTGAGGAAGCCTCGCCGGAAAGCCGCCTCCTCGGGACAGCCGATCTTGACCCCCTGCCGTTTCTCGATCGTTTGCACGTAGGCCGAAGCCTCGTGGAGGCTGCTGCTGGTTCCGGCATCGAGCCACGCAAAACCCCGGCTGAGCCGGTGGACCATCAGTTGCCCCTGCTCCATGTACTTCACGTTCACATCGGTGATTTCGAGCTCACCCCGGGCGGATGGCTTCATGGCTTTGGCAATGCTCACCACCTGGTTGTCGTACAAATAGAGGCCCGGCACCGCGTAATTGCTCTTGGGCTGCTTGGGCTTCTCCTCGATCGAGATCGCTTTGCCCAGAGCGTCAAACTCCACCACGCCGTAGCGTTCGGGATCCTGTACCTGGTAGCCGAAAATCACCGCGCCCTGCTTGAAGCCATCGAAAGCGCGGGCAAAGGTATCGCCGCCGTAGAATACGTTGTCCCCCAGGATCAATGCCACCGGATCGCTGCCGATGAAGGATTCCGCGATCACAAACGCCTGCGCGATGCCGCCGGGATGCGGCTGTTCGCGGTACTCGATGTTGATCCCCCAGTCCGCGCTCTTCTTGAGTAACTGCCAGAAACGCGGCAAATCGTGCGGCGTCGAAATCAGACACAGTTCCCGCACGCCGTTCTCGACCAGCGTCGTCAGCGGGTAGTAGACCATCGGTTTGTCGTAGACCGGCTGCAACTGTTTGCTGGCCACCATGGTCAATGGATAGAGACGGGAACCGGCCCCGCCGGCGAGAATGATGCCTTTCATAGAGTTAGATGAGGGACGTCTACGAGCATGCAAGCACCGTGGCGTCGAAGCGTCTTGACCCTGCTATGACCCACTCAGCGGCCAAGCAGAGGTAGAATCCGATCACGTCCTTCTGCGAGTATTCTGCGTCCGAGAGGCCACAACTCTTTGGGAGGATCAGGCAACTGCGAAGGGGAAATGCGCAACGGATGTAAACGCACGCAATTCACCACGGCTCCGGGCAAAACCGCAATGTCCTCACCCTGGTACGTTTCGAAAGCCGAACCTTGCTTCCCGTCGATCAAGCACTCCAACCCCTCCTCCGCCGATCCGTCGGCGTGTGGGAACTCTACACTGACGGAATTGCACTCTTCGGGAACGCGGAACTGCCATCGCCGACTGTAGCTGCGAATTCTCAGCCTGGAGCCCTCACGCTTGGTAGAATAGCCCAACCCCACCATGCTCTCCATGTCACACCAAGAAACTTGCCCCAAACCGTTGATGAAATCTGCAAGCTCCCCAAGCAAGCCAACCCCTTCTGCCAGATCTTGGTGGTGACCTACGGGGATGATAGGCTGCCCCAGCAGGGCGCTGAGGAGAATGCGATTCTGGTTGTTCCGGGCGATGCGGAACCGATTCAGCACGGGCAACCCTGCAATCCACTCAGCGGGCCCAAAGCCCAACCGCGGCAGCCATGGCCGCCCGGGATTAGTATTGGCCAGCGAGCCGGAGGAAACGCATGCTCCCGAATAGCCCAACCGGGCCATGTCCCCCATCGCAGCCTCGCTGCAGGCGCCATGAGGCGCCGCCATCACCCGCGAGACACAAACCCCGGTCTTCCGCTCCAACCGATGAATCCGGCGCCAAGCCTGTGCCAACATCGGCAGGCTCGCGCCAGGTTCGCTAAAGGCCGCCAACTCCCGATGCTTGTGGTTGTTACCATGCACTAAGAGCGATAGAGGAGCGTTCTTTCCTAAGAAGTGGTGCGCGGCACGTCCGGAGGTTGACCAACCATCCAGCGGCACCGTAGCAAACGAAATATGGTAGCGATGCCGCCAGGCATCGGCCGCGAGCTTCGCGTAGTCCGCATAACCATAGGTGGGCCAACGCAAGTTCGGGTCATCGAACATGAAGCAAGCCCGCAGTGGGGGCGTTGGCCAGGCATCTTCACCCAGTAGCGAACGAAGGAATACTAGCACGGGAACCCAGGCTCCAAACCGGTATTCAGTAACATGATCGAAGAACCGATCATCCGGTCCGACTAACGGAAGCGCCATTCCCGAGGTATGGTGCCAGCCATTTGAGACCCGCACAGCCCGCCAAACCGGGCCGTGTTCCGACTCCGCCAAGACGTCTCCCACGGCAGTTGCAGGGAGATCCGAAGCGCAAACCTGTCCTCCGGTGGCAACCGCGCGGCCCCGTAAAGCCTGGGGCACCAAGGAATGGTCCGCAAAGCGCAGGCGTTGGCAGGCCATCGTCCGCCGCACATCGCCAGTGATCACCAGACACGTCCGCTCACCTGCTGGGACGCGGACGGCCTCCTCAGCACGGGAATCCGCCGGCTGAAGCCGCGCGCAAACCAAGCCCAGGGGGGCGGGGTTGACTATCGTCCGACCGCCCATCAAACGCGTCAGAAAGGCGATGGCAGAGCCTGCCGTGTGGCCTTCAGGCGACTCGATCACCACAGTGACGTGACTGCCGGTTATCATCGCTCGGTTCATCAGGGTATCCGCAATAGGGGGGCCGGCTCTTCGTGCGGACGGTCCTCAAGGCCTGATGCCACCCGCAGCATTCCCACGAAGACATGCCCACCCAGCGGACGGAGTGGGTGGTCGATCTCCCGAAACCCGAGGCGGCGGTACAAACCCACGGCGGCTTCATTCCCCACATGAACATTGAGCCGAAATCGGGTGAACCCTTGACGGAGCCCATCCTCCAAACAGGAGGTCAGCAACTGTCGCCCCCAACCGCGTCCGCGGGCAGCCTCTGCCAAGCCAAGCTTGCTGATGAAGAAGTCTTGAGGGTCGACGGGCGGAACAAAATCGTGGGCGCCCTTCATGCGTGCAAGGAATTCGGCGCGCCGCTCACGTCCCAGGACTCGCAGGGCCGTCAGCATGTCCGTCTGTCGGCTCGCGCCCAACTCGTTCGCAGGCATGGCAAGGTACCCTCCCACCACCCTGCGAGCGTGACTGGCAAGCATCATCCGTCCGAGATGGAGCTCCGAGCCGGGTTGCATCAGCCAGGCAGCCAAGACTCGACGCGTGGTGGCACCATCGCCAAACAGCCAGTCGAAGTAAGGACTCCCCGCCGTCGCCAGCCAAGGGAGCACCGCCTCGGCCAAAGCCTCGGGGGGGCCGAGGCTGGCGGCTGGGGCAATCTGAATACCGGTCGGCTCCGAAGATGACATTGCTTCAGGCTTGCTCGAGCTTGGTTCCCTCTCCGCTGCGGCTGCGCAAAGGACGAAGATGCCGGGTAAACTCCTCCATGCTGACCCCTTTGACCAGCGGCTTCCCGCAGCGGGCCACTGCACGACATGGGTTACCTTGCACCATCACGCCTGGAGGCACGGATCGATGGACAACACTTCCCGCGCTCACCACGGCACCCTTGCCAATCGTGACATTCGGAAGAATGATCGTGCCGGGGCCGATGTAGACCTCGTCCTCGATACACACGGTCGGACCGCCTTTCCCAAGGCGTTCGGAACCGCGAAAATGCCCGATCACAAGCACGCGAATTCCGATACGAGAGCGGTTGCCAATGGTGACCAAGTGGGGATACGAAGTCTCCAAGATGACATCGCTCCCAATCCAGACTTCCTCGCCGAGGCGGACTCCGCGCCATCGATGGAGCTGCACCCGGAGGCCGTCCGCACCGGGTAACGACCTAGCCATGAGCTGGAGCAAACGGTTCAGAACACCGCGAAACGAACCTTCGGCCATAGCATTGCAGACTCCTTATCCCGCCAGGTTCCCGCTTGCCCCGATTTTGCGCGCCAAGAACTCATCGATTGCGCCCAGACTCGCAAAATTCTGCGGAGCCAACTCTTGGTCCTCGACGGTGATGTTGTATGTTTCCTCAAGAAAGCCGATCAACTCCACCAGCCCCATCGAATCGACAATGTTCTGGTCAAAAAGTGGAGTCTCAGCAGTGAGGCCTCGGTCATCGCCGTACAGCAGCGATTCGACAATGAACCGCCTTACGGTCGCGATACGCTCTATGTTGCTCATGTCAGATTGCATTGTACGCGATCTTTCCAACGCGCGTGTCAAACCACCTTTGGTTCGCTGTTTCGGAATATCAGAGTACTAAACCAGCGTCTCACCCAGTTTCATGATGCGCAGCGAAGCCTTGTCGATCTTGCCGTTTGGGCTCTTGGGGAGCGCTGCCAGGACGTCCAAATGCTTCGGAACCATGAAATTCTCCATGTTGTCTTTGCAGAATCGGAGGACGCTCTTGGCTTCGATTTGCTCACCCGGCAGCCCCACGACGAAAGCTCGAACTGCCTCGCCCAGAACCTCGTCGACGACCCCCACCACCGCAGCCTCCGCTACGCCGGGACAACGGCACAGTGTGTCTTCGACCTCTTTGGGCGAGATGCGTTCGCCACGTGATTTGATCATGTCTCCTTTGCGTCCGAGAAAGTAGAGGAAACCACCTTCGTCAGTCTTGAAGTAGTCTCCCGAGTAGAGCCATCGTTCCCCGGGATATCGGCCCGGGCGATACGCGCGGGCAGTCAATTCTGGCGCGTTCCAATAGCCCTGCATGACGTTCTGGCCGCGGATGATCAGTTCGCCCACCTGACCTGGCGCCACCGGGTTGCCCTCGTCGTCCACCACCAAAGTCTCGCAATTGGGCATCGCCTTGCCCACCGAGCCAGGTCGACGGTCGAGTTCCTCAGGTGGTAGGTAGCAGACCCGTTTGCATTCGGTCAAGCCAAACATCGAATACAGCCTGACATGCGGCAACAGAGCGCGTAACCGCTGGATATGCTCCACTGGCAAGGCTGCGCCGGTATTGGTCATGTACCGCAGGGAGGTCAGGTCGTACTTGGAAATATCCTGCAGCTTCAGCAACATCGCCACAATGGTTGGCACGATGGGAAAACCGGTCACGCGTTCCTTGGCAACACGTGTCAGTATCTCATGGATGAACATGAACGACTTCTCAAGCACCACCGTGCCACCGTATGTAAAAGCCATGATGACCTGGTAGAGCCCGTAATCGAACGACAGGGGCAGACAGTTAAGCACGACATCATCGCTGCGGTTCTCCAAATAGGTCACGATGCTTTGAGCGGCGGAAACCATGTTGCCGTGGGTGGACATCACTCCCTTGGGCTCTCCCGTCGAACCCGAGGTGTAAATGAGCGTGCAGAGATCCACATCGATCAGTCGGCGGCTATGGGGAGGAACGGTATCCGCCACCCGGTCGGAGTCCACCTCAACATCCCAATCCGCTCCCCGGGCGCCAGTCTCCGCCGGCCGGCCCCGCCGGATCCACAGCCTGCCCGGAGTCGTCCCCGAACCGCCCAAGGCCTCATTGATGACCCCTTGTTTGTCCTGCTCGGCAACAATCCATGCCGCATTCGAGTCCTTGAGGATATACGCCAGTTTATTCGCTTTGACCGACCCGTTCAGCAGCACGAAGATGCCGCCTGCCTTCATGATGCCGTAGACAGCAATGATGGCCTCAGGGCAGTTGTCGGTGAAGATGACCACCCGATCCTGCCAAGCCATTCCCTGCCCAAGCAAAAAGGTGGCCAAGGCGTCGGCTTGGCGATTCAACTCACCATAGGTGATACGCCGCGTGCCCGCCACAACCGCGATTTTGTCCGGTTGCCTCCGGGCGGACTCTTCCAAGGACTGATGCACGAGACGTGGCCATTGATTCGGATTGCTCATAATGTCAATGCGTCGAGGGAGGATTTGGTGGGTTGACGAGGCAATCCAAGGCCGGTCGGGAGGCCGGATCTGCCAGCGCGTCCGCAGGTATGGAACGTAACTCTCGAAGCCAACCCCCATCCCGTAACGGTTCCCCAAACCGCGCCATAACGGGCCGCAGGGCCTCGATGGGCAATTCCCACCAACGGCTCTCCAGAATGCGAGTGCAAAGATCGGGCGGGAATCGCATCCGAACAAGCCGGGCGGGCGAGCCGGCCACGATGCCAAAATCCGGGACGTCCTTTGTCACCACCGCCCCGGCAGCAACGATGGCACCGACACCAATCCGATGACAGCCGGGGGTAAGCATGGCACGGTAACCGAGCCAGGCGTCGTGCGCGATCTCGAGGGTGCCGAAAGCAACGTTGTCCTGAGCGATATACCCCAGTCGAGAATTGAAGAAGAACGGGTGAAGGGAAGGTCGATCCGGGGGATGATTGCGAAGAAATGCCCGCACTCCAGCCGCCACGGAGACATACCTGCCAAACGTGACGCCCGAAGGAAAGGCACCCGGGATCATGCACTCGCCATAGCTGTAGGCACCGACGCGCACACCGAAGTGTTTCGCCAAGATCATCCGAGCCGTCGCAGAGTAGAACACCCCACCTTCTAGTCGGCTGGCGAACCGCACGCTCAGGCGTCGCATTCTACGGCGGGATGCCAGTTTGAGCAGCATGACCTGCAACGGGCTGTGGCGGAGGCCCGGTTCGTGGCTTAAGTCGATGACCTCACTCATGTCCATCCGTGCCAGCAATCATCGGCTCGCAACGCCCAGCCCAAGGCGTAGCAACCATTCTGGAGTATACCTCCGCAAGGGCGAAGACTCGCTGAACAGGTAGATTCGCAACTCGGGGAAGGCGACCACAACACAGCACATATAGGCCAAGCCCGCGAACGCGGTGATCAAAATCTGCCAGACAGGCCCCCAGTGGGTGCTCAGAACGCCCAACAATCCCAACACTGCGACCATGGCCATGCTCTGGACGGTTGGTTTGAGCCAAACTGCTGCGGGCACCAAGTGATCCCGGCTCAACTTGAGGGCGGCAGCAATCATGGCCAACATTTCCGCAAGAAAGCCTGCCGCGGCAATCCATGGCATGGCCACCCCCCTCCAAGCCAAGACGAAGACGAAAGCCATGGACAAGAGCCGCCATGTATTGGCCACCATGGCGTTCTTGGTGTCGCCATGGGCCATGGCGACAAGGGTGGGTGAGATTCGCGCCACACGCAGGGCCTGCATTCCCGCCAACCAAGCAATGACTCCCCCAGCGTCGAGGTACTTGGAGCCAAAACACATGACCACGAGCAACTGCCCAGCAAGCAGGAAGGGCAGCGCGAAGAGACCAGAGGCTGCCGCACAGAGCTGCGCCATGCTGCGATAGAGGCGGGTCATGTCCCGGCCCTCCTCCCGCTTGCGGGAGAGCAACGGCAGAAACAAAGATGTGCAGACTTTGGCCAGCACAGCGGTGGGAGCGAAGGTAAGCGAGAAAGCAACGGAGGAGGCACCGAGATCCGCAAGGGAATACCGTCCAGCGCCAAACAGCCGATCCGCAGTGCCAATGATAAACCGATCACCCTGCATGATGCAGAAGAGAAGGAAACCGTTGATCAACAACGGCCAGCCAAAGCGCACGATTCGCTTGATCTGATCGGAATTCCACCCCCAGCGATAGGGTCGATCCGCAACGATGAAGGAACCTGCGGTAGTCAGCAGAGCCTGAAACAGGAGCACAGACAACATCGCGGAGTAATCCCTGAACCAGCAAGCCAGAGGATAGGCCATGGCCGTTGTCGTCACAGTGGCTGCCGCCTCGACCATGACCACGTGTCGATAGCTCAAGTCGCGCTGCTTGCGATGCATATCGAAATGCATCAAGCCACGCAACACCGGCACCACCGCCAGCCACCGGAAAGCCCATGCTGCCTGCGGCGTGCCGAACAGGGCAGCAATAGACTCTGAGCAAATCCAGATCGCCGTGCCGGCAGCCAAACCGCGCAGCGCCAGCACTGCTTGAGCTGCGGCCTGCAGCTTGGGATCACCCCCATCTTTGGCTTGAATAAGGAGCTTCTCCGAGCCGAGGTTGGAGAGCATCTCCAGGATCGAGATGGTGATGGCAAAAGTGGCAGCCACGCCGAAATCCGCCGGACTGACCATGCGAGCCACGATGACATTACGCACAAAGGAGCACGCTTGGTTGACCAACTGGCCCCCGGCCACCAGCATGCCCCCTTTAGCCATTTTTGCCCGAAGGCTCATGCGACAGTCGATCCAGCTCGACGATTACTCCATACGAAACCCACACCCCCCCGAATCACGGCTGGATCCCACAGCCTCGCTGGTTGGTTCGGCACACGGACGACCACGCTGGACGTCCCAGTCAAGAACCTCACTCCACCGTGACGCCGCTGACTACCGAGGGCGGAGGGCTGTACTCGTAAGCCCCCAGATCCCATCCCGCACCTTGACTTCGAAGGATGCTCTTGGCGTCGTCGCTGAACCCGCCGTTCAGGATCCCCAGAAGACTGACGCCGCGATCAATCAAGCGGCTCTCAGGCCGCAAACGCACATCGCGAGTATCGAGCGCTACGAAGCCCGGATCCCCACCGTTAATCCCATGCTCCTCGGAGAATACGAAGAGTGACCGAGTGGCGCCGGTCTTTTTTGGGGCAAACTCCGTGCCACACACGAAGTTGTGGTCCGCCTGGAAATCCACCAAGTTGGTATCCGCCGAATACCACCCAAAACCAGTGTTGGCAGGCTTGGAACCGCACTCGAAGAAGATATTGTTCAACACTTCACCGCGGGCGGCCGATCCCTTGACGGACGAGTTGTACACCAAGACATGACCAGTGTTGCGGGTCGTGCGGAAGAATGTGTTATTGTAGAACTTCACGCCAGGGATATAGATGTTGGCTGCCATCGACTGGTTCAGAAAGACGTTGTTGCGGAACACGTAATCGCCTATCAGCGGGGCACCCTGCTGCTCAAGGTTGCATACTTGGGCATCGCAGTCGAAGGCAATGTTCTTCTCGAACGTCATATCGCGCGACTCGTAGGGGCCGCTGGCCCCGAAGGTTTGCACCAAGTCGGTGTGGAACAGAGTGGTGCCTTTCGACACATTCCGGAAGACATTGGACCTGATGATAGTGCCGCGGCCAAACAAGACAATCGCGTCCTTGCCACCGGTGTCTTCAATCAGGTTGCCCTCGATAACATGGTTCAGGCCATAGACCTGCATGGTGTGGCCATGCCCGCGCAGGAATGTGTTCCCCCTTATCGTCACGAGCGCGGCCGCGTCCTCCGCCATGAAACCCTTGCCGTCCTTGAACCGGATGGCGTTGATGTTGGTCCCGATGTCGTGGAAGTGGTTATCCAGAATCTCAATGTTCCGCACCGGTGCCGGGGCGAGGTAGATGGCCCCGTCATAGGCGGCGGTGCAGTTGCCCTCCATCTCGAAACCCTGTATGCGGATGAAACTGTGTTTGACCACAAAACCCTTCATCTGCGCACCTCTTGGGGCTCGAAATGTGATGAGGCTGGCCGAGGCACCGTTCCGCACGGTCTGCACCCGCTCATCGTACGTGCCGGATCCAACGAAGACCGTATCGCCGGGCATCATGGCTCCCGCTGCCTTCTGGATTGTCAGCCACGGTTCCTGATCCGTGCCCGGATTGCTGTCCTTGCCGTTCTTAGCCACATAGTAGCTGGCTCCGCAACAGAGCGGAGAGATCGCCAGCGCAAGCGCCAATTGCACGCATGCCGTCAAAAGAGTCTTCATAGTCCATGAATTCATGGTGGTTTGGTTCTGGTCAGCCTGATTTGTCGCTACCGCCCCGCCAGAGTCGTCATCCAGTCCGGCGGCTTCTCGACCCAGACCGCAGTACTGAATCTGTGACCAGCAACTCAGGTGCCATACGCAAAAATCTGAACCCGTACAGCGCCCAAGTCCTTCATCGGTCACGCTATTCTGTTTCCGTCGAGGAGTTTAACCTCAACAGCCCCCCACAATTGATCGCCCAAGCTCTACCGATCAAGCGCCGGTCTTCAACGGCTCCGAGTGCCGCCATCGGCAACCCAAATGCCCATTTTATGGACAGCCTACGGTTTCCGCTTCCAAAAGTCAATCGCCACTGCCGCCTCATATGGCTGACTCACGACTTCGGCAACTATGTGGCATGGAGGGAGGTTACCAAGGAGAAGGCTTTTCGGGACTGTTGGGCGGCCATGGCATCGCGAAAGCCGGTCGTGGCTTTGCGGGGATCGGGGCAGTTTTTGATCCAGCGCACAGCCAGACTGACGATCGCCAAACGTATCATCGCCAGATTCAGAGCGCTGGTGCGGTGGCGCACGCGGCTGCAGTCCTCCCCCTCGCTCACATCCAGGCGCAGATGCAGGCCCGTCTCGATGCCCTTGACAGTGAAGAGGTAATGGCCCCCGCGGTCCTGGACGATGAGGTGCGCCGTCTCGGCTTGGGTGTTCAGGGCATCGGCGCTCACCAACGAGCCGGCGAGGTCCATCCGGCGGAGCAATTCCTGGACGGCTGGAAGCTCGGTGGAGCCCTCGGCCACAGCCTGCTAACCGAGGCAGCGCCCGTTCTGGACCGAGTAGGCGCTAACGATCTCCATGCCCTGGCGGTCGATCAGCTCCTTGCCGTCCACCGCCACGTGGTCGCCCGCCGGGTCGCACCGGCCCAACACATGCTCCTGCCAGACCAGCAGGGCGATGTCCAGCTCGTCCGGCTTAACGTTGGCCAGCAAGCGGAAGAAGGTGGACTCGCTGGGCGGCTGGCAGCGGCGCCGGTCCCGCGGGAAACGGAGCGCGGCCCTCTGCTCGACGGTCAGGTCGGACGCAAGGGCCGCCAAATCCCGCTCGCCGGGCTCTTGGAGACGAACTTGAAACTCGTCGAGCAGGACTTGCTGGTGATCGGTCAGAAACGGACGTCTTGCGACTTTCACGCCGCCGAGGCTACAGCAAATGCCAAGGCTTATGTACCACTATCGCGCTCCCCCCTTGTCTCAGCGGCCCTTGCACCGCCTGTGAATCAGCCATATCCGCCTCATGAGTCAACCACTCGCGTTTGGCCATCCCGCCTGACTGAGTCGCCGGAAGAGCCGTTGACCAGTATCTACCACCGATGGCATCTGTTCGCTGAGGCGAGAGCTCGTTTGGATGCGGCTGCGGAACTGGGCCTCGACCGCAGCCAGAACCTCAGTTTGGGAGCTCTTGCGCAGGTCCACCACCATCTCTGTGGCGCGGACACTACCGAGCACACCAATGAATTTGTCGCTGTAGGCCAACCCAACGGCAGGGATGGATTGTGAGAGCGCGCCGATGCAAGCGTGCATGCGAGAGGCCACAAGCAGGTCGCAACGCCGGATGAGCATCTTGGTCTGGCTTTGGTCGAGATCCCCTTTCGGCAGAGTAACTTGGGCGCGTTCTCGGTCGTTCAATTGAAGGAGAAGGTGTTCGCTTGCGGAAACGTCGCTCTCGCGGTTACCTTTGCCGGTCAGCACATGCGGCACCAGCAGCACATGACAAGCCAACTTGTCGATTGCGAGCCGCACTAGTGCGATCACCAGGCCGCGGTAGTCGGCATTAAGCCCGAACATGTTGTCGCCGCTGTACCCCCCCATCCAGAGCAGACCACTGAGGTTAAGGCCAAAAACCGGTTTCCCTTCGGGAATGAGGGCTAGGCTGGCAACGGTTTCGGCGGGCAGGGACGTTGGTCTGAGGGAGAAGGCCATGTCATGGGCGAATTCGATCGGGCGCCGTGTCCGCACCTTCAGCTCCTCAGCAACATTTGCCCCTTTCGGATCCCGCGTAAACACCCAGTCAGCATGGCGGAGGATGAACCCGGCTAGCCAGCGGGCCAAACGGGATCGATACGGGCCGTACGTTTGTGGGAGTAGTATCAAAGGAACCTGCAACGCAATTGCGAGCAGTTGGGGCAATGCCACATAGAAGAAACGCCGGAGGCCGTAGATATCGCTGAAACTGTCTCCCCCAGCGAGCGACAACATAGCGGTGCAGCGCCGCACATCTTCACAGACCGGGTGGAGTCTGAGCATGGCCCGCTGAAACGGCGCGAACGGCAGGCATCTCAATAGCAACGCGCACCCCATCAATCTGAGAATGTGGTTGGGTTGCCAAGGTTGCTTGGAGAACCTTAGGTTGACGAGCGGCACCTGACGCTTGCCTTCTGGGGTGGCAAAGCCGCAGATCCGAGGTGACTGCCGATACTCGTATAGGACCATCTCCGCATCGGGAAGCGCTCCCAGACATGCCTCCACGGTGCTGTGCGACAGCGCCGCAACACCGAGGTTTCTTGTCTCCAAACTGGCTCCCAGCAAACCTAACCGCAACATGCTAGTGTTTCTCAAGCAGGCAAAGGGGTTGCGGACACGGCATCCGTCACCGATGACGGCCGACATTGCGTAGCGCCTTCCTTCGGCTCGGCAGGAAGGCGTCGCATTACTGCGGTCAACGCCGCGACAGTCCAGAACAAGAAGGTGAGTTGAGGACTGAACATGGCCACGTTGGACATGGCGAAGAGGTAGATGAAGCCGCTCGCGCACAACCCAACCGCAAGGGCTCGATCCGCACCGCGGCTGCGGCAGATCGCCTGATAAGCCAAGCGGATCAGGAGCAAGTAGAGCGCATAGTTCAGGCCCGCGCCCACCAAGCCCAACTCGATAAGGTCGGATGCGTACTGGTTGTCCCAACTGGTGAAGCCGGTCACGATCGTGTTGCCGCCCTCCTGATACCCAAAGTGCTCCGAGAGATCCATGAAATCCGTGGTGCCCTCCCCGTAACCGAAAGCCAGGCGGAGCGGGGACTTGCGAATCTCCTTAATGGCCACTCCCCAGAGTTTCCAACGGTAGTCATAGGACTTGGCCTTGGTGGTGTCCGATTGAAAAGTCGCCTTGCCTAAGTTGGTGATGGTATCCAGAACCCCGGGGCGTGCCAGCAACAGCCCCCCGGCGAGGCACGCCAGCACGACAACTCGCCTGCGGATGATCGTGGAACCCATCAGAAAGAGCAGGCAGCTTCCCAAGAACGCTGCCAGCCAAGGACCACGGCTGCGGGAGAAGTAGCAGGCGGAAAGGAGCACAACCGGCAGGACCCGTGCAACCCAACGGTCTGCCGAAACCTGCCTCCACGGAAACCCGACGACCAGCACCGCGCCCATGGCCATGGCGTAACCGAAAAGGATCCGGTGGGGATATGTTGATTCCGTGTCGCCGTAAGACCGCCGGTCGCGCTCGGCCTGGCTAGCCAAAACGGGCAGGAAGTCCACCAGGTTGCGGTCTGCGTAACGCTCGAAGAACGAGTTGACGGCCACGAGCGCCAAGCCGCACATAGCGCCCAAAAGCACCCGGCGCACATCCGCGCTCGTCCGCACCGCTCGGCTGACCACGAAGTAGAAGAAGACGTTCTCCAAAATGAACGCCAGGACCTGCTTGAAGCTGGCGCCCTTTGCGGTCGAGAAGGGCAACGCTATGAGGCTGATGCCCACCACCCACCAGAGGAAGCGACTTAACACGGGGGCCGGTGCCCGCCGACGCTCCCGCCCCTTGCCCAGCCAAACGAAGAACACCGTCAACAGCAATGCCCGATGCACCGTAAGGGCAGGCAGGGCTCCCGGAAAGTCCAATCGAATCCGGTGGGGCAGAAAGACCAGCAAGCCGACGAGCAAGGCAAGTCCTTGGGCGGTATCCTTGGAAAAACGCCAAGCCACGAGGGCGCACAGCCCGCAGATAATGAGCAGATAGAGCAGATTCATGCCCACGCTATGCTGTTGACACTCACTTCAGGGCTTCGTGCCCATCGTACGCGCCCACCCTTCGCGCCCAATGCACCACAGGCAGATCCCCGACCATTTCACCCAGCGCGAAGTCCAGCGCCGCTGGGCTGTCTCACGGCGGTCAACCAATCTCAGCAGGCCCACCAGGGGGAGCCTCGCCAGACTGCTGGCCAACATCAGTGCCCGGTACAGCAGCGCGTAGCCCGGCATGCGAGTCTTGCGGTAGTAGCGCCATCGCGACTCTCGTTGCATCACGTTGGCAAACCTCGACCCGGCGTCTTGCGTTCCCCCTCCGCCGTGATGAATGATCCGCGCGGTGGGCACGTAGTAATTGCGGCGTCCTGCCTGAACGCTTTTCAAACACAGGTCCACATCCTCCGAGTACATGAAGTACTCAGGGCTAAAGCGGCCGATCCGCTCGAAGAATGCGCGAGTCGTCAGGACACAGGCGCCGATCATGACCTCAACGATGACGGGGCTCTTGTCAGCTACGGTCATTTCGTGGATGCCCCAGACATCCCAGCTAGGGAGGCTGCGACGCAGCCATTCCAGTCCGAATACATCCGTAAGGATGCTGGGAAAAGCCATGCAGCTCCGCTGCAGGCTGCCATCACTGTTAAGCAGCCGGGCACCGGCCAACCCCAAGTCGGGAAGCCGCTGGGCTTCACTAAGCAGCGTCTGGATGGCGTTTCCGATCACCTCTGTGTCCGGATTGAGCAGCAGAATATACTCACCCCGAGAGTGTTCGAACGCCAGATTGTTGGCCCGTCCGAAGCCGATGTTCTCAGTGGCCTGTATAAAGCGGATTTCGGGGAACTCACTGGCCACCATTTCCCCGCACCCATCGAACGAAGCGCCATCGACCACGATGACCTCATGCGACAACCCGCCGCAGTTCGCCCTGAGTGAGGTCAGGCATTTCCTGACGTAGTTCTTGGAGTTCCAATTGACGATCAGGATCGAGAGCAGGGGCCTATCAGAGGATTCCTGCGAGGATGGAGGGGGGGCACTCATCGAAGGCTGGGCACGCATGCTGGGGTCAACCCCACAGACTCGGTCGTCCAGCAAGCTTGCGCCATTGCTCGCGGCGCAAGTAGCATACCACCTCGGGTTCCGCCAAGGCAGGCGCGCGCTCCAGGTAACCGCTCAGGAAACCTGTCCAAAGCGCCAAGGCAGCCACAAAATAGGGACGACGAAGCGCCCGGCGCGCGCACTTGAGGAACATGAACACCGGCGAGTAGCCGACGTTGTAGTTGGCTCGCCCGTTCTTAACCCAGTTCTTCCACGTCCCGTCGGCGTCCCCCGTATGGCGATGATGGATCAGCTTTACCTCCGGAAAGCCGTACGAGCGCCAGCCCAACATGTTGATCTTAACCTCGTCCAGCGTGTCCCAACCCGGCGCGCGAATGAGCCCGCCCATCGCTTCCCAACAAACGCGCCGGTAGATCTTGGTCGCTCCCCGCACGTGGAACTTCGGATCACCCGGACTTTCCTCGACCGCCTGCCCCTCTCTCCAAGCACAGATCGTGCCCCCCCCCAGCCCCAGCTTGGGATCCTCCCGAAAGCGGCGGGCGAAGGTCTCGAACGTGTCGCGAGGAAAGGTCAGGTCACCATCGAGCTTGACGAGAAAATCCCATTCGAGATCCTTGACCAATTCGTAACCCTCGTAGAAGGCTTCAATGACACCCCCGCCAGACTTACGAAAACCGCGATCACGACGATGTACCACGCGAATCCAGTCGTGCCTCACCGCCGCTTCATCCGCCAACCGCCCCGTCGCATCCGACGACCCATCGTCGACGATCACCCACCGCAAGGGTTGCACTGTCTGGCTTTCCAGCGATCGGCAGACATCGGCGAAATGGTCCGCCTCATTCCGGACCGGACTGATCACTACGAATCGTTCAGCGTCCATGGTTTGAATGCGAAGCACCAGCCCTGCGGTCCGGTTTCCGCCTCCATTGTTTCCGGCGTTTGGACAGCGCTTGCGGCCATGCCAGCCAATCGTAGGCCCCTCGGACTTTGGCTTGGAAGAAGCGCAGATCGTCCGCCCCGTTCACCGGCAGCCGCCGGAGCGCCAGGGGATCCGCCCCAGCCCTGACGCGGCCGATGTCCGTCGTCACGCACGCGCAGTAACCCGCGCGCGTCAAGAGTCTGCCGAAACGCTCCGTGAACGCGCGATCACCGCTCGGAAACGCGTACGGATAGGCGAATACGGGCTCGGCCACCCCCAACCGTTCCGTCATGTGTCGCGCGGACTCGATCACCTCACGCTCCACTTCGGCGGATGGCAGATCCGCCAGCACGGGGTGGGTCACGGTGTGCGAGCCGAATTCGAAGCCTTCCCCAGCCAGTTGGATGGCCTGGCTCCATGACAGAAGCGGCTTCGCCCGGAAAACGCCGGTATCATTGCGAATCAGCCCAGTGGGAAGAAACATCGTTGCGGTAAAGCCCACTGCCCTCAAACACGGCACGGCGTGCTGCAAAAAGTCGAGGTATCCATCGTCGAAAGTCAGGATGATTCCACGCTCGGGCAACGACGATCCCGCCCGCAACAACCTCGCACATTCGCTGAGGTGGAGAGTCTGATAGCCCGCCGACTTGAGCCATCGCACCTGGGCCGCGAACAAATCCGGGGGCACGTTGAGTCGATAGTAGTCGGCCACGCCGGGCTCGGCGTCGTCGCTGACACTATGATACATCAGGATTGGCACGCGGGCCTCCTCCTGCCGCCGCCAACACCGGCACAGCGGACCCGCAACCGCGACACTCAAGAACCGATCCCAGCGCACAACCCACTCCTAACGCCCAGTTTGGGCGGTCCGACAGAGTCCGTCCACCAAATCCAGATACTCGCGCCGCTTCTGTTGCCAACTGTGCTGGTGCGCGTACTCCATCGCGGCCTGAGCCATCCGCTTCCTCTCCTCGGGGTGCCGCGCCAAATCAAGGATAGCGTTTGCCAGAGCACCGCTATCCCCGGAAGGGAAGAAACGCGCCACCTCCTCGGTGAAGTAATAGCTGTCGATCTTGGTGCGGGAAATGACCACCGGCACACCCAACGCCATGAACTCCATGATCTTGGTACTATAGGCCTCGTTACCGAATGAGTCCGCGCGCTTCGGAACAACTCCCAGATCGGCAGTCGCCATGACTTCTGCAATCTGGCGCAGGGGCAGGACATCGAAGAACCGGACGCGTCCCTCCAAGCCCAGATCCTTGGCCAACGTTATCAAGCTCTCCTTCACATTGCCGTCCCCATAGATGTGGAATTCGGCTTCTGGCAGGGCCGCTGCCACCGTTTGAAACGCGCGGATGGCAATGTCAAGGCCTTGATGCCACTGCAAACCGCCCGGAAAGATCAGCATGAACTTCCCATCCCGAGGACCGGGTGAACGGCTGTGGAAGACCGCTTCATCCACGTGGTTGATGAACACTGAACACTTCCCAGGCGGGGCTGACCGCTGGGTGTACGTCTGGAACCAGAGGTGGTTTGAAATGATCACGTGGTGGGCGAAGGCGGCGGAACGACGTTCCATCCACCGCAACGTTCGCACGATCAGGGCATCCGATTTGCCATGGAATTTGCTCGCGTAGAACTCTGGAACAATATCGTGAATGTCCAGAATGACCTTGGCCCCTTTCATGCGCGGCCACCACGCAGTGAAGACAAGGAAGTCCGGCAGGTTGTGAACGTGCAGAAGATCATAAGGCCGCTGCCAGTGCCGCCAGCACACCGTGAGCGAACTGTGAATGAAGAAACGGAGAATTGGAAAGAGATAGGCGCCGCGTGCCTGCTGGTCCTTCCGCTCACGTCGCTGGACGCGGATGGACCTCACTCCCGCTAGTACTTCAGTCTTCGGTTGATGTGCTGATTTCATCAACCCCAGTACGTCAACCTCATCTCCTCGATCCGCCAGAGCTTCCGCGTAACGCATGACTCGGTTGTCACTCTCATAGAAAGAGTGCGTAATCATGCAGATCCGCTTGCGGTTCAGCGCCGGATTCACCGGCTTGAGGCCGCGCGCGTACCGGGCCACCTCGCGCGGCAGCGCGTGCCAGTATTGCCCCGCATACTGGTCGCGGACGTGACGCAGGAAGTCTGCGTAAACGGAGGAAGCATAGGCTCGTCCCGGCTCCCCACGCTCACCCAGTGCCATATAGTCGGGATGGACGTTGGTGAAGGCCATGCCGCCCTGAGCGGCCAGCCAAGCCAGCTTGTGGCGCCAGACACAGTCGTCAGTCTCCCTGAGTAGGAGATAGAGGGTCGAATCCTGGGGGAGTGTATACGGCAGCTCAACGTAGCCTCCCCCCCCCTCACGGGAAACCCAAAACGGGAAGATGGTCTCCATTCCGTCCGATTGCGGTTCGAACGGATCGATGTCAAAGGTGGAACTGTCGTACTCGATCTCGAGTTCGTGCAGCCATTCCAGATTGTGGTGCATAAACGGACTGCGAAAACCGACCGTCTGCCAGTCCTTCGCGTACTCGTTGATGCGGGCCGCCCGCCGCCGAAACGTCTCGCGAGTGTCGTAGAGCCTTCCGTCGTGATGAAGACCGTGAAGACCGACTTCAAAGCCGTGAGTGGTCAACCACTCGCGCAACTCGGACGGAACTCGATACTCGCCCTCGGGTACGAAATTGAAGCAACTCCGAAATCCCAGTTCCATCTCGAGTTCCGCCAACTCCCGGCATTTCTTGAGCCCCTCCACCCCTTCGACATCATGGCTCAAGACAAATGCAAACTGCCGCCCCCCGGGCCACCCCGGCCATCCCACCGGCTTCTGCCGGGCAACTTCCAGGATCGGCCAGAACTCCTGCCAGCGCTCCCTCTGCTTTCGCGCCAGCCAGCCGCGCGCCGCCATTCGCACACCGTACGGGAGCATTGGCTTAAGCCGATAGTACAGCCGAAGCAATGGGCTGGGAACGCTAGGCTTCATGTCGCTTTCCACCACTATCCCTCCCCGTAAAGACCTCTGCCGGAATACCGTCCCTCCTGCCTGCCGCCTCTCCTCGCGGGTCGGAGACAGACTCCGTCCCCGTCAATTCGCCAAACGGCCATTGACTGGCAGTCAAGCAGGCCAACGCCCGTCGCTGTGCAGTATCCACCAGGAGAGAAACCCTGATGCGACCCTGCTGCGGTTCCTGCAGCGTCCCCTTCGATAGGGGAACAGCCTGATCTCAGACCAATTCCTGCTCTTGCTGGCCTGACGTGTAGGTCTGGTGCTTGTTGAGCACGGTGGCTACTTGAGCGCGCGATTCGGCCAACAATGCGGAGGCCCGTTTGGCGGTCTCTTCGGTGGTTTTCTCCGATTCAACCACTAGGAATGTCATGTCCAGCATGCCGGCCAACTTGGCCGTCACGCTGGTTTGGCTGATCGCCGGCATGTCGAAAATGATGTAATCGTACTCGCTCGCTCTGAGTTTGGGCACCAAGCCCGCAAACCGTTTGGGCACCAAGCCCATCCGCTTCGTGTTCTCATCGTAAGCGCTCACCGCGTACAAATGCTGGGCGACCTGTGCGTCGTCCTTCTTCCCGTCGTCCAACAGCTTGCTCAGGCCCCGTTCAAGCTTGCCCTTGAAGAAAGGGTGAACCGCCGGGCCCTGCTGGAGATTCATATCCACCAGCAGGACATTTCCGTCGCCTGTCTCGGACAGCGAAGCCGCCAGTCCTGCCGCCAAAGTCGTTACCCCCGCACCCCGGTTTCCGCTGGTTACGCCAACCAACTTGGGCTTATGGGTGATATTGTTGATCTGAAAGTACATCATGAGACGGTCGCGCAGGGCTTCCGAGTAGGGTGCCAACCTCTGTTCGTCGTCGGATTCCGTTGCCGCAGCTTCACCCGCCTCAGAACCCGCGGGTCCCTCCCCGTCCGGCTTGGGGGCCGCCAGTTGATGGGAGGTGTCCGCGAGGAGGTTCTTCGGGGGAGGCCGCAGTTTGGGCACGGTCAGAAATAGCGGCAGGTTGAGCTTCAGCTCGATGTCGCGGGTGCGGCGAATCGTCCGGTCAAAATAGAACTCCAACGCCAGGGCGAGCAACAAGCCCACCGCCAAACCGCCACCCAGCGAACCGCCCGCGAACTTGTAGAGTGCGCTGACATCCCGGAACGGAGGCGAGGCTTCTTGCACCACGCTGATGTTGGCAGGCTTACCTGGTCCCAA
>CAYYMW010000071.1:0-21952 GCA_964472515.1 uncultured Verrucomicrobiota bacterium | reverse complement strand
GGTGGAGGGGACCCGCCAACGATGCGTTTCGGCGTGTCCGTCGAGAAACGAGAGATTCGCCGCCCCGTCGTGGTGGGAACCCGGGAGATGCTCCCATTCCAATTCACCGCCGGGTTGGAGGAAATAGCCGTCTGTGATGCTGTCGGGGTGTTCGTCGATAAAGGCGAAAATGCCGGCCGGTTGGGGCACGTCGGAAAGCCGCAGGAACTGCCGGTAGCCTGGATTGAGGATGTTTCCACCGGCCACCACATTCGAGCCCGCATTACCGACCATGGCGTTCAGGGAGAAACTCCGCACCCGCCGGCTCCAGCCCGCCTGGCGCTGGATCGGACTCAACACGCGGTCCGAGGGGCAGACGAACAAGGCCGTGCTGCTTCCGGTCCAGGGTCCCAAGGGGCTCTGGACGATGAAGTTGAGGTTCGTGTTATCCGCATCCAACTCCCAGCTCAGGACGTTGTTGACCCAGTTGTGTTCCATCAGTTCGGGTGCGATGCGCTGCCCCCGGTAGCCGCCGAGATTGTAGGGCAGAAGCTCGCGGTCCTCTCCGGCATAGAGGAGCAGCGCCAGGTTCAGTTGGCGCACTTGGTTGAGGCAGGCCAGCGACCGCGCCTTGGCCTTGCCGGCGGATAGAGCGGGGAGCAGCAGGCCAGCCAGGGCCGCGATAATGGCAAGCACCACCAGCAACTCAATCAAGGTGAAACCGGATGATGGCAGGCGAACAATGCCTCCGAGGAGAACCGGGCGGAGGCTTTCCGACTCAAGTCTGGACCGTGATGGCTTTCGGGCGTTCAAGTGCGGCGGCAAGGTCGTTCCGGCTGGGTGGGAGTCGCTCCCGTGGTGGGACCGATTCGCCCATGCTGACCCAAGTGTGTCACAGCGCGCAGCAGCTCGCAAGCGAGGCCCCATGGTTCGCCGTCGCCGCCGGTTGCCGGGCGGCGATCCTGGTCTACATTGGAGCCCGGTTACGCCGAACGGCGGGGATTTCCCGGGACGGTTTACTGTGGGAACGATGGCAGTCCCGCTCGCTTCACCGTGACGGCTGCGGACTATTCATGTTGCCCGGGGATCAGTTTGAGAGCTTGGTGGAGGAGCATTATTGCTCGCTCTATAGGTTCGCCTACACGCTGACTCGAAATGAAACGGATGCGGCCGACCTCACTCAGGAAACGTTCCACATCTGGGCGACCAAGGGCGGGCAACTGCACGATGCTGGCAAGGCCAAGGCCTGGCTGTTTCGCACCCTGCACCGCGAGTTCCTGCAGGCGCGACGGCGTCACGCGAGGTTCCCGGAGGAAGAACTGACCGCCCGGGAGGCAGAGTTGCCACCCGTCTCCGAGCCCTCCGGAGCGTCGGTGGACGCGGCCACCGTCTTGCAGGCGCTGGATGAGTTGGATGAGGCATTTCAAGCGCCGTTGATGCTCTTCTACCTGGGTGACTTCGCCTATCAGGAGATCGCCGAAACGCTGGGTATTCCCATGGGGACGGTGAAATCCCGATTGGCGCGGGGGATCGAACACCTGCAACGCCGGTTGGCTTCGCCGCCCGCCACGGCCAGGTACTCCAAGCCCTCCGTATGATCAGCCTCGAACAAGCCAGGGACATCCTCCGCATCAGCCGGCCCGGGAGCCCGGACGAGGCGGACCTGGAGCTTCGGGAGGCCCTCCGTTTGGTGCAGGAGGACGAGGCCCTGCGCCGGTGGTGGGTGGAGCACCAGCGGCATGAGGCCGCTGTGCGGACGGCGTTGAACACCATCCCGGTGCCTGCCGGCCTGGCAGCGCGGATTCGCGCGCGAGAGGCCCGCAACGTGGTCGCCTTTCCAGGAGTGGGACGCTGGCTGTGGGCGGCCGCCGCCGTGATCTTGCTGGCCATCTCCGTCTCGGTGGTGTGGTGGCAGGCTACTCCGCACGAGGGCTTCACGGCCTACCGAAACCGTATGGCCCGGGCGGCTGTTCGCGAATACCGGATGAGCCTGACCACCAATGACGCCGGGGCGATTCAGCGGTATCTGGCCCGGGAGCAGGCCCCCGCGGACTACAAGCTCGCCTCCGCGGTGCAGGCATTGCCGAGTCTGGGCTGCGGGGTCATTCGCTGGCAGAACCGGCCCGTTTCCATGCTTTGCTTTGACCGGGGCAATCAGGAGTTGCTCTGGCTCTTTGTCACGGAAGCGGGAGTAGTGCCGGGTGCTCCCAGCACGGATCGGCCTGTCTTCGCCCCGGTTGGACGTTTGTCCACCGTGTCATGGAGTGATGGGCGGCACCTCTACCTGCTCGCGTTGGCAGGGGAGCGCCGCCTGTTGGAGCGTTACCTATGAGGCCATCCTTGGCGGATGCATGCGGTCCTTTCGGTCGGCTTTGAAACTGCCATTCATCGATGAACAGAGTGCAACTTCTTCGCGCAGCGGGCCTGGTTTTGGGCGGCTTGGGGATTCTGACGCTCGTTTCCTGCGGGACCATGGAGCGGACCCTGGTGGTCGCCCCGGCCGTGCCCAACGCTGCCTTTGTCGGCAACCGCGCTTGTCTTGACTGCCACACCAACTACGTGCGCGGCTTCAACGCGAGCGCCCATGCGCGACTGCATACGGAGCCAAAACGCTCGCCGGGAGGGACGGGGTGCGAGAGTTGCCACGGCCCCGGGAGCTTGCATATCGCCGCGGGGGGTGGGCGCGGCAAGTTCATCGTGAACCCAGGCCGGGAGCCGTCCGCATGCTTCCAGTGCCACATGGATATGGAGGCGCGGTTCCACCTGCCCCAGCACCATCCGGTCATCGAGGGCAAGATGAACTGCGTGCAATGCCATGACCCCCATGGCCCGGATGCCATGAAGCCGGCCGGTGGCTTGGCGCTGGGGCGGTTGGATGAATCGTGCGCACAGTGCCACCGGGAGCAGACGAAGCCGGTGGTGTTCGCACACGAAGCCCTGCGTGAGGGCTGTACGGCGTGCCACGATCCCCATGGCTCGGCGAACGCCAAAATGCTGACCCAACCGGACCTGAACCTTTGCTTGCGTTGTCACGCCCAGGTTCAGGGACCGGGCGTGCCTTCCGGCCAGATGGTTATTGGGGCGGTCAACCACAGCTTGCTGGTATCACGCGGTTCGTGTTGGACTTCCGGATGCCACACCGCCGTACACGGTTCCAATTTCAGCCATCACCTTCTGTATTGAGAGGCGCACATGCAAACCACTCGTGTTGGCACATTGAACCTGGGTTTGGGGGTCGCCTGCCTCGTCTCACCCGCCTCCGCCGGGGCGGCGGAAATTGAGGTGACAAAGCTGCCCCCGGCCGCGAATCAAACGATCGACTTCGGACGGGATGTTCAACCCATTCTACAGGCAAACTGCCTCCAATGCCACGGTCCCGAGCGCCCCAAGAGCGGTTTTCGGCTCACGGACCGGGCCTCCGCCTTGAAGGGGGGGACGGGAGGCGTTGCGATTCTGCCGGCGGAGAGCGTTCGCAGCCCGCTGATCCACTACGTCGCCCGGTTGGTGCCGGACATGGAAATGCCCCCGGAAGGGAAGGGGACCCCGCTGACGCCGGAGCAGGTGGGCCTGCTGCGCGCGTGGATTGACCAAGGGGTGGTTTGGGACGCGGCGGGGGCCAGCAACAGTGTTCTCAAGGTAGAGGCGACCCCCTTCGTCTCCTGGACGGGAGTCTCCGGCAACGTCGCCAAGTTCAGGGAATTGGAGCGGCAGCCGGATGGGTGGAACGGCGGTCTGGAGAGCTTTCGGTTGGAGGACCAGTCGCCGGATGGCCGTAGTGTCACGGCTGAAGGCTCCGTCCGGCGGGATGAATACCGGGTGAGTCTCTCCCTGCAGCGTCCCGAGCTGGGCTTCGCCGATTTGGGGGCCGAGCAGTCGCGTCGGTACTTCTCCGACGCTGGTGGGTACTATCCGGCCTTCCAACCCTCGCAATACCGGTTGGGGCAGGATCTGTTTGTGGATAGCGGTCGCGCGTGGGCGAACTTGGGGTTGACCCTGCCGGAATGGCCGCGCGTGGTGCTGGGGTACGAGTACGCCTACAAGGAGGGCGACCGGGCGCTCCTCGCGTGGGGACCGGTCAACGCGGCCAGTGGTGCCTATCAGGATGCGCGGGGGATCTATCCCTCGGTCAGGCATGAGGACGAACGGGCTCACTTGGTGCGTCTGGGAATATCCTATGAGTTGGGGGGATTTGAACTTGAAGACCGTCTCCGGCTGCAGTTCTACGATCTCTCGACCCGGCGCATGGATGCCTTGGACGTGCCGGCCGGCGGAACCGCCCCGGACAGTGTCCTGCGGATCGACGACCGCCATCGCCAGACCCAGGTGGATAACAGTTTCACGGTTCAGAAGGAACTGGCCTCATGGTGGCTGGCAGGCTTGGGTTACCGCTATTCCTGGCTGGACGGCGATACTACCGCGTCGCTGGCGACGTTGGACGGCGCGGGGCAGGCAGCAGCGGGCAGTGCCTGGTCGGCTGGCAAGTTGCTGCTCAACGAGGTCTGGCAGATGGCCAACGCCAACTCGCAGTTTCTGCCCTTCTCCCAACTCTCCCTGACGCTCGGCGTACAAGGCCAATGGAAGCGCCAGGAGACCTTTGGCGACGTGAATCTCGACGAGGTGATTGACCCGACTGATCCCACCGGCGGCGTGTTCCATGTGCCGGCCACGGAGCGGTCGGTGCTGGACTTGGCGGGCGCCGAGGAAAACGTGCTGGCGCGCTATACCGGGTTGCCTCACACGACTCTTTTTGCCGAGAGCCGCCTGAAGCAGGAATCCTACGACCGGACTGCGGATCAGGACAACGGGCCCCACGCCTTCCAGTTGGGGGCGGATGCCGAGGCGCGGTGGCAGGATACCCGGGTTGGCTTCAGTTCCTCACCTTGGCGCTTGGTGACCGTCGGCGGGCACTACCGACGGCGCGACCGTGAGACCGATTACACCTATCCCCTGGCCCAGCGGGATAGCGCCTATCCGGGCTTCATCCAGCAGCGCGGGACGGTCACTGACGAAGTCGAGGCCCGGATCGGGTTTTCGCCCACGCCTTGGTGGCGCTCTTCCTTGAGCTACCAAGTGGCCGGTACGGATTTTCATACTACCACAGGCTCCACTTCTCCGGTCGATTTTGGCTCGGATGCCACTCCCGGCGGACGACTGTACGCCGGCCGATACCTTGGCCACACCGTCAGCGGGAGTGTCAACCTGACTCCATTGCGCCGCGTAACCTTGTCGGGCACGGTTTCTTATCAGAACAGCCGAACCACCACGGCGGCGCACGGCGATGCCGCCGTGGCGCCTTATCGAGGAGACCTCTGGTCGGTGGTGTCCAGCGTTCATTACCTCCTGGACGAGGCAACCGAGTTGTACGCCAGCCACGTCTATTCCGAGGCCCGATACGGCCAACACCACTGGGATTCGGGCCTGCCGCTGGGGGTTGATTATCACCGTCATGCGATCCAAGGCGGCTTGACGCGGCGCATCTCGAAGAACGTCACGGCGCGGTTGCAGTACGGCTACTTCACCTACGTCGAGCCCTCGAGCGGCCACCTGAACGATTACACCGCGCACCAGGTGCTCGGCATGGTCAATGTGCGCCTGCCCTAGCCTGGGGGCTGGAATAATCCTCTCCTCGTGGGTGGCAGGGGGAAGCGCCCTCGCTTGGAGTGGCTGGCGGGCTGATCGCCAAGGGATAGGAGGGTAAACAAATTCTCGCCACAGGAAAGGGGTTTGGCCTATGCTCCGCGCCTGATTTTGGCTGAGCTGCGTTGAGCAACGAGCCGGCCCTAGAGCAACCCGGATGCAGGTAAGCCGCTCTCTGAGTGAGGTTTGCCACGCCGACCGATTTATGATGACCAGTGTCCAGATCCGCCAGTCGTTCCTCGACTTCTTCCAGTCGAAGCAGCACACCATCGTGCCGTCCTCCAGCCTGATGCCGGACTCGCCGAACCTGCTGTTCACCAACGCGGGGATGAACCAGTTCGTGCCGATCTTCCTTGGCCAGACTCAATGCCCCTACAAGCCGGGACGCGCGGCGGATACCCAAAAGTGCATCCGTGCCGGCGGCAAGCACAACGACCTCGAGGACGTGGGCCTGGACACTTACCACCACACGTTCTTCGAGATGCTCGGCAACTGGAGCTTTGGCGACTACTTCAAGAAAGAGGCCATCGACTGGGCGTGGGAGTTGGTGACTGAGGTGTGGCGCTTCCCCAAGAACCGGCTTTACGCCACCGTCTATTGCCCGGACAAGAGCAAGGGCGACCCGAGCGAGTTTGACCAGGAAGCCTACGATTTCTGGGCGGCGAAATTCACCGCCGCCGGGTTGGACCCGAAGGTTCACATCGTCAATGGCAACAAGAAGGACAACTTCTGGATGATGGGGGAGACAGGGCCCTGCGGTCCCTGCTCCGAAATCCACGTCGACCTGACCCCCGAGGGCGACACCAAGGGCAGCTTGGTGAACCAGGGGAGCGCCTCGTGCATCGAGATCTGGAACCTGGTCTTCATGCAGTTCAACGCGAACCCGGACGGCACGTACTCCCCGCTGCCGGCCAAGAGCGTCGATACGGGCATGGGCTTCGAGCGGGTGACGGGGATCATGCAGAACACGCGGAACTTCACCGATTTTTCGCGGATGATCTCCAATTACGAGACGGACATCTTCCGCCCGCTGTTCGATCAGATCGAAAAGCTCAGCGGCAAGCGCTACGGTTCGACGCTGCCCAAAGCCGGCAGTGCCGGGGACACCGAGCAGGAGCGCATCGATGTGGCGTTCCGCGTGATCGCGGACCACATCCGCACCTTGAGCTTCGCGATCGCCGACGGCATCCAACCAGGCAATACGGATCGGAACTACGTGTTGCGCCGCATTTTGCGTCGCGCCGTGCGGTACGGACGGACGCTAGGCTTCCACGAGCCGTTCTTCTTCAAGTTGGTGGACGTGCTCGCCGAGCATATGGGGCATGTCTTCCCCGAGATTCGCGAGAAGCGCGCCCATGTGAGCGACGTGATCCGCCTGGAGGAAGAGGCCTTTAACCGCACGCTGGATGAGGGACTCAAGGTGTTCCAAGAAGTCGTTGACTGGAAAAGGGAGACTCAGGAGACATTCCGTGTCAATCAATCTTGGATGGACGATCTTGGACGACAGCTTGAAAGCGGTACTCCAGACGCTCCCGAACTCGCTCGAATCTTGTTCCCAAGACTGGCGGAATTGGCTGCATTCAGAAAAGCCTTGTACCAACCGCTTGGAAGAAGCCTGAAATCGAGGCTGCACATAGCCAGCGGCGACGGGGAAGAGGATGGCAATCTGGTCTTAGACGATATTCTCCCATTCGCAACCAGTGTCCTCAGCCTGCTGTCGCAGTTCGAGAGAGACCTTAGCAAGTTTGTTAAGGAAACCGTTGATGCCCAGCGTTTTGACCGCCGCCTTACACAGCTAAGAAGAACTTGGAACCGTCTGCGAAGGATCTTGCAGGACAATGCAGTCGAGGGGTGGAGGATTGGGGGCGCTGAAGCCTTCCTCCTGTACGATACCTACGGTTTTCCGTTGGACCTCACCGAAGTCATGGCACGGGAGAATAGGATGAGCGTTGATACGGTCGTCTTCGAGAAGTTGATGGAGGAACAGCGCGAACGTGCGCGCAAGGCCCAGAAGAAGGAGGTAATCAGTCTCTCGCAGGTGGAGACCAGTACTCCTACCCGTTTTGTTGGGTACGAGGAATTGTCCGAGGAGGCGTTGGTCCTGCAAGTTGTCACCTTGAAGGACAAGGTGGCGGTGATTTTGAGCAGTTCCCCCTGCTACGCTGAGATGGGCGGACAAGTAGGCGATACGGGTGAAATTGTATCAGGTAGCCAACTCTGGCATGTCGTGAACACCCAAAAGGTGGGCAACACCTGGCTGCACTTCGTGGCGGAGAAGGATGCCCCAGTGGTCGGGGCGAAGGTTACCGTGCGGGTGGACACCGCCCGGCGGGCGGCCATCCAGCGGCATCATACCGTGACGCACCTGTTGCATTGGGCGCTGCACGAAGTAGTCAGCCGCGATGCCATGCAACGGGGCTCCTCGGTGGGGCCGGACAAGCTGACGTTTGACTTCAACAGCGCCGCGCTCACACCCGCGCAGGTGGCCGACGTCGAGCAGCTGGTGAACGAGCGGATCTTGGAAAATGCCGGGGTGTGCTGGCAGGAAGTGCCGTACGCCGAGGTCAAGAGCCGCAAAGAGGTCACCCAGATGTTCGGCGAGAAATACGGCGACACCGTGCGTGTGGTGCAGGTGGGCGGGAAGGCCGGCGCCTTCAACGGCTATTCGATGGAGCTTTGCGGCGGCACGCACACGCGGGCCACCGGCGAGATCGGGCTGTTCCGCATCCTGGGCGAATCCGCCATCGCGGCGGGCATCCGGCGCATCGAGGCCGCCGCCGGCTTGGCGGCGTATGACCAAGCCAACAGCGAGAAAGCACTCATTGCCAACCTCGCCACGCGCGTGAACTCGCCCATCGGCGAACTCGACAAGAAGGTCGAGTCGCTGCTGCTACAACAGAAGGACCTCGAGAAGCAACTGAAGGCGCTGCAACAGAAGCAGGCCGCCGAGCTCGGCCGCAGCTTGATCGCCAAGGCCCAGAGGTGCGGCAACGTCGAGACCGTCATCGAGAACCTTGGTCCAGGCGACGGTGACTTCCTTCAGAACGTGGCCGATTCGCTCAAGGGCCAATTCAAGGGGGTGGTGGTGCTGATGGGCGTCGCCAACGGGGCGGTGTCGATTGTGGCTACCGTCAGTGCTGAGCTGACCTCCAAGATTCAAGCGGGCAAGCTCCTCCAAGCGATCGCACCGATCGTGGGGGGCAAGGGTGGCGGACGGCCCGACAACGCCCGGGGCGGCGGCAAGGACGCCTCGAAGATCGACGAGGCGCTGGCCAAGGCCAGGGCGCTGGCGGCAGCCATCTGAGCCTCCACGGTTCCTGTCGGGCCTCGGCTTCCTGGTCTTGAAGTGGGTGTGGTCGCCTGCGTCGGGCTGGTTGTGTCGTTGACGCAGCCTGCTCACGGAGGGAGATTGTGTGCATGCAGACCAACGAACCCGACAAGCTTCCAACCCTCCCACTCGGCCTTGCCAGCTTGGCGATGGTCGTTGGCATCGGTCTGGCACAGGCCCAACCGTCCGCCAGCGATCTCGACGCTGCCATTGACCAACATCGCAAAGGCGTCTTGGTGATCGAAGCCCCGGCGGGGACGGAAGTGAAGGTCGAGCAGCAGCGGCACGAGTTCTGGTTCGGGGCTGCCTTGGCGAACCAAGCCTTCGGCGGCCGGATGGACCCGTCTGACCGCGCGAAGTACTTGGAGACCTTCCTGACGAATTTCAACGCGGCGGTGACGGAGAACGCTTTGAAATGGCACGACATGGAGCCGCGTCAAGGGCAGGTCAATTACCGTACCGTCGACGCCATCCTCGCCTGGACGGATGAGCATCATATCCCCTTGCGCGGCCACAACATCTTCTGGGGCATTCCCAACCGGGTGCAAGACTGGCTCAAGACGATGTCCGACGACGATCTGCGGGCGGCGCTCAAGCACCGTGCGCTGGACGTTGGCAAGCGTTACCAGGGCCGGTTCGCCGAGTACGACTTGAACAACGAGATGATTCACGGTAACTACTACGAGCAGCGCCTGGGTACCAACATCACCTTGCAGATGGCCCAATGGGTGCGGGAAGGCGATCCCAAGGCGGTCTTGTATTTGAACGACTACGATATCCTGACCGGCGCGCGACTCGCAGACTACCTGCGGCATATCCGGACGTTGCTCGCGCAAGGCGTACCCATCGCCGGGATCGGGGTGCAGGGACATCTCCACGCCGAGAGTTTCGACCGGAAGGCGCTGCAGCAGGCGCTTGAGCAGTTGGCGCAGTTCAACCTGCCGATCCGCATCACCGAATTCAACCTGCCCGGCCAGCGCTCCAAGTACTACCAGGATCGCAACCTGCGGTTGACTGAAGCCGAGGAGGAAGCCAAGGCCAGGGATTTGGTGGATTACTACCGCATCTGCCTCGCCTGCCCCCGGGTCGAAGGCATCCTGATGTGGGGCTTCTGGGAGGGCGCAAATTGGATTCCCGTTTCGTCACTCTATCGCCGGGACTGGACGCCACTCCCGGCCGCCACAGCCTATCGCGACCTGGTCTTCAACCAATGCTGGACTCGGTGGGTGGGGAAGGCCGATGCCCAGGGCCGCTGTGAGCTGCGGGCCTTTTACGGGCAACATCTAGTCCAAGCCGGCGGGAAGACCATCACCGTGACCCTTAGCAAGCAAAAGGGCCGAGAGGTGGTTACCTTGAGGTAACGGCCAGCGCGGCCCTCCGAGAGAGGGTGGGCACGCCTACGCCGTGGCCGGCGCCGGGGACGTCAGGCCGGGAGGGAGCTTGGGCGGAACCGCCTTGGGAACCTCCGGCAACGGGGTGACGGCTTCGGCTCCCGTGGGCGGCCCGCTCTGCGGCGGCGGGGGCGGCGGGGTGAGCTGGCCGGTCTTAATGATCTCCTCTACCTGGCCGCCTTCGAGGGTCTCGTATTCCAGCAACGCTGCGGCAATCAGTTGCAGCTTGTCGCGGTGCGAGGTGATGAGATCCATCGCCGTCTTGTAACTCTCGTCGATGATGCGCTTGACCTCGGCGTCGATCTCGCGCGCCGTGCTCTCGCTGTAGTCCTTGCCGCGCACCATGTCGCGTCCGAGGAAGACATATTCGTTATCTTCGCCGTACTGGACCATGCCGAGCTTGTCGCTCATGCCAAAACTGCAGACCATGGCGCGGGCCATCTGGGTGGCCTGTTGGATGTCTCCGGCCGCGCCCGTGGAGATGTCGCCCGAGGTGATTTCCTCGGCGATGCGGCCACCCATCATGACGGCGATGAGATCGAGCATCTCTTTGCGGCCCCGGTTGAGGACGTCCTCCTTGGGCAGATACATCGTTGCGCCCAGGGCCTGCCCGCGCGGAATGATGGTCACCTTGTGGAGCGGATGCGTGTGCTGCAGCAGCACATTCACCAAGGCGTGTCCAGCCTCGTGCCAGGCGGTGAAGCGCTTCTGTTCCTCCGTCATCGCCAAGCTGCGGCGCTCGCGGCCCCAACGAACCTTGTCGCGGGCCTCCTCGAGTTCAGCCATGGTAATGCCCTTCTTGCCCAACCGGGCGGCGAGGAGGGCGGCCTCGTTCAGGAGATTGGCCAACTCGGCTCCGGAGAACCCCGGGGTGCCGCGGGCGATGACCGAAAGGTCAACGTCGTTGCCCAGCTTCACGTTCTTGGAATGAACCTTGAGGATGCCTTCGCGGCCCCGTACGTCCGGCAGGTTCACCGTGATCTGTCGGTCGAACCGGCCGGGGCGGAGCAGGGCGGGGTCCAGTACGTCAGGCCGGTTGGTAGCGGCGATGATGATGATGCCCTCGGTGCTATCGAAACCATCCATCTCGACCAGCAGCGCGTTCAGGGTCTGCTCGCGCTCGTCGTTGCCGCCACCCAACCCGTGGCCACGACTGCGGCCCACGGCGTCGATTTCGTCAATGAACACCAGACAGGGAGTGTTCTTCCGGGCTTGGTCGAACATGTCGCGCACGCGGCTCGCGCCGACGCCGACAAACATCTCGACGAAATCCGAGCCGCTGATGCTGTAGAAGGCGGCGTCAGCCTCGCCGGCAATGGCTTTCGCGAGCAGGGTCTTGCCGGTGCCCGGCGGCCCCACCATGAGAATCCCCTTGGGAATGCGACCGCCGAGCTTCTGGAATTTCTTCGGGTCGCGGAGGTATTCGACCAGTTCCGAAACCTCATCCTTGGCCTCATCGACGCCGGCCACGTCCTTGAAGGTAGTCTTGTTCTTCTCTTTGTTGAGCATGCGGGCCTTGCTCTTGCCGAAGCTGAGCGCGCCCTTGCCCGCGTTGCGGATCTGCCGAACCAAGAAGAAGTAAATGACACCAAAGAGCAGCAGGAACGGGAGAATCCCGTAGAACAAGCTGACGAGCATCGTGTTGGGCTCGGCGACCTTGAACCTGCCGGTGTTCAGCAGTTCATCCTCGACCTTTTCCGTGAGCCGGGTCTCGACCTTGAACGGCACCAACTGCTTCGCTTCGGCGGAGCCTTCGCGAATCTTCCCCGAGATTTCCCGGATGGGAGACTGCGGGTTGTAATGGATGGTCCCTTCCACGATCCGCTCGTTGGAGACGGCTTCCAGAAACTCCTTGTGGCTGAGGGTCTTGACCGTGGTTTCGGTCTTGTTCTTGAAGAAGACCAGCAGCGGGATCAGGCTCAAGATCAGGAGCCAAGGAACCCAATTGCGGGCTTGGACCCGCATGTCTTGGTTGCGTCGTTCGTTGCGACCGGAGTCGCCATTGCTGTCTTCAGGCATAATGACCGCGTCTGCTTTCTATAGTATCACCGACCCTGTTAATGTGCAATGCTTTGCGCCGCCTGGCAAGGGACGTGCCTTTCTCGTGTGGCAACCGCCCTGACCGGAGGCGGTTCCGTGCTTCAGCATAGGCTCTTGCCAAGCCCCCGGGCGACGGAGTGCTCCCCCCTGGAAAACTGACTGCTGCCGCGCCTGCAGCCACGCCGCAGCAAAGCCACGCCTCGGGGGGATGTGACCCGGCAATCGCTCTCACGACGCCGGCGAGCAAGGCGTCGCCCGCTCCCACAGTGTTGAGCACGCGGGACACCGAGACTGCGGTCGACCACCAAGTGCCGGTCGCAGCGTCTATTAGCAGGGCTCCCCGGGCACCCAGAGATACCAACACCCATCCATGGGTGGCTTGGGAGAGCTGCCGGGCCGCGCTGAGGATGGTCTGGCGATTCGGAAGTCGGTTGCCCACCCATTGTTCCAGTTCAGCCAGGTTTGGCTTGACCAGGAATGGGCGGGCTGGAATCGCCTTCGCGAAGGCTGGACCGTCACAATCCAGAACCGCCCGCAATCTCAAGCGGCGGGCTTGCCGCAGGAGCGTTGCGTACGCGGTGACCGGAGCCCCTGCCGGGAGGCTGCCGGACAGCACCAGCAAGTCGGCAGCTCGCAAGGACTGTTCCACCTGCCGACCCACCTGCTGCCATTCCGACGGGCGCAACTCTTGCCAAACCGGGTTGAAGCGCAGTTCACTGCCCTGATCCGGGGTGACGATGACATTCACCCGCGTGGGCACGTTCACGCCGACCGTGGTGGTGGAGATACCCTCGGCCTTCAAGCCGGCGGCGATCTCCTCGCCGGTGCCGCCGCCCAAGGGCAGGAAGAGACGCACCTCCTGGCCGGAAGCCTTGAGCCAGCGCGCCACGTTGACGCCCTTGCCGCCGGGCCAGCGGCGTTCGGAGAGGACTTCGTTCTTCTCGCCGAAAACCATCCGCCGGGTCCGCCATTCAGCGTCCACCGAGGGGTTCAGGGCCAGGACCAGCGTCCGACAGCGAGAGCGCGCCACCGCGCCATCCGCGGAGGGGAGACAGCCCGTCAACGGTCGGCGCGCTGCGGCAGCAGTAGCAGGGCGTTCCGCCTTCAAGGGACAAAACGGAGCCTCAGGCGGTACAGCTTCAAGAAGGTTGTTCCGCCCGACTGCGTCTCGTCATCGGAGAACTGGTACTCCCCGGTGGGTGAGGTGACCACGTTGGTCAATTCGCGCCATTGCGGCGGCAGGTTGGTCGTGTACTCGACGCTGTACTCCAAGCCGGGATCGGCGGTCCAACTGAAGCCGACCTTGCCGTCGCTGAAACTCACCGACGGACTGATGATCGGCGCCGCGTTGGCGCCCGGCCGGCGTTCGGTGGCGGTGACCGTGTAGGTGGCCGTTGCCGTGCTGGGGTTGCGGACGGCAAGGTACCAAGTCCCAGCGGTGAGCGGGATTGGGAAGCTATCGGGCAGAACCGTCAGGGGTGTGGCGACACCAGTCGGCACGCTGGCGGCGTAGTCGTACAGCCATTGGTCGGGCAGGGGCAGAGAGCCGCGGAGATACATCTCCAACGGCGCGGCCGAGTCCTTCACCTGGAAGATCGCGCGATTGGCGTCGGCTGATACCGCAAACTGATAGTACTTTGTGGCTCCAGCCGACAACTGATCGCCCGCAGGAACACCGCTTACCAACGTGCTGACGGACGGAGTAAACCACTGGGCCTTGAGCTTATACGTGACCGAAGTGATTTCCTGGTTGAGCACGCCGATCACCCAGCGGCCAGGAGTCAGGCCCACGGGCAACTCGCCGGCGCGCAGACGGATGAACTCAGCGGCGTTGCCCGGATTGACGCCCAGGGTGTCAAAGGTATCCAGTGTAGGCCGGGTATCCTTGCGCAGCAGGAGGTCCACATTGCCGTTGACCGGCGCGAGCGTGAAGTCGGCGAACTGGGCGGAGGCCGGGACTTCGAGCCGGAAGTAGTCGAGGTGGGCAAAACCAAAGGCGTCAGCCGGAATGGTAGTTTGTACCGCGATACCGCTGGTCAGGGTGATGTCCGCGGGATCCAACGCCGGGATCGAGGCCCGAACGCTGAAGGCCGAGCCGCCCGGATCCTGTGGCACGACCGCCACGTACCACTTCGACGCCAGGGGAACGATGTCCTCGTTTGCGCGGATGACAATCCGTCCCGGCGCGTCCGAGGCGCCATAGTCGAAGCGCAGGTAGCTGCCTTCGCCGACCTTGTCGTCCGAGCCCACGTAAATGGTGACACCCTTGGTCACGTTGGTCACAAAGAACTCCACCGCCTGGGCGCCCGCCGCCGGAGTAAAGGTGAAGTATCGTGGGAGCGCCCCGATGGTCTCGGTGGGCGTGAGTTGACCGGGTTGCAGGTTGATCCAGTCATTGGCGGCACTGATGTTCGTCGCCATGACGGTGTAGTAGACGTTCGTGGGGTCTACGCGATGGACGCCCAACAGCCAGAGGCCGGGCGTCAGCGGCACCACGGACTTGTCGGTGACGATGACCACATCCAAGTTGGTGCCGGGCGCCTCGCTGGAATAGTCGTAGACGCGCGGGGTCGGGAGCGGGTCGTTGACCTTGGTCCAGCGGCGGACATAGAGGTTCGCGTCGCCGTTGGTGGGTTGCAGCGAGAAGCGAACCGCCTCGGCGTTCGTGGGAACGTTGTAGCCGTAATACTGGATGTAGTTGGTGGCCAGGATGTTGTTCGTGTGCGGTACGCCGTTGGTCAGCATGATCAGGCCGGCGATATTCGTGTCTTCCGAGTCGAAGTCGACCCGGATGACGAACTGGCTGTTGGTGGTGGCGTTGGTCAGGGCGAGGTAATAGCGCTGGCCGGGCACCAAGAGCGGGGCGGCGTTTGTTCCCAAGGGCGCCACCAGACGGTTGGTTTCGTTCTCGAAGTTGCCGTAGAAGGTCTGGTTGGTCGCGATGACGCTCGCCCAGTTCGTGCCCTTGAGCACATTGGTCAGCAGGGGGTAATCCCCGTGGGCGGGATCCCCGTTGGGCAAGGCGTTTTGGTTGAAGAGCAGGCTCAGCTTGCCGTCACCCAGCACCGTGAGGCTGTTGGTGGCCATCGTGGCGCTCTTCGGTACTTCGACGATGAAGTACAGGTTCGTGCCCGGGGCGATGCTGTTAGTGTAGGCGACGCTGTTGGTGAGCCGCACGGCGGGAATCACCGGTGGCGCAAAGGTCATCTTCAACTGCCAGCTTAGCAGCGTGGGGTCGATGGCTATCGGCAGGCCGGTGCGGCGGTCGATGACTTCCAGCCGCCACTCGCCCAACGCCACCTCGCCCAGGAAGGGATTGAGCGGTTCCTCCGGCAGGAAATCGGTGGGCACGAGTTCGGTCAGTTCGACCGAATCCACCAGCACCCCCGCCTTCTGGGAGGCGAGCATCACGTACGTGCCGTTCGTGGCGGCGAGGAAGGACAAGGAGTTGGTAGCCCACTCCGGTTCGCCCAGGAAGCGGCTCGAGCCGTAGTCCGGGATGATGAGAGAGGTCTCTCCCAACGCCGGGGGCGGGCACTTTCCGGCGACGTCCAGTTCATAGATGCGCTCGATCTCGCCGGCTTGGAGGACTCGTTGGTAGAGGCTCACCTCATCCAGCACCCCGTTGAAGGGCGCCACCGCGTTGGTGAGCGCGTTCGCTCCGAGAACCAGGGGCTGCGTGTTCACCGCTTTCGGTAGTTGGCCGTCGAGCAGTTTGTTGGTCCGGACCTGGCCGTCCAGGTAAACCGAGATCTCCACCTTGGGCCCCTGTTGCTTGAATACACCCGCCAAATGATGGAATCCGCCCACCGCCGGGGTGGGACTGATCTGGACGCCCTCGTATCCGGTTAGCAGCGTGCCTAACAAGCCCGAGTTGTCATTGGTGCCGGTCGGATCGTTGAAGTAAACCTGAATTCCGCTGGGGGTCACGCTCGCGCCGTAGTTCACGGCGTTGGTGCTGCCGCTGATGCCTTTGCTCAGGATGACCCCTCCCACGGGCACGCCGTTCGAGGTCTGATTAAGCCGGAACCAGAGTTCGAACGAGAACTCGTTGGTGGCGGCAAGCGAACTACGATCCGCAACCCGGAGGCAATCCAAGCTGTCGGCCACTTGGTTGGTGAAAAGCAGGCCCCGGCCCACCTTGGCGTCGGTCAGGGGAACCACGCCCACGCCGACAGCGTCGTTGGTCCCGAGTTCATCGGCGTACGGATCCGCCAGGTCGTTGCCGGTCCACCAAGCGACCATGTTGGTGGGACGGTCGTGCAGGCGGTGGGCGAGGCGGAGTTGGTAGGCGTGGCCCGCTTCGGTGGGCAAGGTGCGGCCGATCGTGCCGTAGCGCAGCGCGAGGAGGTTGGTGCCAGTGTGCGCCAGTTTAGGGGCCGTCAACACCACCATGTCATTGGTCAGCACTTCCCACCCTTCAATCAGGTTCGTTGATACGCGGTACATGGCCTGACTCACACTCTCAAACCCGCTGATCAACTGGTTGGTGAACGACGCGGCCGGTCCGGTGTAAGGATTGGCGAACTTGATGGGCGCGAGGGCGCGGTTCGTATCCTCCAGGAAGTTGGCGTAGACCGTTACCTTCTGGACCCCGTTGGTGATGAGCTTCCTTCCACCAGTAAGTTCCGGCGCCAGATTGGTATAAGCGCCGCTCTGGTTCCAGAACCGGGCCTGCAATCGGGCGGCGGTGTTGGTGGTTTCCTTGAGCATGGACAGCTCGAACGCCGGTTGGTTGGTGGCGCCCCAGTAGATCAGCGGCCGGTCTTCCGAGAGATCGGCGGGGTTGACCCACACATCCACTGTGAAACCGGGCAGCCGGCTGACATCGAGGACGAGGTTGGTGGCACTGGCGTTCGTCCACAGGCCGAAATCGCCTGCATTCGCCAGCTTGGCCGCCTGGCCGAACTTGCCCGCCACCCACGTGCCGCTGAACCGGGCCAGCCTGGTGGCCCCCAGGGTGTCGGCCGCAGAGCCATCCAACTGCCAGCGGGCGGTGAGTTCATTGGTGGGTTTGCCCGCGCCGCCGAACTTGTAGATGGAGAGAATCTCCGGGGGCGTCAGCGCGCGGCGGTAAAGGTCCGCCTCGTCGACGGTCCCGAGCAACTGTGCATCCGTCAGATTCGTGCCGAATTTCGGGCGGTAGCCAAGGAACCAGTTGCTCGAAGCCGGGAACGGCCAGAGGCCGAGCTTGGATTCGCCGATGCTGGTGCCGTCGAGGTAGAGGGTGGCCAGGCCGGTATTTGTGGCGTAGGTCAGCGCGACGTGATGATAGTTGGTAACGACGGTGTCGTAACCCAACTGTTTCCAGCTCGTCCCGCCCCGATTCTCGTCGATTACCAGGCGGGTGCCCTGCGGGCTGACGAGCTGGATGGAGAGGTCCGAAGCGCGGGGATGATCCAGACGGACGCCTACCTGCAGGTCGGTGATGTACCGGCCGTCGGGCACCGCGTTGGTGCCCAGCGTGAGGCGGTCGTCGCCAATGACCTCGTTGGTCGTCTGGGTGAATTCGCCTTTGTAGCTCTCCGGCAGGTTGCGCTCCAGCTTCACGCGCAGAAAACCGTCGACCGAAGTGGCCGAGGGGTTGTACAGGCCGATGTAGTAGCGACCGGCGATCAACGGGGGGGAATCCTCGATGCCGAGGCTCAGTTCGCCACCGGGCACGTCGAGTCTGGCCATCTTGTCATACTCGTCCACCGTGGCGGGCGTCCCGCGGCGGAGGAAGAGGTCCAACCGCCCGGTCAGTTCGGTGACGATGGCGGTGAGCTTGCTTGCGTCCGCCGGCACGTCATAGAAGTAGTCTCGAAACTCGCCCGGCTGCAGGGTGAAGGCAACCCCGATGTCGAGCGGCGGCTGCGGTTCGGCGCGAATGAAGAGGTTCTGGACCAAGCCGGTGTGACCGGGGGCGTCGTCCACCATCGTGAGAATCCACGGCCCCATGCTCTGCATGCCGATGAATTTGCGGAGGCTGCCCGGGCCGTCACTGGATCGGGACGGCCAGTACTGGAGAGACGAAGTATCGTCGTAAAGGAAGCGGTGGACGCCGTCCACCGGCGTGCTGTTGAGAGTGTGATTGTTGAGGACGGAGAAAGTGCGGTAATGGCTCAGATTGCCGAACAGGTCGCCTATCTCCCCATGGATAATCTGGTTGGAGACTACGACCCGGGAGATGTCCACCGAGCTGATGCCGACGGCAAAGACGAAGCGGTGGCTGGGGCTCGAGGGAGAGCCATCCGGGATGGCGACCCGCGAAGGCATTCCACGCAGGATGCGATTGCCCATCTCGTCGAGGGTTTCGAACGGTTCGGCGCTCGACAGCCCTACCAGCCCATATTCAGCCGCCTCCTGGTCTTCCGACTTCACTCCGATGTAAAACACCTCGTTGGTGGCCGCGTTGGTGAAGACGACCATCTCCGTGCCGCTGCGGGTCAGGGACTTGAAGGCGTTGCGCAGGGCATTGGTCTCGAGCGTCAGGAGGTTCGAGTCCCCGCGGGTGACATAGAGGTCAACGTCGGCATCGTTGGTGCGGGCGATGGCGAGATTGGGCGGCAGGAACGTGATGAACGCAACGTTGGCGCCGTTGGTCATGCCCTCCACGGCATATTGCTGAGAGTTGGTGAAGGCGTAGAAATGCCACTGATTGCTCGATCCGGGCCGGGTCACCCCATCCTCGAAGGGGAGGGGATTCGCGCCCAGCAGCGGGCTGTTGGCGCCCGCGCGCTGGTTCAGCAGCGGCAGACCGTTCGAGAGTGCCGTGGGCACGTTGGTGACCAGCGCGATCAGGTTGGTTACCTGCCGGGTCATTTGGATTCCGTTGGTGCCCGCCACGGACATCACCAAGGCGTAGTCCTGGGCGATCGCGTTCGGGTGGGCGGTCACGGCGTTTACGTTGATCCGGCGGCCGATCACGTAGGCCGTGTAGTTGCTGGTGACCGGTCCACGGATCAGGACGGTCTCCACGTTGTTAATCGCATCGAAGTTGAGTGTGTCGTTGGTGCCGACTTGCCGGTTGTAGTCGTTGTCGGCAGGAATGTCGTTGCCGACGTAAAGCTCGTGGGTGATCTCATTGGAGACGACCAAGTCCAGATCGTTGACCAGCTTGATCGAGGCCGAGGGATTGCCGGGCGGATCGGTCCAGACCAGCGTGAATTTGAGGTCGGAGAGCTGCGCTTCCTCCGGAATGCTCAGGTTGTACGCGTGGGACTCGCCGGTGGCCAGGCTGTTGGTGGGGCTTTGATCCACCCACCGCATGGGCCATTTGGTTTCGTCCGTCGCGTTGGTGAGGCCGTCGGGGAGGGTGTTCGGCAGGTTCAGGAGCCCCCAACCCTGGTAGTTGACGAGGTTCTGCACCTGGAAGCTGTATTGCATCCCCAGCGTGCGCGCTCCGTGGATCAGGAGCGCCTTCAACAAGGCGGGGCTGCAACTGCGCTTGAGGGTCCGCTCGAAGAACTCCTGGATCAACGCCAGCATGCCCGAGGCATGGGCGGCGGCCGCACTGGTTCCGGACTCGTAACGGTAGTATGGCCGTAGCGACAGGTTCAGGTTGGAGAATACCCCGGTATAGAAGTTGGTGAGCACATCCTGGCTGTTCGTTTCACCCCCCATCAGGTTGGTCAGCGTGACGGCGATTTCGACCGTGACCCGGAGGTCGAAGTCCACCGGACGGGCGGTCGTGTTCTGGATGGTGTAGAACCAGGTGCCGCCCTCGGGGTAGGGGATCGTGACCGCGTTGGTCCCGCAGAAATTCACGTTGTTCGTGAGATTCGGGAAGCCGCCCAGGTTCGTGTGAATGTTCAGCACTGGCATCGGGTTGGGCGAGCGCTTGTTCGCGAGCGTTTCAATGGCCAGCCGGTTGATCACGAAGTTGGTGTGTGCGAAAGGCACCGAGGCGGCATAGTTGTTCACGCCATTGGCCGCCACCACCTGCCCGGAGTAGAATTCCACCTGTCCGTTGGTCGGGGTCAGCGTGGAAACCCAGTTCGTGGGTGCGGTGGAAACGATGAACGCTCCGGGTGCGACCACATCCGGCTTGAAGCGGCCGTAGTCGCCCTCAATTCCGATGCCCACGTTGCCGCGACTCGAGAACGGGGCCACCTCCTCGGCACTGTCGGTTTCGCCCAGGAAGAGCGGCCCCTTGCCCAGTTCGCCGTTGGCCAGGTAATACACCTCGTTGGTGATCTGCCGGGGATTGTCCGTGGCGCCCACCGTAATCACGTTCTTGGCCGTGCCTGGCGAGTTGATGGTGCTGGGCTCGCCGCCCAGACCAAGATCATTGCCCCCGCCGCTGTTGCCGGCGGCGAACACGAACACCATTCCCTGCGACCCCTGCAACTCCGGCAGCGCATCGCGCACCGCGGCGTCGTAGGTGGCGGCGGCGGTGTCGTAATCGAGCGAGCCTGGATAGCCCCAACTGTTGTTGGAGATCATCGCGTTCGTGCGGTTCAGCGTCACGTAGTTCGAGCGCGCAGCGGTCTCCGCCAGCGAGGTGTCCGAGACCACCGGTCCCGAACGCACATCGACGGGCAGAGCCAGAAGCTTCGCGAAGGGCGCCACGCCCTGAAAGTTCGGAGCGGGGGCTGAACCGGAAGGAGGATTCGTGGAGAGGATCGCGACCGTGGCCGGGTCGTTGGTGCTGGCGTACCCGCTGCCGGCGATGACCCCCGCCGTATGGGTTCCGTGGGCGGTCTCGTCGACCCTCAAATCGGGGGAGGAGTAGAACACCCGGTTCTTGAAGTCCGGGTGTTTCACGTCAATGCCGCTGTCCGCCACGGCCACCCAGACGTTGGAGCCATACAGCCCCAGCCGATTTGTGGGCGTCGCGCCTGGCTCTTGCACCCCGATGGTGGTGCGCGAAAGGTCCAGCAACAAGCCGCGGGGCTGCCACTGTTCGAGCAACTGCACGCCGGGCGCCGCCGCCAGCGTGAGCAAGCTCTCGGGCGTCGCCTGCGCCACATACTGCGGCCCAAAGGGCGAGTTGCCTTCGCCGACGATCTGGCCGCCGGTCCGGGCGATCAACTGCCGTACGGCCTCGCCGTCCTCGGGGAACGCGGTGACACGAAGACAGGCGTCCTCGGGCAGGGGCTTCTTCTCCACGGCCAGGCCGAGCAAGGCGTCGTCCAGCTTGTAGTAGGGTTCGTAGGGCAGCACCGTGCGGGTGAGCGGCGATGCCGAGACTGCTTTCGCTTGGTCCGCGTCCATGCGTACCAAGTAGGCGTTGTTGGGGATGTAGGAGACGACGGTGGCTCCCTGAGCCAACAACGATTGCCGGAACCGCTCGTCGATGGTGCCCTTGGCCTGGACCACGTAGCTGCCCGGGTTTTCGCCCGCGCGGAGATGGGAGGGAACGGTGACCCCGCGCGGATTGGCGGTGTCGATGAAAGCCTGCCGCAAGAGGATGGCGGTATCCACCCGGACGAGTTCGCCCACCTTCTTCGGGGTGTTGCGCAGGCGCAGGGGGAAGCGCGGATCGACCCCGGTAACGTCAGCTTGCGGGTCAAGCGTCTCAGCCGGCGCGGCTTTGGCGGTGGGAGGGAGCGGAGCAGGGCGGGCGCGCAAGGTGCTCAGGAGCGGGTAGGTG
>CAYYMW010000070.1:0-21956 GCA_964472515.1 uncultured Verrucomicrobiota bacterium | reverse complement strand
CGCCGACCCCGCCCTCCTCGCCCGCGTCGCCGAAATCTGCCGCCGCCCCGTTCCTTTCATCGATTCCCGCCCGCTGCCCGCCAGCGGCAAGCAGAGCCAATAGCCGGTAGCCAAACGCCCTGCACAGGACGACCGAACCCCTCCGAGGCGATCGCCGCCCCATGGGCACCAGCCAGAATTTGGCATGAGGCGTGCTAAATATGGCCATTATGGACTCGAATCAAGACACCATCAGTTGCCCGGTCTGCAACGGCACGATGCTCCTGGTGAAAGTGGTTCCGATCAACTTCCGGTTGCTCAAGCGATATCGCTGTACCTGCGGACATCTCGAAGAGCGGCCGGATGCCGAACCCAGGCCGGTCGACCGGAGTCTCCAAGTCGCCGCAGTGCCAGGATTCTCGGACCTGCCCTGACCCGCCGCCAGCGTGGAAGCGCATCCCAGGCCCGCCAGCGGCGCTCCGGTGTCGATGACCTGTAGAAGGGCTTTGTCCTCGGGCGGGCTGATCTGTTGCCGCCCGTCGCAAGAGGCGTCATTGCAGGGGTATGCCGAGGCGCAAGCAGGTTCAACCACACGCCCCCGCCCACCGCCAAAGCGGCCAGGAGGCGTCGAACCCGCTGGAATCTCCTGGTCACGGTTGGATCCCCACAACCGCGGGCTGAAAGTTCTTGATGGTTGAGCCTCCCATCCAGCCGCAATCCCGGATCACCCGGCATCAGGCGCGGGTCTGCCGTTGACAAATCCAGCCTTTGGTTCAGCCTGCGGATCGTGTTCGACCCCGAACCGGCAGCCATATGAAGTGCCGTCCAAGCCCTATGAGCACCAGAACCGCGCCCGTCTTGTTCCTCCTCCTGCTCCTCGGCTGGGCGGGTTCCAGGCCCTGCCTCGGCCGCCCGGTGGAACTCCCCTCGCTCGACGAACTCTGGTCGAAGGCGGACTTGGTGGCCGTCCTTCAGCCGCTTTCCACAACCAACGCCACCGACCGACTCACCTCGGCAGGCCCCAAGTACGGTCCCCGCAACCCCGGCGACTACCGGGCGATGAACACGCGCTGCCGTGTCCTGCTGGTGATGAAAACCTCCGCCGTGCTGCCGGGATGGCAGGAGAAAGAACTGACGTTGCTGCATTTCTGCTACGCCCCCAGCGTGCCGGAATTCAACGGCGGCAATTTCGTGTACTTCCCCATCCCTCCGGCGAAAACGGAGGTCGTCATCAAAGGCGACGCCGCCCGTCCGCTCTCCTTGCCCACTGCTCCTGAGTACATGGCGTTTCTAGTGCGAGCCTGGGATGGCCGCTTTCACCCCGTCACCGGCCACTACGACAGCGAGCCCTCCTTCCGCATTATCTCAACCCCGTCGGGCGGCGCGTGGAGGTACGCGCTGGAGCAAGGCCGAACGCCGAACCCGCCTAAACCCAAGGACCCCGGTCGCGGCCTGAACGCGCCGGCCTCAGGTCCGGGTTTACCGTAAACCCCGCAGGATCAGTCGCGCTCAGACCTGGAGTCTTCCAACGGGCGCGGACGGATAGAGCGGGAGCGAAGAGTGCCTGCCACCTCGCTTTGGCCTTTGATTCTCCGGGGCATGCGCTGGATTCCCGGACGGCGTGCCCTATCGCGCTTCCCGTGCCCGCTCGCGACAGAGTGCGAGGCGGCGAAAACTCCTTGGCGGTGGGGTGGTTCGGGACTAGTTTTGCTCTATGACGGCAACAGCGAACCGCGTGTTGAAAGAGATCAGGGCTCTGCCAGCTCCTGATCTGCGCTTGGTGTGGCAGGAGGTCAACGCAATGATGCTCCAATTGGAGCCACCACCGATCCTTGCGCCCGCCGGGACCGCCTCGCGCGAGGAGATCATGGCGGCCTTGGACCGGTTGACCGGTTGCACTGCGGGGAGTCGCTCGCTGCCGAGATTGTTGGACGAGCGCCACCGGGAGCGTGAGCGGGAAGCATCCGAGCTCGTCCTCGCCTCAGCGCAACGCTCGGGTGCGATTCTCTTCCACAAGGACCCCGAAATGGTCCAGTTGGGCAGCCTCATCCGCCAAGAGGCACTGCCACTGAAGAGCGGTTCTCCGGCAACGCAATAGCAGCAGCCGGTCACAGTTGTCCTCGTTCCGTAAGCCATCCAGGCAGGCCTCGGCTTGGTCCTTTTCGCTTTGGCCTTTGATTTTCCGGGGCATGGGCTAGATTCCGGGACGGCGTATGCTGCTGGTCATCGATAACTACGATTCGTTCACGTACAACCTGGTGCAATACCTGGGCGAGATGGACGTGCCCATGGAGATCCACCGGAATGACCAGATCACGCTGGACCAGATCCAGGACCTGAAGCCGGAGCGCATTCTCGTCTCGCCCGGCCCGTGTTCGCCGCGCGAGGCGGGGCTTTCGAACGAGATCATCCGCGCCTTTGCCGGCAAGGTGCCCATCCTGGGGGTCTGCCTTGGGCACCAGTGCATCGGGCACGTTTTCGGCGCCAATGTGGTGGTCAACTACCGCATGATGCACGGCAAGACCTCGATGATCCACCACAACGGGCGCGACCTGTTTGCGGGCTTGCCAAGCCCCTACCCGGCGATCCGCTACCATTCGCTGGTCATCCAGCGGGAGAGCCTGCCCGATTGCCTCGAGATCACCGCCGAGAGCGAGGAGAAGGAGATCATGGGGGTGCGTCACCGGGAGCTGCCGATCTACGGCGTGCAGTACCATCCCGAGAGCATCCTTACCGAGCACGGCCGGCCGCTGCTCCGCAATTTCCTCCGCCTGTAGGCCGCGCCCGGCCTCCGTCTACCCCCCGAACCGCACCTGCAGAGTGTAGGCGTTGGGATTGTGGGTCTGGTCATACCCCAACAGCCGCCGCAGGAACGTGCCGATGTGGATCACCCGCACCTGGCCCCCGCGCTGCTCGAAGAACGCCCGCACCCGCGCCACGCTCAGCGTGTTCCAGTGATACGCTTCCACCGGGCGGATGATGTGGTCGGGACACTCGTCCATGTTGAAGAAGCCCAGGCAAAGCCCCCGGCGGGTAACCCGGCACAGCTCTCCCAGCGCCTGCTCGATGCCCTCCAGGGAAAGGTGCTCGAACAAATCGTGCGTAAGACAGTAGTCCTGAGACAGGTCCGTCGCCGCCAGCGCGAAGGCATTGCCCACCTCGAACCGCACTTCCGGAAACAGCCTCCGGGCGTTCTCGATGTTCTTTTCGCACAGGTCCACGCCGGTGTACACTAACGAGCTGGCCAGGCCGCACCGAGCCATGAACCGGTAATCGTTGGCGGAGCCGCACGCGACCTCCAGGACCTCCGCCTTGTCCGCCACTTTCCCCTCCAACACCGCGGGCAGCCGGTCCATGAAGGTATCCACCGGCAACTGCCGGGCCGCGAGGGCCGCCTCATCTTCGGCCCAGCGGCGCAAGGTCTCGTCCAAGTAGGCAGGCAGCGCCACGCCGCTAACGGTGTTCGCGCCGGCTTGGCAGACCTGTTGGATGATGGACGGGATGGCGATCCCCTCGGCGTTGTCCGCACCCCGTACGAGAGCGTGGCGGATGGCCGCGAAGTCATCCGTCACCAACCCCTCCTCGGCCAAACCCCACAACCAGTTCATGACCACGGCGAAACGAAGTTCCTGGTACAGCAGGGGATCGAGTTCCTCCCCCCGCAGCACTTGGATCAGGAAGTGCCGCGTGAGGAGGCTCTGCACGTTCAGGCGCGGGTCCTCGACGCTGCTCACCAGATAATCCTGGAGCATGGCATCGTCATGCCGCATCCAGGATTGCCTCAGGGCTTCGGTCTCGCGCGCGAGCGACTCATTCATAACGTCACGGCCGGGTGACGGCACATTACACCCGGTGGCGCTGCCTCGTGTCGAGCCGGAAGCCCGCCACGGCGGTGCGTTCCTTACTGCAACTCATGCCGTGCCCCGCCCCCCGCTGGGCCAAGCCCCTCGGGCTTCTTGGTCGCCTCCACCCGCCCCAGCAAGCCAACGGGGCTTACTCCCCCGGCCAGCCTATCGCTGGATGCGCGCGGACCCGCCCTTGGCAAACGCCCGCACCTGGTCGACCGTGGCCATGGTCGTATCGCCCGGGAAGGTGGTGAGCAGCGCGCCATGCGCCCACCCCAACCGCAGCGCCTGTTCCGGTTGCTCGCCCGTCAGCATGCCATAGAACAGGCCGGAGGCAAAGCCATCGCCGCCACCGACGCGGTCGTACACATCCAGTTCGCAGGTGGGTGAGACGAAGGTCTGGCCGTCGATCCAGGCTACCGCCCCCCAGCTATGGCGGTTGGTGGTGTGGACTTCGCGCAGCGTGGTGGCCACCACCTTGACACGCGGGAACTTCTTCACCACCTGGTCGATCATACTGAAGAACGTGCTCGGATCGAGCTTTGACTTGGCGGCCACCTCCGGCCCCGGCACATCCAAGCCCTTCTGCAAATCTTCTTCGTTGCCGACCAGCACATCCACATGCTCCACGATCCGCCGGAGCACCGAAGCCGCCTTGGCCTGGCCGCCCCAGATGTTCCAGAGTTTCTCGCGAAAATTGAGATCGAAAGAGGTCACCGCCCCCGCCGCTTTGGCGGCCTTGACGGCCTCCACGATCAACTCGCCGGTCGTCTCCGACAACGAGGCGAAGATGCCTCCGCTGTGGAACCACCGGACCCCGCCGCTGAAGATCTCGCTCCAGTTGAAATCGCCCGGTTTGAGCTGCGCGGCCGCCTCATGCGAGCGGTTGTAAAACACCACCGGGGCGCGCACGCCGAAACCGCGGTCGCTGTAGACGGTGGCCATGTTGGGGCCGTTGACGCCGTTGTGCTTGAAGCGCTTGTAGAACGGCTGCACCCCCATGGCGCGAACCCGCTCGGCAATCAGGTCGCCGATGGGGTAATCGACCATGGCGGTCACGATGCCGGTCCGCAAACGAAAACAGTCTGCCAGATTCGCGGCGCAGTTGAACTCACCGCCACTCACATGGATCTGGCACTCCGTGGCTTTGCGGAACGGGACGATGCCCGGGTCGAGGCGATGCACCAGCGCGCCGAGGGAGACGAAGTCCAGCGTGCCGTTCTCAGGGATGTTCAGGCCGTATTTCATGGCGATGTTCAGTTCGGTCAAATCTTGGGTCAAGCATGCCTGAACGGACGACAAACATCAATGTCCGCGACACGCCGCCGCTCCGCATCCAAATCTGCCCTCCTTGCCCTCTCGCGGTCACAGCCCCCCAACTCGATAGCCTGCCGCGATCGCGCCCGCGGCGGGCGCTGAAGCGCACATGGCCGCATGCCAAGACTCCGACCGCGCGCTGCGCCTCTCCGGGGCACGGAAAGCAACCGCTGCGAACGGGCGACCGTCGCAGCCCAGGGCCCGTCTTGTGCCAACGCCTAATCCATTCCCATGGAGCGTTTTGTCGTTGTCCTTGACTCCCTCCCGAAACCAAACCGCACCGAGGCAATGTTAGCCCTTGTCAACCGTTGCCGCGGCCAGTATACCGCTGGGCGCGGGAGCGGTGATTCCCGGCCGACCAGGTTCCGTTTGCCGAAGCGGTGCCACCCGGCCAACCGTCGGGACTGGATCGGGAAGCAAGCCCGGGATCTTACCGCCATCCCCTTACGAAGCCATGCTGGCCAAACGCGTTATTCCTTGCCTCGACGTCCACGACCGACAGGTCACCCGGGGCGTCCAGTTCGGGCGGGCCGAAAAGGGCGAACTGCGCAACGTGGGCGACCCGGTCGAACTGGCCCTCGCTTACAACGCGCAGGGCGCCGATGAAATGGTGTTTTTCGATATCACCGCCAGCGCCCACGGCCGCGCTACGATGATCGAGGTGATCCAGAAGGTGGCCGACCAGTGCTTCATGCCCCTCACCGTGGGCGGCGGCATTCGCACCGTGGAGGACATGCATCAACTGCTCCTCTCCGGCGCGGACAAGGTCAGCATCAACTCCTCCGCCATCGCCACGCCCGAACTCATCCGGGCCGGGGCCGAGAAGTTCGGCAGCCAGTGCATCGTGGTTTCCATCGATACCAAGAAGGTCGCGCCCGATCGCTGGGAGGTATTCTCCCACGGCGGGCGCAAGCCCACCGGCATGGAGACCGTGGAGTGGGCGCGACGCGCGGTGGCCTTGGGCTCCGGCGAGATTGTGCTCAACAGCATCGATGCCGACGGCACGAAAGCGGGCTATGATTTGGTGATCACCCGCCGGGTGAGCGAGGCGGTGGGCGTGCCGGTGGTGGCCAGTGGCGGGGCCGGCAACCTCGAACATATGGCGGAGGTCCTTTTTGAAGGCAAGGCCGACGCCGTGCTGGCGGCCAGTATCTTCCACTTTGGCGAGTATACCGTCCGGCAGGTAAAGGAATACCTGGCCTCGCGCCAGATTTGCGTGCGTTTATGAAGTTCATCGAACAACTGAAGTTCAATGCCGATGGCCTGATCCCGGCCATCATCCAGGAGCAATCCACCGGCCGCGTTCTCATGATGGCCTGGATGAACCAAGCCTCCCTCGAGAAGACCATCGAGGTCGGCAAGACTGTGTTCTGGAGCCGCAGCCGACAAAAGTACTGGATCAAGGGCGAAACCAGCGGCCACGTGCAGGTGGTCAAGGATATCTCGTTCGATTGCGACGGGGACACCCTGTTGATCCAGGTCGAACAAACCGGCGCGGCCTGTCATGAAGGTTACCAGTCGTGTTTCTTCCGATCGGTCGGCACGAAGGGCCACGAAGCGAAAGTGACCGAACCGCAGTTGGAGAGCCCCGAGAAAATCTACGGGAAGAAGTGATGGACCAGGCCGTGGCGTTTGGCAGCCGGGATTACGCGATCTGCGTATTGATCCTGGCTTTCGGACGGGGCATGGATTTCCTCAGCACCTGGCTGGCCACGCCCAACCTGGTGCTCGAAGCCAACCCGTTGGCCAAACGGCTGGGCTGGCGCTGGGGGGCGCTCGTCAACCTGACGGTGGTGGCGGGGTTTGGACTGTGGCCGCTGCCGGCGGTGATCATCAGCACCACCAGCCTGCTCGTGGCCGCCCGCAACTTCCAGCACGCCTGGCTCATGCGCACCATGGGCGAGGTCGCCTATCGGGACTGGATGAGCGACCATATTTGTGGCTCCAGCAGGACGGTCTTCCTCCTCTGCCTCGCCGCCCAGACTCTGCTCTACGCGGGCCTGGGTGCGGCGTTGGTCTGGTTCGGCGGCTACAACGTGGTCACCTACGGCATCGGCGCCGGCTTCATCGCTTACGGCGTGGCGGTGGCGTTCTTCACCGTGCTCGCCGTGCGCAAGGCGTGGCGGTGGCGGGGCGTGACGGGGTAACGCCCCGACGGTTCCCGCTTGCCTTGCGACCCCGGGGCGTCTTCCATCAAGAGAGTCTTATGCACATTCCGACGAAGGCTGAATTTCTCGAACTGGCCAAACAGGGAAACCTCATTCCCGTGACGCGCCGGCTCCTGGCCGATTTCGAGACCCCTCTCTCCGCTTACCGCAAGCTCCGTGGCCACGGCGAGTCCTTCCTCTTCGAGTCCGTGGAAGGCGGTGAGCACCTCGGGCGGTACTCGTTTGTAGGCTGCCGTCCCCGCGCCGCCGTCTATCAAGTCGGCAGCGAGGTAGTGGTCTCCGAAGGCCGCCGGACGGTCGAGCGCTACGAGGTGACCCGCAACGGCGGGCCCGGCACCGTCAAGGACGGCCTCGAGGTGGTCGAAAAAGTCCTCAGCCGCTACCGCGCCGTCACCCTGCCCGACCTACCCCGCTTCACCGGCGGCGCGGTGGGGTACATCGGCTACGAGTTCGTCCACGACGTCGAACCCGTCGTCCCCAAGCCCGAGCGCGACGAACTCGGCACGCCCGTCATGTATTTCCTCATCGCGGACGAACTCCTCATCTTCGACCGCGTGAAGCAGACCCTGACCATCATGGTCAACGCCCATGTGGACGGCCAGCGGTCCGCCGAGCAGGTCTACGACGCCGCGGTTCACGAAGTGGATCGGTTGGTCGCCCTGTTGCGCCAACCCATCGAGTACATCCCGGCCGGCGCGCCCGCCGAGATCCCGTCGATCCCGTTCGAGTCGAACATGGCACGCGAACGGTTCCTGGCCAACGTGGCCAAGTCCAAGGAGTACATCACGGCGGGCGACATCATCCAGGTGGTCGGTTCGCAACGGTTTTCCACGCCCGTCAAGGCTTCCCCATTGGACGTCTACCGGGCCGCCCGCTCGATCAACCCTTCGCCCTACATGTTCCTGCTGGAATTGGATGGCTTCTCGCTGGTCGGGGCGTCACCGGAAATCCACGTGCGCTGCGAGGACCGGCGGGTCGAGATCCGCCCCATCGCCGGCACACGACCTCGCGGCCGGACCGAGTCGGAAGACACCGCCAACGAGAAAGAGCTGCTGGCGGACCCCAAGGAACGCGCCGAACATGTCATGTTGGTGGACCTGGCCCGCAACGACCTGGGGCGGGTCTGCGATTTTGGCTCCGTCAAGGTCAGGGACCTGATGATCATCGAGCGCTACAGCCACGTGATGCACATCGTCTCGCAGGTCGAAGGACAACTGTCCAAGGACCGCACCCCGTACGACCTCATGCGCGCCACCTTCCCCGCCGGCACGCTCTCGGGCGCGCCCAAGATCCGGGCCATGCAGATCATCTCCGAACTGGAGCAGACCCAGCGCGGCCCTTACGGCGGGTGCGTGGGCTATTTTTCCTTCAGTGGCAACCTGGACTGTTGCATCACCATCCGCACCGCCCTGCTCAAGGATGGCAAAGCCTATGTTCAGGCGGGCGGCGGCTGGGTGACCGACTCCGTGCCCGAGAACGAATATCAGGAGACCGTCAACAAGTCGCAGGCCATGCTCAAAGCCGTCTCCATGGCAGAGAGTTTCCTCCGCTAAGCCCCGGGCTTCGACACGGGCGGGCAAGCCGTGCAGCGGCGAGACGCATTTTTAGGAACTATGAACGCGCAACGCCCCCATTGGTGGATTGCCATTCCCGCATTAGCCAAGGGCTGTGCCTTTTGCCTCGTTCTGGCTGCGTCATTTGCCCTGGCGGCAGCCGAATCCGACTTTCGCCAAGTGCCCGGCGTGGTCGTGAATCATCGGCCCGCCGCCTCGCGCACGTATCTCGGCTCCCCCAGCATCGTGGTCGCCACCAACGGGGCCTATCTCGTCTCCCACGATTATTTCGGTCCGGCCGCTTCCGGTGACCGCGTGGCGGTGTTCGAGTCGGTTGACCGCGGCCAGCACTGGCGGCCGCTGAGCGAAATCCAGGGCGGCTTCTGGTCCTCCCTGTTCGTCCATCGCGGCGCCCTCTACCTCATGGGGACCAGCCGGCAGGACGGCGACTGCGTCATCCGCCGTTCGCTCAATGGCGGCCGCTCCTGGACCGAACCCCGCGACAGCCAGACCGGGCGCTTGCTCAGCGACGCGCGCTACCACTGCGCGCCCGTCCCGGTGGTGGTCCACCAAGGGCGCGTGTGGCGCGCCATGGAGGATGTGATGGGGCCCGGCGGCTGGGGCAGTTCCTTCCGGGCGCTGGTGCTTTCCGCCCCGGTCGAGGCCGATCTGCTGGTGGCCACCAATTGGATCACCAGCAACCGGCTTGGACGAGACCCTGCTTGGCTCGACGGCAAGTTCGGCGGCTGGCTGGAAGGCAACCTCGTGCCGGGGCCGGATGGTGGCTTGGTCAACTTGCTGCGGGCCGACTACCGCGCCCTGCCGGAAAAGGCCGCCCTCCAGCGTCTGAGCCCCGACGGACGCACCCTGTCGTTCGATCCGGCAGCGGGCTTTGTCGATTTCCCCGGCGGCTGCAAGAAGTTCACCGTACGGCGCGATCCCCAGACCGGCCGGTACTGGTCGTTGGCCAACTATGCCCTGCCCCGTTACGCCAAGGCCAATCTCGAGCGTACCCGCAATACCCTCGCGCTCACCAGTTCGCCCGACCTGCGCTCATGGACCGTGAATTGTCTCCTCCTGCACCACCCTGACCCCACGCGCTGCGCCTTCCAGTATGCCGACTGGCAATTCGACGGAGACGACCTGGTCGCCGCGGTCCGCACCGCCTACGAAGACGGCCTCGGCGGCGCGCACAATTGCCACGACGCCAACTTCATCACCTTTCACCGCTTCCGCCGCTTTCGCGAACTCACGATGGCCGACTCCATAACGATCCCGCCGCCCGCCGATTGAATTCGACCGCCTCGCGGTAGCGCACCCCGCTGCCGCCAAAGAGATCGAGGGCCGACCCAATGGTGAGGTCAATCCGCCCCTGGCTCACGCGCGTCACCGTCTCCAAGTCCTCCAGCGACTTGGCTCCACCCGCGTAGGTGGTCGGAATCGGCGCCCATTCGGCCAGACGCTCCACGAGCCACAGATCGATACCGCGGCAGAGTCCCTCCACATCCACCGCATGGATCAGGAACTCGTCGCACGAACCCGCCAGCGAACTCAGCGTCTCACGCCCCAACTTCAGCGAAGTGAACTTCTGCCAGCGGTCCGTGACCACGTAGTAATCCTCACCCCGCTTGCGGCAGCTCAGATCCAGCACCAGTCGCGAGCGCCCCACCGCCTGCACCAGCGCCTGCAGTCGGTTCTCGTCCAGCGCTCCGTCCCGGAACACCCACGAGGTCACAATCACATGCGACGCCCCCGCGTCGAGCCACTGCCGGGCGTTGTCCAGGTTCACTCCTCCGCCCAACTGCAGGCCTCCGGGATAGGCCGCCAGGGCCTCGCACGCAGCGAGCTCATTGCCCGACCCAAGCTGGATCACGTGCCCGCCGGTCAGCCCATCCTCGCGGTAGCGCTGGGCGTACCACGCCGGTGGCTTCTCGGACACGAAATTGGTGCGCAGTGCGGCCGGATCCTGGCTGAGCGATCCGCCGACAATCTGCTTCACCTTGCCATCATGAAGGTCGATGCACGGCCTGAACACGCGCCAACCAATACGCCATGCGGCCTCCGGCGGAAAGCAAAAGCCGAACCGCGTTTCCAACATGCTCGTGCCCACCCCGGCCAACCTCGGACGGGCGCTTTGCTCCGCCGCCCGCCTTGCGCCGCGCCACCGAAAACCGGCCTGCCGATTCCAGTTGCCCTTGCCAGCGCTTCATGCTAGTTGTCTACCAGTTCCACACGCGGGTGTGGTTCAATGGTAGAACGCGGGCTTCCCAAGCCTGAAGCGAGGGTTCGATTCCCTTCACCCGCTCCACTTCTCCACCGGCCCACGGAAATCCACCCACTCGAACATGGTTGACGTCCCTCGCCCAAGTCGCTTTATTGGCAGGGACGCATGACCAGCCCTTGCCATCGCCCCAAGGCCAAGTTCTGGCACGCCCTCGGTACGGCGCCAAGGGCCGTCGGCCCGCGCGTTCCTTCAAGCCAGCCGTCCGCCACCCACCCCGCTCCGAGCGCCACGGCCTCCCGGCCGCCCTCCATGCCCTTCCTTCCCGGCCAGAGATCTGAGGCACCCCTAGGAGCCGGAAGCCATCGCAGGCCGCTTCATCCCAGGAATCGTCACGCGGGACACTCTCCCCTTGGAGACGCCCTTCCGGACCGCGAACGCTCGCGGTGCCCGTCCATGTCGCTTGGTTCGAGTCCTGCCATCCCCCTCAGCACCACCGATTTATCGTGCGGCCGGCGCGCCGACGACCTAACCTGCCACCCATACGCCGACGACGAAATGACGACGCATAATGCCACTGGTCACGCCCCAGCAACACCACCCATCCCACTGATCTGATCATGGCCCGCCCAGCCTCCAGCAAACCCTCCGACTCCACCGCCAATCTCGGCTTTGAACAGAAGCTCTGGCTCGCCGCGGACAAGCTCCGCAACAACATGGACGCGGCGGAATACAAGCACGTCGTCCTCGGCCTCGTCTTCCTCAAATACATCTCCGACAGCTTCGAGGAGCACCACGTCAAGCTGCAGGCCGGCAAAGGCGACTACGCCGGGGCCAATCCCGAAGACCCGGACGAATACCGCGCCGAGAATATCTTCTGGGTCCCGCCCGCCGCGCGCTGGTCCTTTCTTCAAGCACACGCCAAGTCTGGGTGGAAAGACCCCAAGACGGGTATCTTGAAGAACATTGGCATGCTCGTGGACGACGCCATGGAAGCGATCGAGAAGGCGAATGAATCGGAAGCCAAGACCAGCCGGGGTTCGCTGAAGGGTGTGCTCCCGAAAAACTATGGCCGTGCCGATCTGGATAAGCAGAGGCTCGGCGAGCTCATCGACCTCATCGGCACCATCGGCCTCGGCGACAAGGAAAGCCGCAGCAAGGACATCCTCGGCCGCGTCTACGAGTACTTCCTCACCCAGTTCGCCAGCGCCGAGGGCAAGAACGGCGGCCAGTTCTACACCCCGTCGTGCGTCGTGCGCTGCCTCGTCGAGATGCTCGCGCCTTACAAGGGCCGCATCTACGACCCCTGCTGCGGCTCCGGCGGCATGTTCGTGCAGTCCGAGAAGTTCGTCGAAGCCCACGGCGGCAGACTCGGCGACATCTCTATCTACGGCCAGGAGAGCAACGCCACCACGCGCCGCCTGGCCATCATGAATCTCGCCATCCGCGGCATCGAGGCCGACTTCGGCCCCGAGCACGCCGACACCTTCCGCCGCGACCTCCATCCCGACCTGCGCGCCGACTACGTCCTCGCCAACCCGCCCTTCAACGACTCCGACTGGTTCCGCAAGGACGACGACGTGCGCTGGCAGTTCGGCGTCCCGCCCAAGGGCAACGCCAATTTCGCCTGGGTGCAGCACTTCATCCATCACCTCGCCCCGCAGGGCATGGCCGGCTTCGTCCTCGCCAATGGCAGCATGTCCTCCAACCAGTCCGGCGAAGGCGACATCCGCCGCGCCCTCCTCGAGGCCGACCTCGTGGACTGCATGGTCGCCCTCCCCGGCCAGCTCTTCTACAGCACGCAAATCCCCGTCTGCCTCTGGTTCCTCGCGAAGCACAAGCAAGGGAAATCGGCATCATCCGGCCACAAGGGACAAAGGTGTCGTCAAGGTGAAACCTTGTTCATCGACGCCCGCAAACTCGGCACCCTCATCGACCGCGTCCACCGCGAGCTGACCGACGCCGACCTCGCAAGAATCGTCTCCACCTACCACGCCTGGCGGGGCGACCTCCCTTCTCCCAGTGGGAGAAGGGCCGGGGATGAGGGTGTGCCGCCGAAATATGAGGACGTGCCGGGTTTCTGTAAATCAGCGACGACGGCAGAGATTGCGGCACATAGCCACGTCCTCACCCCCGGTCGCTACGTCGGCGCCGAGGAAGTCGAGGACGACGGCGAACCCTTCGAGGAAAAGATGCCGCGCCTCGTCGCCGAGCTTCACGCCCAGTTCGCCGAGTCCGCCAAACTGGAACAGGCCATCAAAGCAAACCTGAGGGGGCTGGGCTATGGCGGGTGAATGGGAAGAAACCACGCTCGCCGATGTCTCGGCTGATGTTGCCTACGGCTACACCGAGAGCGCGTCAGACGAGAAACTCGGTCCCCGCTTTCTGCGAATCACCGACATTCAAAACGGTGTAGTCGATTGGCACACCGTTCCGTATTGCCCGATTTCAGAATCGGACCACGCCAAGTATCGCCTTCAGTCCGGCGACATAGTTGTTGCGCGAACAGGAAACAGCACAGGAGAGAACTACCTCTATCGCGGCAATGAAGATGCCGTTTACGCCTCCTACTTGATTCGCTTTCGAGTCAACCAACAAACCGCTGACCCCTCGTTTGTTTGGTATCACATGCGCACACAGCGCTGGTGGGATTTCATCAACGGCTCGAAGACCGGTTCCGCGCAGGCGGGAGCCAATGCAAAGGTTCTTGGTCTTTTTTCGCTCACACTCCCACCCCTCGCCGAGCAAAAAGCCATCGCGGCAGTGCTGGGAACGCTGGACGACAAGATCGAGTTGAACCGGCGGATGAACGCGACGCTGGAGGCGATGGCGCGGGCGCTGTTCCAGAGCTGGTTCGTGGATTTCGACCCCGTCCGCGCCAAACTCGACGGTCGCCAGCCCGTCGGCATCGACAAAGGCACCGCCGCCCTCTTCCCCGACTCCTTCCAAGACTCCGAACTCGGCCACATCCCGAAAGGGTGGTCGGCAGTCCCGCTCTACGAGACAGCGCAATGGGTCAACGGCGCTGCTTTCAAGAGTGAGGACTTTTGCGCCGCCGGCGAAGGTCTTCCCATCATCAAGATTGCAGAACTCAAAGACGGCATCGGTGCTCAAACGAAATGGTGTCAGCGGCAAGCAGGCCCGAACCAAATCATCGACACTGGCGATTTGGTTTATTCGTGGTCAGGCAGCCCAGATACCTCGTTGGAGGCTTTCCTCTGGAGTGGTGGCCGCGGCCTGCTCAACCAGCATATCTTCAAGGTGATTTCGCCGACCGCGACGCAGAAGCGATTTGTTTATTACTTGCTCCAATACCTGCGCCCGGTCCTCGTGGAGACAGCGCGGAACAAGCAGACCACCGGCCTTGGGCACGTCACCATCGCGGACATGAAGCGATTGCTTGTCTGCTTGCCGTCCAAAGAAGTGCTGACTGCGTTCGACCGGAGCGTTGCCGCAATCTTCGACTGCACCTTCACCAACACCCTCCAATCCCGCACCCTCGCCGGCCTGCGCGACACGCTGCTGCCGAAGCTGCTGAGCGGGGAGTTGAGAATGGCGGAGTTTGAGAAACGAATCGCCGAAGGTCCGTAAAGCGGTTAACCTGACCAGAATATCGCTATGCTCTCAAAGATCATCATCGAATCATTCAAATCGCTGGAGCAGGCCGAGGTGGAACTCGGTCTGGTGAACGTCTTTGTCGGCGCGAACGGCAGCGGCAAAAGCAACCTGCTGGAGGCCATCGGCGTGATGGCATGCGCGGCAGACGGCAAGGTAGATGACCACATGCTGCTGAATCGCGGCGTCAGGCCCGGCGTGCCGGAACTCTACAAGTCGGCGTTTCAGGAGCGGCTGCCCCAGCACATCTATTTTGCGGCTCAGAATGAAAAATCTGGCTACGAAGTGTCGTTGCTCAATCCTCTGGCGGCGAAGCGGCCATGGCGATTCAAGACGGAGTGGCTGACTCAGCACGGAAAGAAGCTTAAAGGGCGGTCGCCTCGTATGCGGGACAACCCGAACACGGAACGCGGCCTTGCGGCTTTGAAGGCGGATGAACTCAGGGTTGGAAGTCCGGCCCGCCGTTTGATCGAGCAGCTTCAAGAGTATGTCATCTACACCCCGAGCACGCCGGTTTTGCGGGGGACAGATCCTGAATCGGCTCCTCGCGTTCCGGTGGGAATCCACGGCGGCCGCTTGCCAGAAGCGATTCACGAATTCCTTCTCAGCCGCAGCAAGAATCCCCATGCAAAGCGCGTCAGCAAGGAGGCGCTCTCACTCATTGATTGGGCCCGTGAGTATGGGAGTGCGGCTGCGGTGGATATGCCACTCTCCGCCGCTGCCGGAGCAACTCCGCGGGTGATTCGTTTTGTGGACCGCTACATGCGCGAGGGGCGGAATGTGTTGTCCGGCTACGATGCGAGCGAAGGTGCGCTCTACATCCTGTTTCTGGCCGTTCTGGCCGCGCATCAGGACAGCCCGCATTTGTTCGCCGTGGACAATGCGGACCATGGCCTCAATCCACGCTTGGCGAAGACCCTCTTCAAACACTTTTGCTCTTGGATTCTGGAAAGCCCGGAACCGCGGCAGGTGCTGGTGACCACGCACAATCCGCAGGTGTTGGATGGACTACCGCTGCGCGATGACCGGGCGCGGTTGTTCACGGTGGCGCGAACGGACGCGGGCCGCACAAGTATTCGCCGCGTGGAAATCACCGACAAGCTCCTCGAAATGGCTGAGAAGGGCTGGACGCTCTCGCGTCTGTGGGTCATGGGCCATCTCGGAGGGGTGCCGAATGTCTAAACCGGTCAAGGTGGCCTTTGTGATGGAGGGCTCGACGGATTACGTCGTGCTCCGAGCAGCGGTGCGTGCCTTGCTCAATGGCCGCGACTTTGAGCTGACGAACGTCTGGCCGGAACTGGACGAGAACCTCCGGCCAAAGACGGAAGGCGGCTGGGGTGCGGTTTTCAAGTGGTGCCGCCAGTTGATCGAACAAGCGGGTGGGCCAGCGCGTGATAATCCGGTCTTTGCCATGAACGACATGGTAGTGATTCAAGTGGATGCTGATGTGGCTGGGGCCAAATATAGCGACTACAAGTCCATCAAGAACCCGCCCGACGATGAACTTTTTCGGCGGACATGTGAGAAGCCTTGTCCTCCGCCAAGCGACACGACCAACGCGCTACGCACTGTGATGCTTGGTTGGATGGGCGAAACCGCAGTTCCACCGAAGGCCGTCCTTTGCACGCCATCCAAGAGCATCGAGACATGGGTGCTGGTAGCCCTGTTTCCAGACGACAAGGATGCCGAGAGTCCCAAGATTGAATGCTGGTGGGGTGCTGAGCCTCGCCTTCGCAAGTATGGACTCATCAAGAGCGGCCAGAAGCTCATTGATAAATACCGGGCGAACGAGCAGGAGATTCAGGATGCGTGGCCTGTCGTGCGGGCAAAATGCACCGAAGCAGAGCGTTTTTCGACCGAGTTCCTCGCCCTTGTTCCAGCAGGCTAAAGCGGATGTCCATCACCGAATCCATCGTCGAAGACGCCGCCCTCACGTGGTTCGGAGAGCTGGGCTATGCGGTCGGGCACGGGCCGCAGATGGCTCCGGGCGAACCGGCGGCGGAACGGGATTCGTTTGGCGAGGTGGTGCTGGTGGGCCGGTTGCGCGAGGCCCTGCGGCGGCTGAATCCCACCCTCCCCGAGGAGGCGCGGGAAGAGGCCTTGCGGAAAGTGCTGCGCGTGGCGTCGCCGTCGTTGGTGCAGACCAACCGGGCCTTTCACAAGCTGCTGCGCGATGGCGTGGACGTGGAATACGCCCGGCCCGATGGCAGCACCAAGCACGACAAGGCCTGGCTGGTGGATTTCTCCGACGCGCGGGCGAACGACTGGCTGGCGGTGAACCAGTTCACGGTGATCGAGGGCCAGCACAACCGGCGGCCGGACATCGTGGTCTTCGTCAACGGCCTGCCGCTGGCCTTGATCGAGTTGAAGAACGCGGCAGATGAGGACGCGACGATCTGGAGCGCCTACGCCCAACTGCAAACCTACAAGGCGGAGATTCCCGGCCTGCTGGCCTACAACGCGGCGCTGGTGGTGAGCGACGGCCTGCAAGCCCGCATGGGCTCGCTGACGGCGAATCAGGAGTGGTTCAAGGTCTGGCGCACGATTGACGGGCAGCATGACGCTGCATCCACTGCTTTGGAACTCGAAGTCCTGATCCGCGGAGCATTCGACCGCCAGCGCTTCCTTGACCTGCTCCAGCATTTCATCGTGTTCGAGGAGAACCCCGACACGGGAGCTATCCACAAGATCATCGCGGGCTACCATCAGTTCCACGCGGTGAACGCGGCCATTGAGGAAACGGTGCGCGCCAGCGGCATGACGGTGGAAAGCGGCGTGCTGCGCGACGAACCGCCGGGGCGGCACTGGGCCGGCGCGATGCGCGGCGGCAGGCCGGGCGACCGCCGCGCGGGCGTGGTCTGGCACACGCAGGGCAGCGGCAAGAGTCTCACCATGCTCTTCTTCGCCGCCCGCGCGATCCGCGAGCCCGCGATGCAGAACCCGACGCTGGCGGTGCTGACCGACCGCAACGACCTCGACGACCAGCTTTTCGGCCAGTTCCAGCGCTGCGCGGACATCCTCGGCCAGACCCCGGTGCAGGCCGCTAGTCGTGACAACCTCCGCGGACTGTTGGCCGTGGCCAGCGGCGGCGTGGTCTTCACCACCATTCAGAAATTCCTGCCCGAGAAGGGCGAGAAGATGCCCTGCCTGAGCGAGCGCCGGAACATCATCGTCATCGCCGACGAAGCGCACCGCTCGCAGTATGACCTCATCGACGGTCTCGCCCGGCACATGCGCGATGCGCTGCCGAACGCGAGCTTCATCGGCTTCACCGGCACGCCCATCGAGAAGACGGACGCGAACACGCGCGCCGTCTTTGGCGATTACATTTCGATTTACGACATCCAGCGCGCCGTAGCGGACAAAGCCACCGTGCCGATCTATTACGAGAGCCGCATCGCCAAGCTGGGCCTGAACGCCAGCGAGCTGCCGAAGCTCGACGCGGAGTTCGAGGAGATCACCGAAGGCGAGGAGCTGACGAAGAAGGAGAAGCTCAAAACCAAGTGGGCCGCCCTGGAGGCGCTGGTGGGCGATCCGAAACGCATCGCGCTCATCGCCGCCGATCTGGTGGCGCATTTCGAGAAGCGGGTGGAGGCGATGGACGGCAAGGCGATGATCGTCTGCATGAGCCGCCGCATCTGCGTGGACCTCTACGAGGCGCTCATCAAGCTGCGTCCCGAGTGGGCCAGTGCGAAGGAGGACGATGCCGAAGCCGAGAAGGGCAAAGCCTGCGTCGCCAAGGTCATCATGACCGGCAGCGCCGAGGACGGTCCCGAGTGGCAGCCGCACATCCGCAATAAGGAAAAGCGCCGCGCGATGGCGAACCGCTTCAAGGACAGCAAGGACCCCTTCCGCATCGTCATTGTGCGCGACATGTGGCTCACCGGTTTCGACGCGCCCTGCCTGCACACGATGTACGCCGACAAGCCGATGCAAGGCCACGGCCTCATGCAGGCCATCGCCCGCGTGAATCGCGTCTTCCGCGACAAGCCCGGCGGTCTGGTGGTGGATTACCTCGGCCTCGCCGATCAGCTCAAGCACGCCCTCGCCAACTACACCGAAAGCGGCGGCCAAGGAGACCCGACTTACGATACCAGGCAGGCCATTGCCGTGATGCTGGAAAAGCACGGCGTCGCCTGTGACATGCTGCACGGCTCCGGCTGGCAGAAGGTGGTGGGCGATGGCAAGAAGACGCTGCTTGCCCTGCCCGCGCTGCAAGAGCACATCCTTCAACTCGAAAACGGCAAGAGCCGCTGGAATCAGGTCATCGCGGAACTGTCCCGTGCCTTTGCCCTCTGCGCCGCCAGCGATGAAGCCACGGAGATTCGCGATGACGTGGCGCTCTTCCAAGCGCTGCAAGCCACGCTGAACAAGCAGGCGGGCAGCAGCCGCAAGACGCCCGAGCAGATCGACGCCGCCATCCGCCAGCTCGTGAGCAAAGCCATCACCACGGACGGCCAGGTGATCGACGTCTTCACCGCCGCCGGATTACCCAAGCCGGACATCAGCATCCTGAGCGATAGCTTCCTCGCCGAAGTGCGCGGCCTCAAGCACAAGAACGTCGCCGCCGAGTTGCTGGAGAAGCTGCTGAAGGACGAACTGAAGTTGCGCTCGAAGCGCAACCTGGTCCAAAGCCAGCTCTTCAGCGAGAAACTCAAAAAGACCCTCAACGCCTACCACAACCGCGCTATCAGCACGATGGAGGTGATCGAGGAACTGATCCGCCTCGCCAAGGAACTCGATGCCGCCACCAAGCGCGGTGCTGACCTCGGTCTCACCGACGATGAAGTCGCTTTCTACGACGCCCTGGCCGCGAACGAGTCCGCCGTCAAGGCGATGGGCGACGACAAGCTGAAGGTCATCGCCGCCGAACTTATCACCCAGGTGCGCAAGAGCGTGACCATCGACTGGACGCTCCGCGAAGGCGCGAGGGCGAAGATTCGCGTCATGGTAAAACGCATCCTCAACCGATACGGCTACCCGCCGGATTTGCAGGAGGAAGCGGTCAAGACGGTGCTCGCGCAGGCGGAGCTGCTCTGCGCGGACTGGGCAGCGGTCTGAGACGGTCGCTCTGGTGAAAACGCCCTGGCCTTGATCCAGTAATTCTCGTCGAACCAATTCGAGAACAGGCCTTTATGCCGATTATCCAGTCTCCGGGTGGTCCATCCGTGAGGTGACGCCGCTGAAGCCGGGCCGATTCCGGGTACAGTCTCCCGCCAGTGAAACCGCCCTCCGCGTCCCCAGCCTCCGCCAAGCCAAGCGGTCAATCCGGCCCCAATCTGAACATAACCTGCTGTGCCTGGGCAACTTGCCTTCCATGGCGGGAACGTCACCCTCTCCCCTTCAAGGACAAACTTCTCCCCCACAACTTCCACATCGTCCATGGCGACCTCACCCCTTCTTGCCGCCCAGGCAGATGAGGCTCTGCACGGTGCGCACGAGGATGCGGCCATCGAGATAGGCGGGAGTGCTGTGCAACGCCTCGCCGACCGACACCCGGCCCAGTTCCTTGAATTCGTTGCCTGCCGCCACCATGAAAGCCGTGCCCTTGTCATCCCACAGGTAAATGCGGTCGCCCACCAAGGTGGGAGAGGTCTTAAACTCGGATTCCAGTTCCTTCTCCCAGAGCTTTTTGCCCTCGGCAATGGAGTAGCAGGTCAGATTGCCGTAGGTGCTGAGGAGGTAAACTCGCTGGCCATCAGTGAGGGGACTGCAGATGTCCGGCAGGCCCTCCTCGCCGATCCAGGCTATATGCGTCTTGGAGACATCCCCGGAACCGTCGGGCTTGATGGCGGAGAGCTGCGCCCCCTCCATGGCGGTGAACACCAAACCGTTCGCGAAGACGGGCGAGGGAGTCACATCGCCGCCCAGCACCTTGGCCCGCCAAAGCTCCGTGCCGGTGCCAGCCTCGTAGGCAATGACCCACGGGTTGGCGCAGGTGATGACCTGCTCCTTCTGGGCGGCTTGGATGACAATGGGAGTGGACCAGGAATGTGGCACCGGGCGCACCGCGCTCTCCCAAGCCGGTTTGCCCGTGGCGGTTTCCAAGGCCAGCAGCTTCGACTTGTTCTCCTTGACCTCGCCCTGGTCGTACTGAACCAGCAGACGATCCCGGTAGAGGGCCAACGACACGCCATGGCCATACATGTTGGCCGGGATGCCCAGGTTGCGCGCCCAGACCGGGTTCCCGGCGAGGTCGAATGCCGCAACGTCGCCGTTGGCGAACATGGCGTAAACCCGGCGGCCGTCCACGACCGGCGTGCAGGCGGCGTATCCACTGGAAGCCTCGGGCAGCTTGACCGGCGCGGTGCCAAGGTCCACCGGCTTCTGCCACAGCAGCTTGCCGTCCGCCACACTGAAGCAAAGCACCTCGCGTTTGTTGGCATTGCCGCCGGTCAGAAACGCCCGGTCTTCCCAAACCACGACCGAACCGTAGTCCGCATACGGCACGGGAGACTTCCACGCGACGTTCTGCCCGGAAGCGACCTCCCAGGTCGACGGCACGTTGGTGAACGTGGCAATCCCCATGCCTGTGGGACCGCGAAAACGAGGCCACTGCCGGGCGAGTTCCTCCCCACTGGGAAAGGGCGTGCCCGGAGGCGCCGGGGCGGCAACCGGCTGGGCCGAAGGCGCGGCGGCGGCTTTGGACGACGCCTCCGTCGCGTTCGTCTGGGCGCCGGAAGGTGCGGCGTTTAGAGCCTTGGCCAGCTTGGCGTCGAGGTGCGTTTCCGCGCTGTGCGCGAGCCACCACCCCACTCCGGCCACCCCCGCGCCAAACACGAGGACGGCGTAGGTCGCCTGCGTGGCCAGACGCTGGTCCGTCCCGGAAGTCTTGACCTGTTTGGGCGGGCAATTGAGGCGTCCCCGCCGCCAGAACACCGTCTGCAGGGAGAAGAGGGCGAGGGTTCCGGTCCCCAGCAGGCACCACGCCCCGACCGTGGCGCGCTGCAAGTGACGCGCCTTGGATTGGCGCAACCGCAGGTCCAGCTCCCGAATCTGGCGCTTCAGTGCGTCGTCAGCGGGGTCCTTGGCCAGCGCGGTCTTCAGCGCCGCCAGCGTCGTCGAGGTCAGCGGGTCCTGCCGTGACGCCTGGAACCACGCCACCCACATCATGATCGCCAGCAACACCGAAAGGACCCCGGTGACCAGCGCCACCATGGGCGCCACCGCGGGCCAGAGCGGCTCGCCCGGTTCCGGTGCGGCGGCCGTGGGCGCGGGACGAGAAGGGGTGGGTTCGGCAGCCATGTCAGGCGGGGGT
>CAYYMW010000069.1:0-22023 GCA_964472515.1 uncultured Verrucomicrobiota bacterium | reverse complement strand
GTGACCTACTACGGCACGGCCACCACGAATTGCTTCGTGGGGTACGACGGCAACGGGAACGTGACGCTGCTGGCGGATGCGGCCACAGGCGCGGTGCTGGGCCAGTACGAGTACGGTCCGTTCGGGGAGACCATCCGCATCACGGGTCCTTCGACCGGCTCGATGGCGAAATCGAATCCGTTCCGGTTCGCCACCAAGTACCAGGATGACGAGACGGATCTGCTCTACTACGGGTATCGGTATTACTCCCCAGGGTTGGGGAGGTGGCTCTCAAGAGACCCGATTCAGGAAAGAGGAGGAGTAAATCTCTATGGGTTTGTGGGAAATGATCCCATTAAGAATTATGATCAGTTGGGACTTTTGTTTGGTGACGAGCCACCTGAATTGCCAGGTCTTGGCGAAAGTCTAATCCCTATCTATGGCTCCCTCGAATATGTTGACTATTATTCAGCCCAAGGGAACTACGGAGCTTCTGCTTTCTACTCGGTAATGGCTGTTTCTGACGTGTTCCTTGTTCGGTCAATCGTCACAGGACTTGGAAAAGGCTGTTGGAAGATTGGGAGTCATACTTGGAAGGCGACTAGAGCATGGTATGGGAAAAGCCGTGATCTTGTAGCTAATACAGAAGTCCATCACTGGTTGTTGCAGCAGAACCAAGGTATTGGAAAGTACTTTCCCGACATAATAGTAAATCAACCTTGGAATTTGGTGCCGATTGAGAGTCAGGTTATTAACGGTGTTCAATATAGCAGTAAAACCATACATCTTGCAGCTCATGGAACGAGTAAACAGCTAACTTTGAACTGGGCTGAAAGGGCTCTTTACGCAACTCCCAATTGGGCGAAGTGGGCGGCATTTGATATGAATCTACATGCAGTAACTGAATTCAACAGAGCATGTAATTGTGAACGTAATAGTCCTAATCAAACTATTATATTAGATGAAAACGGGAACCCGATTATTTCACAATAAAAACACATGGCACGTTCCACAATTAAGCCCAGATTTAACGAACAGGCGGCTTTTCCGGCCATCGTGCTTTACGATGATGGTGATGTCACAATACTTGATGAGGTGGACGCATTCGTTACATGCAGAACTATCGATGTAAGCGTTGGAGATCGGGGACGTTTTGCAAAATCACGAGTGGTTGACTCGAATGGGGTGATTTGGCCTGTAAATGGAGCAAGTGTGTTGGAAGGCACTGGTCCTTTCTGGGGGTATAAGATCCTCCGCCCTAGAAGCGTTAGGGTGGAACCCAATATTCAGGGAGAACCGAAACAATCAAATCTTGCAGTGATAAGAGCTGAGATTTGTGAAAGGCTTCGTGCTCCTAAATCCACTATCACTATCCAATCAAAAAAAGTATGTTCGGTTTTAAATCATCGACGAGCTATTGTGGTTGCTACCGCCATTGAATCTGCATCGGCGATCTCGGAAATACTTTTAAAGCTATTATCGATAGAGTTGCCAGAAGGATGACGCGCCGACATTGGGCCTTGGCTTCCCTCGCGGGCTCCTGAATCCAATCCCAAAGACGGCGCTCCACCCATAAAGGGGTCGGTTCGTGGTATTGGCATATTCACGACTCCTCGCGGAAGGTGTGGGCCGGTCATTTGGCACGCGGCTGGGAGAGAAATCCGATGGCTGACAAGAAAGCACCACCGTGGACTGCGAAGGAGCTTGCGCTCCTGGGCACCATGCCCGACCCCGAGCTCGCCCGCCGACTGGGACGCACCCGAGCCTCCGTCCAACTCAAGCGTCATCGACGGGGTATTCGGATGTTCCATTACGTCCCGCGTTGGAAGCCCGAGGAACTTGCTCTGCTCGGGAAGGTCAGCGACGAAGAGGTGTCGCGGCAGACCGGACGCTCCCTCGTGGCCATCAAAGCCAAGCGGCTGAAAGACACGAACGTCCGCTTTCCCACGCACACCCCGAGCTGGCCGCTGAGCCGCTGGACCGAGGCCGACAAGGCGGTGCTGCGCGAATGCGGCAACCGGGAAGTTATGGCCCGGTTGGGCTGCTCCAAGGGGGCGGTTCAGCAGGCCCGCAAAGCGTTCCATATCCCCAGCCCGCGCCCCGTCCGCACTTGGACGCCCGAGGAGGATGCCCTGTTGGGAACCATGCCCGACGCCAAGCTGGGGGTGCGGCTGCATCGCGGCGCCTTGGCGGTCAAGCAGCGCCGCGAGGCCTTGGGGCGTCCGGTGATCTCGTTGCGGGCTCCCAACTGGACTGAGGTCGAGCTTCGGCTGCTGGGGACCATGCCCGATGCCGAAGTGGCCCGCTGCCTCAACCGTACCCTGGCGGCCGTCACCTTTCGGCGTGGCAAGGCGCGTATTCCACCCTTCCGTGAGGATCTTACCGGATGCCATTGGTCTGCCGCCGAAGACGCCCTGCTGGGCACCATGCGCGACGAGGCAGTAGCCGAGCGGCTGGGGCGCACCGTCGACAGCGCCAAGCAACGCCGGTACCACCTGGGCATCCCCGTCTTCCAATCCCGGGTCCGCCGCTGGACCCCCGAGGAAGAGGCGTTGCTGGGGACGATGCGGGATGAAGAAGTGGCGCGTCGTCTGGGGCGTCCGCTCTCCGGCGTGATGCAACGACGACAAGACAAGCATATCCCCCTGGCCGTGCGCCGGTTTCGCCTCTGGACCCGCGCCGAGGACGCGCTCCTGGGGAAGCTGCCTGATGAGGAAGTGGCGAAACGGCTCAACCGTCCGATCAAGAGCGTGCAGGCGCGTCGCCTGCAGTTCCGGAAGCGCCCGTTTGGGGCCAGACCGCTCCAGCCCTGGACCAAAGCGGAGGAAGCCCTGCTGGGTACCATGTCAGACCGGCGCTTGGCACACAACCTCCAGCGCGCCGTGAGTGCGGTACAGCGGCGCCGGCAAGAGTTGGGCATCCGGATGTTCGCGGCCAAGCGGCGTCAGTGGAGTCCCGAGGACGACCGGGCGCTGGGCACCCGTCCGGACGATCAGTTGGCGCTGTTGCTGGGGCTCACCGAGCGAGTGGTGCGGCGGCGACGGCTTGAACTGCACATTCCACCCTGCGGGCAGCAGTTGACGGCTCAGCGCGAGCGCCGTCGCCAGATGGGCCGGGCGGCCCGAGAAGACCGCTACACCCCGGAGGAGGACGCCCTCCTGGGCACCATGTCGGACCGGGAGGCCGCGAAGCTCATGGGGCGCTCCTGGATCGCGGTGCAAGGCCGCCGCAACAAGCTCAAGATTCCGAAGTTCGACGCGAAACTCCACCAGTGGACCCCCGAGGAAGACGCTTTGCTGGGCACGATGACGGACGGAGAACTCGCTACGCGCTTGGGACTGACTCGCGGTGCCGTGGCGCATCGCCGGCGAAGGCTCAAAAAGGCGGTGCGGTTTGCCCATCGCCGTCCGTGGACTCCGGAGGAGGATGCCCTGCTCGGCACGGCTACGGATACGGAGATCGCAAAGCGGTTGGGCCGCCACCTTGCCACAGTATGCATCCGGCGGCAGAAGCTGGGCGTTCCCAACCTCCATTGGCAGAAGCGGTGCGGCAGACAGCGGGTGTTTGCCAACACCTGACTTGCCCAAGGGAGCGGGCGGGCTCTCCAAGACGAGCTACGAGCTCAGCGGCCTCCGGGTTCTGTTGCCCCCGCGCTGAATTGCGGCAACCCCTCTCCGCTCGCATCGCCAACCCACTCGGCCACAAACCTGCCACCGCACTGCCACAAGCGATCCAACGCCCATGAAGGCCAATCAGGGAACCGCAGTAGCTTGTTTGGTACGCACGTATGAAGCTCCGACCGATGTGCCAGGTTCTCGTCGATCCGCCCAGAGCGGCCGCCCTGGGAAGCGATGCCGATCTGGGCACCGGGTGTCTGGGAGAGGATCGACCGGGCGAAGACCCGTTCGGAAGCCCGTGGGGGCGTTTGCTTAGGCCTTTGCTTTGTGATACAACGGTTGGAGTAGTCCCCGTTCGTTCAACCGTTTGCTGTTCACCGAGGAGGTCCCATGTCGTCAGAAGCTACTTCATCCCCGATCGCGGCCCGAGTTCATACCGGGCAACTCGTTGTCACGCCCAGGGCCAAGTCCTGCGTCCCCGAGCCGGATATCATGCTCGCCCTGCAGTCGCACCGGGGCGTGGCCCAAGACCGTGGCGAAACCACCCGCGCTCGTCCGCCGGGAAATCTCTTCTCCCTGGACGGCTGCCGGCTGCTCACCGCGCATCGCACGGCGACGGGGCAACGCTTTTGGATCATCAGCGAGGCCGACCGCTCCCGCACCGCCGTCCTGCTGCCCGAGGAGTATTGATATCGTCTAACGTTGAAGGAGAAACCCATGGAACACGAATTTGAAGACGGCCTCCCGGCCGCTGACCCTCTTATGAAACCCAAAATACGCCCCATCCACGAGGTCCGGATCGGCGCCATCAAGGCCGCCCTCTGGAGAAACGACACCGAAGCCGGTGTCCGCTACAACGCGACGTTCAGCCGTCTCTACAAGGACGGCTCGGAATGGCGCTCCACCGAATCCTTCGGCCGGGAGGACTTGCTCACCCTGGCCAAGGTGGCGGATCAGACCCACACTTGGATCTGCGTCCAACACCAGGAGGAAGACCGAGGCGCCAATGGCGGATCGGGTAACCATCCGGATGCCGCTTGAGGTTGTTCCCAAAGGTTACACGGCTCCCGAGGATCGTGCCCTTAAACGGTCCTCACCCTTCCTCGCACAGGAGGCGCTCGACGAGTTGGCGGAAGCCGCGCGGATAGAAGCGCGCCACCGACGCCCAATGCTCCCGGAGTAGGCGGCTTTGCAGGAAGGCCGCCATGTCCGCTTGGTACGCCTCCCACTCTCCCCGCGCCACCAACCCTTGCCGCCAGGCGGTCCAGAGGACCTGCATGTGGTTCATCCAAAGTTGGAGCCAACGCCGTTGCATGCGCGTGTCCTCGAGTGCTTCCCCGTCCATGACCTGCCACAGGGCCGGGTGCTCGAACCCGAGCGCCACGATTTCCCGGTTAGCGTCCATGATGCGGATGAGCGCCTCCAAGCGCAGTTGGCGGTGAATCTGGCAGAGCTCGATCAAAGTCAGCAGCACGCTGACCACCGCGATGACCAACCCACCTGCGCCTGCCACTTCCCCCGAACCTGCCGCCATCAATCCATCCATCCATGCTTCCATCTTCCAACCCTCCTGCGAGGAGCATCATCGCAGGGGATGGACGGACAAGCAACCCCCTCGGAACGAGTGGTTTAGCGTTGGTATTGGGCCAAGAGACCGTCGAACACGTCCTTGGGTATGCTGACCAAGTCTTCGTGCGGCGGAACGTCGACCGGCAGACTGGGTTTGTTCGCGAGCCGGGCACCTTGGATCAGCACGGTGTTTTGGTCGGTGAGAATGATGGACGGGCAGGCGCCATGGGCGCACCCCTGCGGCGAGATGATCTTCGTGATCTTCATCTAGTGCAACAGTATAGCTTATCTAGTAAATTGTCAACGAGTTGATGTGCTTATCTACAGTAAGTGGACCCATTCTCGAGTTGGCCAAGGGGACCTTTGGGCTGAGAAGGAGCGCTATTCACCCGCCCAGAGGTCTGCTTGCGAGCTTACGCCCAGCGTCGTCGCGGCTAACCGGTAGGGGGTGCCGAGCCTAAAGCAGGGCGGTTCGTGGCCAGCCGGTTGACTCGATCCGGGTCGCCGCATCCCTTGGATTGACCTGGCGCCCGAGTTGGTGGGCGGCGCAGGGAAGGAGTGATGTTCCTCCCATGTGAGGTGGCTCACTGTGTTTCTGTTGCGACCTTGGTTCAATCGCGCCCAACGAACCTCCGCGGCTTCTTCATCTCCGCATCCGCGGGAGCCCTCAGGTGGCAGAGCGGTAGCCATCGGTCGAGCACTGGGTGCTGCGAGGTCTCAGTCAAATGGGATCATTCTCCTGGGTGCGTTCGATCCCTGCTCAGTCACTCTGCCCACCCGGGTGTTCCTGTGGCACCTCAAGAGTCATGGGCATGGCTTTCTGACGCTTCCGCTGCCGCACTTTGGTTAGTGGGAGTGGGAGAGATCGTCCCGCCGTGATTCCTCCCGTCTCGAGGACCTTGCCAGTTCCTCGACTTCGGACTCCTCCGACTCGGCAGCGAGCGCGACGCCCTTAAACCCGTCCCGCCTCGGGCGAATCCCCTGACTCTCCCCTGCTTCCGCTGTGGGCTCAAAGAACGCGGAGTCTATCCCATGAACCCTCATCGCCTCGGCACGTGCGTGGCGCAACACCGACTCGATCTGAGCCGGACCAAAACCACCTGCGTCGGCCAGTCGACGCCATTGGCCGCGAATCTCCTCGCCTCGGAACGGGCCGCCGTAGTCAGCGTACTGTTGGCCGCGAGCCAGATTCAAGGGCTCTGCGAAGAGTTCGGGGAAGAGGCGGCGCGGCACGCTCGATTCATCGCTACAGTCTAGCCGGCCCAGCAAAGCGGTGAGGATACACTCGTGCCGCAACGCAGAGGCGGTGTCCAGAGAGCCCTCCCAGCCCTCCGGCAAGTGCGACGAAAGACGGGCGCAGTTGGAAGTCGGCGAGAAGCTCGAGCCGAACAGAAATGCGGTCGTGTGCAGGTAAGGAATCTGCCCCATGCCAGTACCCGAGCGGAACAGCGCAAAGGCGGCGTCTGGCTTTGTTTCGGAACCACCCTCCCAGCCTCTGGCGATCCCGGGTAACCAATCCGCGAGCGCTGCTTGCACAGCCCAGTCGTGAGCCTCCTCGATGCGTTCACTCATCGGCTTTGAAGTCGAAGCCCAGATCGTCGTAACGGAACGCCCGGCTTCGAGATTCAGCCGGTAGGCCACTGGATGGTCGTCCGGGTACTTGGCACTCGCCTTCTCGATGAGGGTCTCGACCTGGAACGCCTCCACCGGGTTAGGCACGCTCACTGGCCGGTCTCCGAGGATATGCCAACGGCCCGGCTGCCCCAGTTGCTGTGTCCGGAAGTCCTCCGTGAAGAACTCATGGAAGACCTTGGCCGCTTCCCATTTGTAGATGGCCGTGATGGTTGCTTTCATGTTTTTCTATCAGCATACCTAGAAAATCGGGGAGGCGTTTAGTGAGTAGTGGCAGGGGAGTGAACGAGCGGTGACTGCCTACCCGTGGGGAAACCCTCGCGGCAGCTGAGGTTGAGGATTGTTTGTCGGCACAATCCTCGAAAGCCGTGTAACCTTCGACAGAACCTCCCTTGACGGACAACCGGCCAAGCCATCGACGACCGCAGTCGTTCAGGCGGGCAAGGCGGTCTCGGGCAGGGGTGGAAGCGCTTCGCCGTTGGCCAGACGCTCTGCCAGGCTCCAGAGGCCTTGGTTCAGACTCACCTTGGAATCGATGCCCCGGAGCGCCCGCACCGACCGCACCCGACCGTGGAGATCGAGACGTCCGTCGGACACCCCGCCACGCACGAGTGATTCGTGCAGTCGGTTTGTGGTTCTCCACAAATCGACCCCTTCGTCCTCGGGCCGTTGGGCCTTGAGCAGCGTTTCGGCGTCCACCGGCGCGTCCTCCAGGCTGCTGTACCGCAGCAAGAGCGCATGCCGGGCCAGGCTCAGCGATTCCCGCACGTCGAGCACCCGCTCGCGGAACCGGTGCACCATCTCGCCCACCCGGGGCAGGCAGTCCAGCAAGCGGAAGCTCGCCTGCACCACCTCCTCCACCGGCGAACCCGTATGCCGGAACCGGATGGCTTCGAATCCCTCAGAAGCGAGGACCAGTCCATTCGAACAGATCCGCCGGTAGATGCCCGCATGCACTTGGTACGCGCAGCCCGCGTCGTGCGAGTTGAGCAGCACCAGTTCCATGTTCCATTCGTCCAGCGTGGTCATTTGCTCGGCCCGGCGGAGGCGGATCAGGTGCTTCTGGAAGCCCCGGCGGGCCTCCTTGCGGATGCGTTGCTCCTCGACCGCCACCGGCACCCAGCCGTGTTCCCGCAGGCTCCCGACAATGCGGGCCGTGGGCACGAACGTGTACCGGGCGCTCAGGCCGGCCATGGGTCCCTCGGCAAAGATGCTCGGGGCCTGGGTGTGGAGGTCGGTGTCGGTCAAGGCCTCGGCCTTGAATTGCGTGGTTGCGTGAAGACTCATCGGTCCTTTCCGCGCCGCCGACCGGGCTTTGGCCCGGCATGCGCGATGAAGGGATTCTCCGGCCGGCCGCAGGGCGGCGCATGATCGATGCCGACCGGAGAACTCCCCCGCTCCCAGGCACACCCACTTTGGGTGGCACCGGGTTGGGGAAAGTCAGAAGCAGGAACCGCCTGAGCGAACACGCACCAGCAATCCGGGCCAACACACCTCCGTAGTCCGCATGCCACAAACGGCGTCTCGAAGTCAAGGGGGCGCGAACCACCGTTCTACACCGTTTGCCAATACTTGCGCCTGCTCCCCCGTTACTCGCCCACTACTCCGTAACCCCAACCCCGCGAAACCATTTACGATGTGGGGATATGGTCCGTTTGCAGACGCCTAAACACCTTCCCCGCAGGGGGTTGAATTGGAACCGTGTTTGGGCGTATGCTCTCCCTCTCAACCCGACTCCGGCCCAGGCGGCCGCAGTCCATTCAAGGAGGTACCCATGACCAACCCATTGATCGAACCCACCCATCTCACCAAACACGCCGCCGTCCTCGAAGAGGTCAAACGCGTGCTGCGCATCCCGCCCGTGCCGGTGCCCGTAGAAGCGCTGGACCTGCTCTGGGAGGCGGCCTGCGCCGACACCGGCACCAGCCAGGCGGTGCGGTATTACCTGTTCTGGCTGGCCGGTCTGCCCGACCCCACCGGCCACGAAGGAGCGGGCGGCTTGGAACTGCGCCGCGCCGACCACCGGGTGCGCCTGGCGGCGTTGGAGGTGTTCCGGTGGTGGCTGGGGCCCGCCCGGAACGACCAACCGCTGCTCCAGTTGCTCTCCAAGCTCCAGGCGTGCTTCGCGCTCCGGCCGGAACGCGGCTGACAACCCCTGTTCCATTGGGATTCAAACCGTGGTATGCTCCAGGCGATTTATCCCCCGGAGGTATCGCCATGGAATCCTTGGAACACGCGCCCAATGTTGATCTGCTCTCGTCCATCGCCGGCCGGCCCGCCGCCGAAGCGCTGCTGCGCAAGTACGGCGGGCTGACCGACCTGGCCCAGGCGTCGTTCAACGAGCTGCAACTGGTCCGCGGCATCGGGATGTCCAGGGCGGCGGCGATCAAGGCGGCGTTCCTGCTGGCCCAGCGCTTGAGCCGGGAAACGTACCGCGAAGCGCCGCTGCTCGACACGGCGGACCGGGTGGCCGATCTGCTGCGGGAACCCAACCGGGTGTACACTGTCGAAACGCTCCAAGTGGTGCTGCTGAACACCCGCCGCCGGTTGATCGGCGTGCAGAACTTGTCCCAAGGCACCCTCGATACCCTGCTCATTCATGCCCGCGAGGTGTTTGCGGAAGCAATCAGCCGCAGAGCGTCAGCACTCATCCTCGTGCATAACCATCCCAGCGGAGACCCCACCCCGAGCGAGAGCGACATCAAGGTGACTCGCGATCTGGTCCGCGCCGGCCAACTCCTCCGCATCGAAGTGCTCGACCATATTATTCTCGGCCGACGAACCGACGAACGGCCCCGGGACTACCTGTCGTTGAGGGAGTTGGGTTACCTCTACCAGACCTGACGGTTCGCCACTCAGCCTGCTCGGTGAGGTTGGTGGAGCCATCCACCCTTATCTAAACGGCCTGACGGATCGCCGGTGGAGCCGTAGCGCCTGCCAGGGCACCAACTCGAGACTCGCCGCCTTGCGTCGCCGGTTGACCGCCCGGAGGAGACAGCGCAGTTGATCGCGCACGGGGGCGTAGGGCTCGAAGGGCATGGTCCGGAACTCGGCAACCAATGCCTCGACCGGCCGGTGCACGGCCATACCGACCAATCGCCCCTTCCAGTCGCGGTAAGCTTCCCGGTCGATCCGGACCGACACGTGTGCCTCCCCGCTCCCTCGCGCACGGCCGAGGCCGATGGAATACCCCTGGAACCGGATGGGGCACTGGCGGACGTCTTTGAGCCGGGCGGCCTCGGCTTCGAAGAAAGGGTGTTGGCCATGCGTCGCCAGCAGCACATAGAAGCGCCCGTATCGGAGGTACTGCACGTTCGCCAGACCGGCCCGCTTGCGCCGGGCGCGGATCCATTTCGAGACATCGATGACGTACTGCTCTACGAGCTTCCGGTCCACCCGCGCGGGTTCTTTGTGCGCCGGGATCTTCCCCGCCACGTAGAAGCAGTAGCCGTGGCGCACGTACGCCACCGCCACCTGTTGCACGAAGCCTGCCACCGAAGTCGCCACACACCGATACGTCATGGGTGATCCTCCCAAACGGTGTTATGGCGAGATCGAGTGGGGAGGTTGCATAACGGGCGCAACCTCCCGAAAGCCCAGACCCTTTCCAACGTCAGGCACCCGCGTTGAGCTTCCGCTCAATCCCCTTGATTCCATTGACTTCGCCGGGTAGGGTTCTTCAGGTCAGCCTCGGTCTAGGTGGATTTGCTGCTAGGCTGGCCAAAGGGTTAGCAATCCGAGTTGTGCATACCAGCCGCAATCTCTTGGAACCGCATGACAACACCTAAAGACGATACCAACCCCTCCAACGTGCCGGGGACCGTCCTCAATGGCCGCTACTTCCTCGTGCGCCAGCTGGGCCGGGAAACGGCCTGCGAAACCTGGCTCGGTCGGGACCAGGACAACGAATACAGACTCGTCAAGCTCTGGCGCTACCGTGGCGAACAGCCGGACGAAACCGTCCGGGCGCTATGGAATAGCGAACTGCGCCTGCTCTACCGCCTATCCAGCTCCCGCGCGGCCGACGAGTCCATTCTCACCCTGGAGCATGCCAGTATCGACCGCTCCCAGCAGTGCTTTGTCATGGTCATGAAGAGCGAGGGCGGCGGTTTCCACCGCCTGTCGGACGCCTTGGCGGACCGCCAGCAGCATGATTGGCTCATGCTCGGCAGCTTAAAACAGGCTGACGCCCGCGCCCGCCTTTGGAAAGCGCTCTATCGTCTGGCCAAGGGCATGGAGGCCCTGCATCGCCAGCACATCATCCACCGCAACCTTTCAGCCGAATCCATCTTCTTCGACCGCACTGCCGGTCCGGAGACCCTCAGGCTTGGCGGCTTTGAGTGGAGCCTGCGCCTTGGTTTCTCGGTTGGCCCCGCCGAAGCCGTCGGCCTAATCTGGTCCACTCCCCCGGAGGTCGCCGAGGGCCATGAAGGCTACAGCTTCGACGCCGACTGGTACTCCTTCGGCATCCTCCTCGCGCGCTGCTTCTTCCCTCTCGAACACTTGGCGGGGTTTCAGCCGGCCGTCCTTGGTCGCGAGGTCCGTGCCGCCGTCAACCGGAACGAAAAGGGCGCCTTGACCGGCCTCGAGCGGGATCTCATTCTGCGACTGGTGGCCGAGATCCCCACCGACCGTCTCCGTTACTCTCGCGAGATTGTCTTCCTCCTCCAACGCATTCACAAGAACTTGGCCGCTGGCGCCATCTCCGACCGAGACGACCAGCCACTCATCCTGGTTTTCAGTCCAGCCAAGGACGAGGTCGTCCAAGCCGCTCGGGAGGCGGGCTTCCAACCCAACCCCGAAGATCCTGCGGAAGTCTACAGCCCTCAAAACCTTCTCCACGTCGCCAATCTCAAGGAGTTCCTGCGCCTCCAGTTGGCTGATGCCCGCATTTATCCTGGTCGCGATAAACCCGGTCGCGAAGTCAAGGAAGCCTACTTGGTCGGGAAACAGCTCACCTTCGTCATCGGACCCTTCACGGACAACGAAACCGACCAAACCAGCTGGGACGTTGCTTTCCTGCGCTGCCCAACTGAGTTTCGGGTGCCAAACGCAGATTCCATGCGCGACCTGCGCTCCATCCCTATCCTTGCCCTCCCGCATCGCGAACTCAAGAACTATCTCGATCGCCAGCGCTGGGACCGCTACCTGGAGGCGGATGATTCCCAAGCCGGAAATCCCGAACTGGAAATGTTCCATGACTTTCTGCGCTGCACGAATCAGCTAGACCTGTTGCTGAGCTGCGCTCAGGTCTTCTGCTACCATGTCGTCGAGCGAAGAGAGAAGGGCGGAGACGAATTGATCGTAATTGAGGGCGGCCAACCGCGCCAATTTCCGAACTTCTGCCACATCACTGGTGGACTGCCCGAGGTCGTCAACCGTGAACTCGAATCCGGCAAACCTTACTGCGACTTGTTCCTCCTCACGCCGCAGCCAGACCTTCACCTCGTCGGTGTGGACTTCGAGAGCTTCTGGACCGCCGAGAAAGTCGATTACGCAAGCGACCACATAGTCCTGCGCCGGCGACACACTCCGACCGCAATGCCCGCACCCGAGGAAGGTTTCATCCGAACCTACGGCCTAAACGGGTCCGTGCGCCTGATAGATCGCCGGAAGCGCGCCATTGATCGCCTGGAGGAACACTCCTACCTCCTCCGTGCGCTCTCCCAACCCGGAATGGTCGCAATGGACACCGAGGCTCCGACGTCCGCCTATCAACTCCCCTCCGAGCGTGTCGATCAGCGGAAGGTGGCCATAATCGAAGACATCGAGCGGGTGAGACCTATCTACGCTCTCCAAGGCCCCCCGGGCACCGGCAAGACCACGTTGGTGGCTCACCTACTTCGCCGCATCCTCGAAGACGATCCGGTCGCCCAAATCCTCGTTACCGCCCAGGCCCATACGGCCGTGGATGTCCTGCGATCTAAAGTTCGCGAGGAGGCTTACGATAACGTCGAACAACCGCTTTCTATCCGTTTGGGCTCCCGCTCCGAAAAGACCGGAGAAGCCGAGCAGGAATCAGTTCAGATGGTCGGCACCAGGCTCATCGCAGATACACTCGCCAAGCTCTGTTCCATTTCTGCGCCAAACGACCTCCAGCGCCGTTGGATGCAAGTATTAACCTCCGCTGCGGCAAACCCAATCACCGAGGCGGCATCAGGCTTCACGCGCGACTTTACCCAATTGGTAAAGAGAAGCGCCAACATCACATATTGTACAACCTCGGCGGCTGACCTCGCCGCGCTTGCCGACGGTAGCGAGGAATTCGACTGGTCGTTCGACTGGGCAATCGTCGAGGAAGCAGGAAAAGTCCACGGCTTTGATCTGGCGCTCCCTCTCCAGGCGGGCCACCGGTGGTTGCTGCTGGGTGACCATAAACAACTCCCGCCCTTTCGTTTCGATGACTTCAAGCGCGGCATCGAGGTTCTGGATGAGGTGGTTGACCACCTCAACAAACTGCCGGATCGCGCCTTCCTAGACGTGGACTGGATACAACGTTGGCGCGACAAGGATTCCACAGCGGACAAGCGGCTCTTCGAACAGTATGTCAACCGCTGGCTCAAGACCTTCGAGCAGCTCTTTAAGACCCTCCGGATCATCCACGCCGAGCCGAAGGTAACAACCAAGACGGCAATCGGGGCTAAGGTCGGGATGATCACCCAGCAGTGGCGCATGCATCCAGACATTGGCGGGCTTATCTCCAAGGTCTTCTACGATGGACAGGTCGAAAACGCCACGGTTGACGAGACGGGCGCCCCAAAGGCCTCCGTCTGCCATCCCCTCAGGTTACGGGACGTCCCCGATGAGTTCCAGGTTGCTGGCCGCGCCATCGCTTGGCTCGACCTACCCTGGTGTCAGAAGCAGAAAGAGTTTGAAGAGGTCGGGCCTCCACAGGACAAGCCGCGCTACACGAACCCCCAGGAAGCGCAAGCCGTTGCAGGTTTCTTGCGCCGCCTCGAACTCTGCGAACCCCAGAAGAACAATTTGACCGCGGCCGTTCTTTCTCCGTATTACCAGCAGGTCCGCTTGCTCAGGAGCTATCTTGAGGGGATTTCCCCACCCCCTGGGATAGAACTTCTCAACGGCACCGGTCAGGGTCGCGCCAGCGGGCGCCGCTCCTGGGCCCACACCGTGGATTCATTCCAAGGAAACCAGGCCGACATCATCTTCGTTAGCCTCGTCAGGAACAACGACCGACTCTCCCTCGGCTTCCTGGAGGAGCCCAGCCGTCTCAACGTTCTGCTCTCTCGCGCGGAGCGGCTCCTCGTTCTCGTTGGGAGTTGGGATTTCTTCTACAACCAGGTCAGCACGGTCCGTATCGAAAACGAAATGGATTCCCTCTGGTTTCTCAAGAAGGCGGTCACCGTTTTGCAGGAGAACTTTGAAAACAAGCGCGCCGCGTTCATTCCCGCATCCCGCTTAGGCACAACCAAGGCATAGTTATGGAAATGCTCATTCCCCTTAGTCGTTTTGAAGTCAATTACGAGGTCGGCTCTGGCCGCCCATATTCCGACCTTGACAGACTCGTTCTCCGGGCCGTTGCTGACGGCGCTGGCACCGTCGAACGCCTCAGCGCCATCTTCAAATTGCCCGAACGCCTCCTCATCGAGGTTATTGTGACACTCGCCCGCGCCGGGTGGGTTGCTGTCGATGTCGCCGAAGGCGGCTTCAAAGCGACCGCCTCTGGGGGTGAAGCCGCCCAGACAGGAACAATCCCGCCCTTTTGCATCCTGCGCAACGCCCAGGCCGTTGTCGTGATGGAACGCCTCACTGGCTCCTTGATCTCCGAACGGGGAGACATCTCCTACACCAACAGCTACGCGCTAAAGGACTCAAAGGAGTGGGACAGGATAGAGCGGTTGCCCGCTTCTCACCTCGAAGACCGGCTCGATGCCGGCCAAGTTGACCGCCTCCTGCGCACCGAGCCCGGCGAGTGGATCCACTCGGTAGACACTCCGGTCCTAATCTCCCGAGGGCGCCATTGGCTGCCGGTCCGCGTGGACCTCGAAAAGCAGAAGGTGCACCGACTGCCAGAGCAATGGCAGAAAGAGTTGGCCCCGTTACTTCTCGCCAGGGCGGCAGGCAGTGCCTCTCCGATCAGGGTTGATATCGGGTCAGCAAGAATCGAGACCGCAACCATCGCCATCGAGACAGACGTGGAAACGGAGGACCTGCTTACTGACGCTCCTACCCACAGTCGCGCCCTGAGAGCAGCCCTTTCTGATGCCAAGTCAACCGTCGTCATCGCCTCCGCTTTCCTCGACACCGCGGCCATCGAGGGAGAATTCAGGAGTCTCATTGTTGCGGCACTTAAAAGAGGCGTCCAGGTGAACCTCCTTTGGGGCTACAGCGCGGGCGGCGACATCCAGTCAACAAAGACCGCTATACGTTGGCTGCGCGACATCCGCCGTGAAGCAGGTGCCGATCAAGCTCTGCTCAGGTTTAACGGCGAGCCCACCGAGTCGCACGCCAAGCTCCTCATCTACGATACTCCTGAAGGTCACACCGCTTACGTTGGCTCCTGCAATTGGCTCTCCACGCCACTCACGGGGGCCACGGACTTTGTCGGCTCCAACGTCTCTGTCAGGCTGCGCCACCCGGCGCTGACCGCCAGCCTATACCGAATGGCCGCTTCCTTGTGGCTCACGAGCCGTGGCGGCCAGATGTCAGAAACACCCGAGCGCCTCCGGCGCATTGCCTCGTTGCTCGAGGAGCAGAACCAGCTTTCGCCTCCACCGAGAGAAGCCTCTCCCAATAGATGCTCCGTGCGCTTGGTCCGGGATCGAGAGCACACCGCTTTACTCCGGGACGTCCTGCTCTACGAAACTGGAACCGTCCGGCTGACATCGCACAAGCTTGGCAACATCGCCCTCACACGCCTTGCCTCCCGCCAACCCGCCGGCTCGGCGCCGGCTGAGCCGCTAATCGTGAATTACGGCGAAACCTTCCTCGACGCCGACGCCCTCACTGGCTTGGTCAACAGAACAGCCCCATCCGGAGTCCATCTCTGCCACACGCCTCGCCTACACGCCAAGCTCTTGGCCACCAAAGAACGAGCATTAGTATCGAGTTTCAATTTCCTGTCCGCAGACCCGTTTGGGACACAGACCAGCGCGCGCGAAGTTGGAGTTCTGATCGAAGGCGGGGAACTCCCGGGGCTTCTGCTGAACCTCGCTCTCGGTCGCCCTCTTGAGGCAGCGTCCGCGATAGGTGTCGCTTGACTGGAGTCAACGCGTAACCCAACCCCACTAGGCAGGATTGACAAGGCGCGTACTACCGGATGCCACCTCCTTGGGAGAGCGATGAGCCGGAGAGCGTCGTCGGGCATGGTTAGCGCAGCTTGAGGGGCTGTCCTTTTTCACACGTTGAACGGGAACGTGCCAAGCCCACGACCGGTGTCCTCATCGGTGCACGAAGCCTGCCACCGAGCCTGTCACACACCGATACGTCATGGGTGATCCTCCCAAACGGTGTTATGGCGAGATTCAGTGGGGACGTTGCATGGCGGGCGCAACCTCCCGAAAGCCCAAATCCTTTTCGCCAGCCGGAGGCTCAATGGCCCTGCCAAGCCTTCCCTCCATTTCCAGCGTCAACCACAGGCTCGTTTCCAGCCAAAACCCGCCTCGGAAAGCGTAACCAACCTGCCCAGGCGCACAGCACGCGCCAAGCGCGCTGTATTCCCCAATTCAGGTTGCCCATACCATAGCGGTAGCGCCCTGTGCCGAGGCGAAAGCGTTCGTCGTTCCCCGCAGCGCATCCAAAAATGCTCTCGGCAAACCGCCCAGGCGTCCCCGCCCGGCGGTTTTCCATCGCGGTACCCTCGCCCCTCCGGAGGCGGGCAGGTGGACTTGTTCATCCACCCGCCCGCCGCGTCGTTGTGATCGGTTTTCCCGTCACCCCTTTCGTGTGCGCCCTTGTGCCCGGCACCACCCGTTGGCACGCGCCCGCCGCTGCGACTGCCTTGCCACAGCGACACCGAACCACGCCTTAACCTCCAGCCCGAAGGCCGTTGGGTCCAGACATCGCCCGGTGCAGGCCTCGCCTGCTCCTACTGGGGGCACTCTCGTCAGGGTGCGGCGTTTGAACTGCCGGCCGACACAGCCGGCGCCGGATACCACTCCGGCCGCCACACCCCTTGCGCGGTTATTCCTGTCCATCACGACAGCGGTCACGTTGGCCGGACACCTGGGGTGTCCGCGCTCGTCAGGCATGTCCGAGGCTCCCGCCCCGGCATCGTTTGCAGTCCCACGGTGGGACCGATTTCAGGGAGCAGAATACAGAAGCGCCCCCTTACCCATCCTGGCCGAGTTTAACCGGTTCGGCACCGTCTCCGCTGTCATTCACTGGCAAGGGCTTGACGCCCCTTTCATCGTTGAGCTGTTCGCGGTCCGCCGTTTGGGCGGAACCCCGGAGGTTGTCGGCCTCCGGCCGGTCGGTGTTGCCACCGCCGGACTCCCGACGCCTGCGCGCGTTGATCGAACCTGTCGAGCCTTGCACCCGATGGGCCCCGAAGGGCTGTGGTCCGATCCCCGCCGGGGGATTCGAGCGGCCTGGCCGCTCCCACCCGCTTTGGACAAGACCGACCGGGGGCATTGCAGCCCCCGGCGTGTCCCGCTCGCCCGCATTCGCGCGGCTACCCGGCCATGAGATAGAATCTGGAGATTACGCCGCCTGGTGGGCGGGATTACTTCCAAAAGCCTCTCTCGAACTGGACGAGCACGTCTCCGTGCATCCAGCTCTACGGGACGCTGACCTGACGGGTGGTAAGCCCGTCCCCTGCGCCGGCTGGTGAGGCCGGTTTGGCGGGTGTCAGCGCCGATCACAACGCCGTCCCCGGACCGCATGCGCGGTCGAGGAAAGACGTGGGAGCCCTGCTCCCATGACCCGGGTTCATAACACGATTTGAGGGGGAGAGACAACGAGAGCCAAAAGGGTGGCCGCAAACGCCGGGCAAGGAGGTTGGCGAACGTGCTCGCCGAGGCACAAGCCCGGGCGTTAACAGCGGTTAACACCGTTAACCATCGCGCCGGGCAAAGGGAACCACGCGGGCAAAAGTGGGACGTTGGTTAACCGCGTTAGCGCCTGCCGATGAACCGGAAGCGCCTGGTTTGAGTGGCCTTCGTTAACAGCGGTAAGCTCCGTTTACACCCTCGCCGCTCGCTCACGGGGTTTGGGTGACCCCCCGCTCCCGGCTTGGGTGAACGGCTCACTACCCGCCAGAACCGCTCTCAGTCGCCGTTTCTCTTGAACCACTGAGCCAGGGCTTCGGCCACGATCTCCTGCTGCGACCATGGCTTGGCGCGCCGGAGCTTACGTGCCGCCGAGACCCGGATGAGCTCATCGGGGAGATGGCCCGGCAAACGGAACGTCATGGAAACCAGACCTGGAGGAGGACTCTCGGGCTGGGTGCCAGCTCGGGGAGGCGGAGGCCGGGGGGCCGGTTCGGGCTTGTCCTTGCTTGCCTCGATCTCCGAGGGAACGCCCCTCTCCGAGGCGGCTGGCTTGGCCGGTCGCTCAACCGCCGTTGGTTTAAGAAAGGCCACGGCCTCGTCACCGAACCCCGCGATCCGGAGCGCTTCTGAAATCGTCCTTCTGCTCATTGGCGAACACCTCCCTGAAAAGCCCATCCATTTCCGTAGCCGCCGGCCGGCCGGGGCTGCCCAGCCCCCAAACGGTCCGTCCCTGTCCGGCGGCATCCGCGTACGCTTGGCGCAGCCGTAGTCCGCCTACCACCAGCACCCCCAAGGCCCCGGCCGACGCCACCAGCTCACGCGAAAGCCGGTGGGGCACCTGGAGCTTGTTGGGCACCAGCACGGCCTGGGGTGGTCCCTGGCGGATGGCTTGCGCTTGTCGAACCACCCGCACCGCCTCGCTCGCTGCCCGGAGGTCCAGCACCGAGGGGCCGCACGGCAGCAAGGCCAGGTCCGCGACCAGCAGGATGGCCCGGGTGACTTCCGAGAGCCCCGCCGGGCCGTCGATGACCACCCGCTCGAAATCCCTCCGCAACGCGGGGGTCTGCTCCAGGATCTCGTCCGGCGTTTGCAGCCGGAAGCGCTCCACCTCGGGGGCCGCCTCGCGAAGCCAGCCCGAGGATGACCCTTGCGTATCGGCATCCACTAGGGCGACCCGGCACCCCTGCTCGTGCCACCAAGCCGCCAAATGCACCGCGAGGGTCGATTTCCCGACCCCGCCCTTCGAATTCGTCAGCGCCACCATCATCTCCGTTCCTCCTTTGAGACCATAGTCGATTGCTAGCATGCCAGCATGCCTGCACGCAAGTGGGCTTGTTGACTGGCTTGCAAGCTTGCATGTCAGCTTGCAAGCATTCTCCCCCCACCCCACCGCTGGGGTCGAATCGAGCTCACCCTCACCGTTCCCATCGGCCCGTCAAAGGTCGCCCTGACCCACCACTCCGCTGGAATGAAGGCAGGGGATGCCGAGAGGCCAACCTCGCGTCTCCAACGCCGCCTGCGGCCGTATACACGGTTCTGGAAGGGGAGTCCGCCCGCCGGCTTGAACTCCCGGCTGTTCGGTCACCACCAACCAACTCGGGCGCCAGCCTATGTTCGGATTCCCAACAACACCCTCTACCACCAAGGCCCGCGTTGTGCTACAACGGACCGTGAACCGAGACAGGGAAGGCACCGGGAATCGGGGCAGATTTTGCCGTGAATGGGGGCAGCCCCTACCGTGAACCGGGGCGGCTTTTACCGGGAGCGGGGGCAGGAAAAACGCGGCAACCTGGCGGGATCGCTGGCGAATTCCGGCGGTAACTTCTAACTCTGTTCTTATAACCTACAACAACAGCCCCGGTTGTTGCTTTTTCTGGAGGCAGACGAATCGTGAACCCGACCGAGCGCATCCCAATTGAACCTATGAAACCACCCCCGGCCGATGGCCGCGACGAATTGAACCTGGCGGAGTTCCCGCTCTGCGCTTTGGCCCACCGGGTGGCCCCGGGGATCAATACCATCCGCTTTGCCGACGAGGTCTGGGACGAAACCCGCCGGGAGACCGTGTCCCGTTGCCTCACGGTCACCGCGTCGGAGGCCTACGGCCTGCCCACCGCCCTCGACGACGATGTCCTGCTGGGGCTCATCCAACTCACCCGCCAGCACCAGTTCGCCGACCGGAAGGTTCCGTTCACCCGTTACCAGTTGATCCACCTGCTGGGCTGGCGGGACGAAACCCGCAGTTACAGCCGCCTGGCCGGGTCGCTCCGCCGCTGGACCGGCGTCACCCTTGACTACGCCAACGCGTGGTGGAACAAGGCCCGCCAGTGCTGGATGGATGAGACCTTCCACGTCCTCGACAACGTCTGGCTTTGCCACCGGACGGGCCGCGCGGAGCAGTCCCTTTTCGTATGGAACGAGGTCTTGTTCCGCAGTTTCCGGGAGGGCAACCTCAAGAGCCTCGACTTCGAGTTCTACCAGGGATTGGAAAGCATGGTGGCCAAGCGGCTCTACCGGTTCCTCGACAAGCGCTTCTACCACCGGCCCCGCTGGGAGTTCGATCTGCACGAACTGGCCTGGGAACATGTCGGTCTTTCGCGGGTGTACGACACCGCCAACCTCAAGCGCAAGCTGGGACCCGCCCTGCGGGAACTGGAGGACCGGGGCTACCTTCTGCCGTCGCCGGAGGGAGGACGGTTCCGGAAGGTGCGCGCGGGCGAATGGTCCATCACCCTGCAACGGCGGGGCGCAACGGTGGCCCTCCCCGCGCCGGAGGCGACAACCCTCCCTTCGCCGTCGCCGCTCGTCGAGGCCTTGATCCAACGCGGGCTTACCCCGGCGGTCGCAGGGCGGACGGTTTCAAGCCACCCGGCCGCCCGCATTGAAGCTCAGGTGGAGGTGTTCGATTGGCTCGTGGCGCGAGGAGACCAGCGGGTCTCCCGGAACCCGCCTGGCTTCCTCCTCAGTTCCATCAAACAGGCGTACGCACCACCGAAGAACTTCGTCAGTCCCACGGTGCTTCGCGAAAGGGAACGTCAAGCCACCGAGCGCCAGCGCCAAGCCGCTGACCGCCAGGCGCGCCGGACCGCGAGGGAGCAGTTGCAGGAAGCCGCGCGCCAGCAAGCGATCACGGGTTTCTGGGAATCCCTCACCATCGAAGCGCGCCAGCAACTGGAAGCCGACGTGCTGACCCAAGCCTCCCCGTTCCAACGCGCCTTGATCGAAGAAGGTGGCAGTGTGGGCACCGCCGCCCGCCAAGCCCTGCTGGATGGCTACGCTCTGCGCCAGTTGGCTGGCAGAACCCCCGGCTAATGACTGTGCCCGTGGTCCTGCTCTTTGTCCCGGTCGTGGTCTTGAGCGTGACCCTGGCTCTGCTGGGCGGCCTCGTGTTCAGCCTGCTCCCGCCGGTCCCGCTCCGCCAAGGCTTCATGGACCGCGTCCAGTTGCTTCTCCGTTACCGGGTGGAGCTTGGCCCAGCCTTCCCGAACCCGTCGGCCCAGGGTCTCCAACGATTTTTCAGGGTCGGACATCATCAGCCTTTCTGCTCGAGAAGTTCGCGGGCGCGATCCAGACACCGGTTGACTTTCATGCGGGCGGCATCCGGCGAAAGCGCGTAGGCCATCCCGACGGCTTCAAGACTCAGGCCAACCAGATAGCGCAGACGCAGCAAGCCCGCGCAAGGCTCGCCCAGCCTCGCCAGCACGAACAGGGCTTCCTCCACCTCCGCCGCCTCTTCCTGGGGCAGGGCCTGTCCGGCGGCGGTGACCTCAACGGCCCGGCGCAGTTGCTCTTCATCCACCGAGATGAACCGTTCCTTGGTTCGTTGCTTGCGGCTCACTGCATCGCAGACCTTATGGCGCGCGATCCCAAAGCACCAACCCCAGAACTCGGGCTCGGTTGTGCCCCGGAAACCGCGCAGCCCCGTGGCGACGCCAATCAAGACCTCTTGGTGGACATCCTCCACCCACGCGGGCTCCAACTCCGAGCAAAGGTAGAGGTGGAGCTTGGGAGAAATCGTCCGGATCACCTCGTCACATGCCGCAGTGCGCTCCTCGGGGGAGCCGGCTTGCTGGCAACGGCGAACGGTGTCGATGAGGTCCGTCATCGACCTCACTTTACCCCGGGGTCACTCCGGCCGGCAAACCGATTCTGGCGGCTCGCGGCCGGGTGGGTGCATCGCAGGCTGGTGGGAAGTTTTCAGGCGGGGAGGCAGCTTTCGTTTCCTTTGGCGGCGTGGGCTTTCCAGAAGGCGTCGAACCAACCGCTGAGCAGGG
>CAYYMW010000068.1:18752-22072 GCA_964472515.1 uncultured Verrucomicrobiota bacterium | reverse complement strand
GATCACCGTGGCGAGCATGCCCATGTAATCGCCCGTGGCGCGCTCCACGCCGCGCTGGCTGCCGATCTGGCCGCGAAAGATGTTGCCGCCCCCGACCACGATCACCAAATCCACCCCCAGCGCCCGCACCTCGCCCAGGTCGACCGCGATTTGCCGGACCACCTCCGGACAAATGCCGATCCCGGCTTCGCCGCCCAAGGCTTCGCCGCTCAGTTTGAGAAGGACCCGACGGTATTTGGGGAGAGGATTCTGGTTCATGGTGGCTTCGCTGGTTTGGGCGGTCTGACGCCGCGCGGGTGGTGGGTGGCAGCCCCGCCGGAACACTGGCCGGAGGCGGTGGCTTGGCTCGCAACGTCCACAAGGCGCTCAGCGCGGCTGGCATTGTGGCAACGGCGGTCGGGTGGCGTCAAACCCCTTCTGCGGATATTCGCAGGATCGCCCTGTACGGATGGGAGGCGGTTCGCTATCGTCACGGCACGCTCTTCGCACCGGCCATCGCGCCGCCCGCGAAGCCCGTGCCATCATGAATGTCCCTGCCTTTGAAAAGCTCGAAGCCCCCGAGTTGCGCCAGTATCTCGAGTTTCTGCTCTGGCACTACCGCGTGGTCGACGCCTTTTGGTTCATCTACGCGACCGAAACCTACGGCCAGCCGGCCGCCGAGAAGCTCAACGAGCAGGTGTGGGGCCGGGTGGCCGGCATGGCCGCCAAGGATCTGGTGCGCCGCTTCCAGATCGAGGCCAAAGGGCTCCAGGGCTTCGTCCAGGCGCTGCGCTTGTTTCCCTGGTGCCTCCTGGTGGGCTACCGCATCGAGGAGCTTGCCGATGAGGTGCGGATTTCCGTCCCCTCGTGTCCGACGCAGGAGGCCCGGCTCAAGCGCGGCCTGGGGGAGTACGTCTGCAAAGAGATGCACCGGGCCGAGTTCACGAACTTCGCCCACGCCATCGATTCCCGGATCACCGTGGAGTGCCTCTTTGCCCCACCCGATCCGCATCCCCGGGAGTGCTTCTGCCAATGGCGCTTCCGGCTCGCGCCCGAGGGCGGCCAGACAGTCCCTTTGACTTGACGCCCGGCGACCCTGCACTAACATAGTCGCAGCACTCGAACGAACCATGCGTACACTACCATCCATGCAATCTCAAACCCTTGCTCTCTGCCTCGCCGTCACGACCATCGGGACTGGCAGCCTCCTGGCTCAAACCGCGGCCGCGCCCGCGGAGCCGAAGAAGCCCAAATGGGAGACGACCGCCTCCTTGGGGGCTACCGTGACGCGCGGGAACAGCGACACCGTCCTGCTGAATGCCAATGTGATCACTCAGAAAAAGATGGAGAAGCATGAGATCTCGGCCGGCTTGGACGGGTATTACGGCAAGAACGACAGCGTCAAGAACGTGGAGTCCGGGCGGGTCTTCGGCCAGTACAACCGGGTCTTCGACAAGCTCTACGGATATCTCCGCGCCGAGGTGCTGCATGACGCGGTCGCGGACGTCGAGATGCGGGTCATGGTCAGCCCCGGCGTAGGCTACTACTTCATCAAGAACGACAACACCCGGCTGAGCGCGGAAGTCGGTCCTGGCTACGTCTATGAGAAACTGGGCTCCGGCGACGACGATTACATGACCCTCCGGGTGGCGGAACGGTTCGAGCAGAAACTCAGCAAGACGGCCAAGTTGTGGCAGTCCCTCGAGTGGATTCCGCAGGTGGACCGCTTCTCGAACTACCTGCTGATCGCCGAGCTGGGCGTGCAGGCGAACATCACGGAAACCGTGTCGCTCAACGCCAAGGTGCAGGATACTTACGACAACGAGCCCGCCCCCGGTCGCAAGGAGAACGACCTGAAGATTGTGGCCGGCATCGGCGTGACGTTCTAGCTCAAGCCCGTTTTTCGAACGAACGCATCGCCGGGGCGAGGCTGCCCGGCGATGCGTTTCGTGCTTGTTCGGGGCTTACTTTCGCGGTGCCGCGGCGGGTGGCGCGGGGAGCGGCGCGGGAGCGCCCCATCCCGGCGGCGGGGCCGGCAGCGCCGAAGGCGTCCCAAGCGCGTTGGCGGGAGGCATCATCGGCACCGCGATTGGCGCGGCGGGCAGCGCCGCGAAGGCCTTGTTGACGATCTCCGCCGCCTTGGCGTCGCGCACTTTCCGGTCCTTGCTGCCCATCACTAGGACCACCACCCGCCGACCCGCGCGGTTGGCGGTAACGGCGATCGAGAAACCGGCAATCTCGATGTAGCCCGTCTTCAGCCCGTCGCATCCGTCCAAGTGACCCAACAGGTGATTGTGGGTCTGCATCAGCACCATCTTCTTCCCTCCGTTCGGACGGAACGGACGCTCGCGGGTCGAGGTGTAGCGCAGCGTGTCCGGATGCCGTAGGACTTCGCGGCAGAGCCGCGAAAAATCCCGGGGCGTCGTAACGTCGGGCTGCTGGCCGGCCCCCGGAGGAAGGCCATGCACGGACTGGAAGACCGTGTTGGTCATCCCCAGCTCGCGGGCGCGCTGGTTCATCAGCACGACAAACGCGTCGGTCGAACCCGCCACCCGCTCGGCCAGCGCCACCGCGGCATCGTTGGCGGACTTGACCATCAGGGCGTACAGGAGTTCGTCCACCGTGAACGTTTCCTTGTCGGCCAGGTAGACTTGCGAACCGCCCGTCCGGGAGGCCTTGGGGCTGACCGTGACCGTGTCCTGAAAGGAGAGTTGCTGCCGCTCGATGCGTTCGAGGATGATCAGCAGGTCCATGAGCTTGAGCACGCTGGCGGGGTAACACCGGGTGTCCGCTTGGTTCTCGAAGAGCACTTGGCCGCTGTCCGCGTCGAGCGCGATGGCCCCGATATAGGGATCGCGTGAGATGACGCCCTTCCGGGCGGGGGCTTTGGCGGCGGTTTTGGCGGGGGCTTTGGCGGCGGTTTTGGCGGGGGCTTTGGCCGCCGGTTTGGCCGGCTTCTTGGCGGCGGGCGTGCCGCTGCGGTCCGCGGCGGCCAGCGAACTCATGCCGAGCAGGAGCGCCAGGCTCAGAGCCATTCCCTTGAGGTAGACTGGTTTCATTTGCGTATGGTCAAAAACAGACGCCCCCCCCGTTGGGGAAGCGCGGGCGTCACGTTAGTAAGGGGCCGTCGGAAATGCAAACTGTGATGCGCCGGCGCGGCGGTTTTCCCTGTCCTGGATCGAGGGGGTGTGGTAAGTACCTTTCCCCATGAAGACAATGCTCCTGGCCGCGGGCCTCCTGTTGAGCGGGGTGCCCGCGCTGATCGCGGCTGACGGGGAAACGCTGCCCGCCCCGCCCGCCGGTCAGAAGTGGCAACTGGCCTGGCACGATGAGTTCGACGG
>CAYYMW010000068.1:0-18742 GCA_964472515.1 uncultured Verrucomicrobiota bacterium | reverse complement strand
ACGGGACCCGGTTGGACGAGACCAAGTGGGAGCGCATCGGCGATTCCAAGCGGCGCGACGGCTTTTGGGTCAAGGCTGACGCGTACCTCGATGGCAAAGGCAACCTGGCGCTGCGCACGGCGCGGGACGGCGAGCGCTTCACCAGCGGCGCGGTGCGCACCCTGGGCAAGTTCGAGCATGCCTTCGGCTATTACGTGGCGCGCTGCCAGATGCCCACCCAGCCGGGGCATTGGCCGGCCTTCTGGATGATGGCGCCGGGCGTGGGCAAGGTGGGGGACGGCGGCCGCGACGGGACGGAAATCGACATCGTCGAGATGCCCTGGCGCGACGGACGCCTCACCATGAACCTCCACTGGGACGGCTACGGCAAGGACCATCGCTCCGCGGGCACCAACGTGACCCTGTCCGCCGTCACCCAGGGCTTTCACACTTACGGTCTCTGGTGGTCACCGGCCGAATACGTCTTCTACGTTGACGGCAAGGAGGTGTGGCGCACGAGCGCGGGCGGCGTTTCCCAGGTGCCCGAGTACCTCAAGTTGACCGAGGAAATCGGCGATTGGGCGGGAGACATTCGCAAGGCGACACTGCCCGACCTGTTCCTGGTCGACTACGTGCGGGTCTACGACCTGACCCCGGACCAGGCCACGAAGTAGACCGCGCGGGCACCCGGGGCGATCACTTCTTCGGACGCCGCGCCGGCACGCGGGCGGGTGCGGTAAGCTGCATGTTCTTCAGCAGTTGCTCGACGTACTTGCCCAGCATGTCCGCCTCGAGGTTCACGAAGTCGCCCACCTTGCGCTCGCGCAGCGCCGTGACTTCCCAGGTGTGGGGGATGATCCAGATGCGCAGGCCGGTCGGCAGGGTCTCCGCCACCGTCAGGCTGATCCCGTCGACGGCAATCGAGCCTTTGAACACGACGTAGCGCCGCAGTTCGGCGGGGAGTTCGAGGTCCAGCACCCAGTCCTTGCCCGAACGCTCCCAGCGGGTGATGCGGCCCATGCCGTCGATATGGCCGGTGACGAAGTGGCCGCCGATGCGGTCGGAGGCCTTCATCGCGCGTTCGAGGTTCACGAGGGAGCCGGGCTGAACGTATTGCAGGTTGGTGCGATCCCACGTTTCCCGCAGCAGATCGAAACGCACCAGCTTCCGCTTGCCGCGCGCGCTCATCTGCACCACGGTCAGGCAACAGCCGTTGACCGCCAGGCTGTCGCCCACCTTCAAACCCGCGCCGCAAACCCTCGGCCGGATGGTCAGTTCGACCGCCTTCTCCGTGGGCGTGACCCATTCAACTACTCCGGCTTCTTCGACGATGCCTGTAAACATGACGCCATGGTGGCGCGGAGCCCATCCGCGAGGCAAGCGGTTTTGCCGCCCATGACGCGCCCCGCGCGGCGCTCTGACATTGGTTGGCGTGCCGTCACTTCGCCCGCGTGCGTCTTCCGCCGCCGGACGCGGCCCGGGCCGCTTCCTGCGAAAGCGCGGCGGTGGTCGCCTCATGAAGCGCCTCGGCGGCAGCATGATGGCTAATAAGGAAAAAATTCGTGAAATCGCGGTTCTGGACTTGCAATAAGTGCAGGTTCTCACTATACGAATAGCAATGAGAGCCCCTGAAGGATGTAACTGGGAAACCAAGGCCGGGCGCCGGAGCTTTCTTCCCGCGAGTTCAAGGCTGCCGCTCACCCCCGCACGGCGTTTCCCGAGCTAGCTCGCACTGACTGCCGGGGCGGACTCCGGCGGCGTCACCATGGCACCCCAACTGACCACTTGCACCTTCTGTGGCGTGGGTTGCGGCCTGTACCTCGAGACGGACGGGAATCGCATCACCGGGGCCTACCCGAGCATGTCCCATCCGAGCAACGAAGGCCGGATCTGCGTCCGGGGCTGGCACGTGCATGAGGTGGCGAGTTCCCCGGATCGGCTCAAGTCCCCGCTGATCAGGCGGGCGCAGGGCTTTGAGCCGGCCTCGTGGGAGGAAGCGCTCGAGTTCGTGGCCCGGCGGTTGCGCGAAATTCGGGATCGCCACGGTCCCGACGCCTGCGCCTTCTACAACTCGCCGCGCTGCTCGAACGAGGAAAGCTATCTGCTGCAGAAGCTCGCGCGCGCGGTGGTGGGAACGAACAACGTCGACCACGGCGCCGGCGTCTACTGCAACAACAGTCTCAAGGTCTTGCTCGAGATGCTCGGCCTGCCGGCCTCGACCAACTCCATCGGCGAACTGCTCGAGAGCGAGGTCATCCTGGTGGACAGCGTGGACTTGGGGATGCAGTTGCCCACCATCGGCGGCTGGGTCATGCGGGCCAAGCTCAAAGGGGCTAAACTCATCGTAATCGATGCCCGTCGCCACCGGGTGGCGGAACATGCCGATTTTCTGCTCCAGCCCAAGCCCGGCACGGACATCCTCCTCTACGGCGCCATGGCCAAAGTGATCGCGGACCGCGGCCTGGCCCGCCTCCCCTTCATCAAGGCCCACTGCCGCGACTACGAGGTCTTCCTTGAATCGGTGGGCGCCTTCGATCTTCTCACCGCCGCCGAAACCTGCGGTGTGCCCCCGGATTTGATCGAGGCCGCCGCGCTCGCCTACGCGAACGCCCGGACCGCCTCGATCATGTACTCGACCGGTCTCGAGTTCCGGCCCGCTGACAGCCTGAGGGCCATGATGAACCTGGTGCTCCTGACCGGCCACATTGGCCGGCCGGGCTCCGGCGTGTACGCCTTGACGGAGCACAACAACCTCCAAGGCGTGTGTGACATGGGCATGCTGCCCGACCGCCTGCCCGGGTACGTCCCCGTGGAGGATGCCGCCGGGCGGAAGCGGTTCGAGCAGGCTTGGCGGACCCCGTTGCCGGCCGCGCCGGGCTTGAGCGCGCGCGGGCTGTTGGGCAACGGTTCGCGGCACGGCGCCAAGGCCATTTGGCTCTTGCGGTACGATCCGGTAACCACCGCGATGTTCTGCGACGCCTCCGCCATCCTGCAGGAGTTCGAGTTGGTGGTGGTCCAGCACCTCTTCATGACGGCCACCGCCCAGTTCGCGCACGTGGTGCTGCCGGTCGTGGCTTTTGGCGAGGAGCAGGTCTCCTTCACCAGCACGGACCGGCGCATTCAACTGGCACGCAAAGTCATTCAACCCCCTTCGGGGCCCATGCCCGCTTGGGAGCAACTGGTTCGCGTCGCCCGCGCGGCGGGCGCGGACTGGCATTACGCATCGGCCGCGGATGTCATGGAGGAGATCGGGGAAGTCGCGCCGAGCTACGGCGGCGCGGACCATGCCAATTTGGGCCGCGAATATGGCCGCCAGTGGCCTTGCACCAAGGACCGCCCCTTGGGCACACGCCTGCTGTTCGAGGACGGCATTCCCGGGCGCGCCTTCCGTTTCATGCCGGTCCAACCGCCGCCTGCCGTGCGGGGGGCTTCGCCGGACTTCCCGTTGGCGTTGATCTTCGGCAACTCGCTTTACTACTGGCACCAGAATGTCCTGGTGAAGAACAGCGAAACGCTCCGGCGCGAGTTGCGGGTGTTGCTGCTCGATTACCCGGAGGGCTTTGTCGAGGTCAACGACCAGGATGCCAAGGCCGCCGGCATTCGGGACGGCGGCAAGGTGCGGTTGGTGGCACGTGAGGGCTCGGCGCTGACCGTGGCCCGCGTCACGCCCGAGGTCCGCCCCGGCACGATTTTCGTGCCGTTCTTCGTCCGCGAGGTGGAGAAGCAGATTCTGGGGCATTTGGCGGTGAATACCGGCAATCCCAGCCGGCCGGTCCACGTCCGCATCGAAAAGGCCTGATGGTATGCGCGCCCGGATTCTCAACCCTGCGGATGTCCTGAAGATCGTGGATCTGCTCCGCCGGGAGTACGAGGTCTACGCGCCGTTTTGCGGACGTGGGCGCGACAGTTACTTCGATGTCGTGACCGAGCTCAACCGCGATCAGATCCAAATCCACACCCCCAATCCTTTCTATCCGCCCAAGCGGTTTGTCCTTCCTTCGATCGAACGGTTGTTTCTGGTCAACAAGGCAGCCGGTCAGTTGGATATCCAACCGACCTATACCGAGACCAAGCGCGCCATCTTCGGCATCCGTTCCTGCGATGTCGCGGGCATCTACCACCAGGACCGTTTCTTTCTGGGGCGCGATTTCCGCGACACCTACTATGAGCGCCGCCGCCAGAACCTCTTCCTGGTGAATGTGGTTTGCAGCGATCCGGATCGGGACATCGACGACATCTGCTTCTGTGTCTGCGCGGATACCGGCCCTGCCGCGCGCGACCACTTCGATCTCCAGTTGATGGACTTGGGGGACGTGTTCATGGCGGTGGCCGGGTCGCCGCGCGGCGAAGCATTGTTCGCCGATCCGATCTTCCGCCCCGCGACGACGGAGCATGTCGAGCGCCGCCGCCAGATCCTCGACGAGGTGCGCCGCCGTTTCAAGACCACGACCAGTTGGTTCCCGGCGACCGTGCGGTACGTCTCGCAGGACAAGATTCTGGAGAAGACCTGGACCGAGATCGGCAACCGGTGTCTCGAATGTGGCGGCTGCACCTATGTCTGCCCGGCCTGCACCTGCTTCACCGTGAGCGATCGCCGGGTGGGACCCAACGAAATTGAGCGCGTCCGCCTGTGGGACGCCTGTGCTCTCAACGGCTTCACCCGCATGGCGGGCGGCTTCAACCCCCGCCGGGCGGTGCATGACCGTCGTAACCGCCGCTTCTTCCGCAAACTGGCTCACTACTTCATCCAGCGTGAGTTGACCGTGGCCTGTGTCGGCTGCGGCCGCTGCGCCGCTGTCTGTCACGGCGACGTCGGCATGCCCAGTGTGGTCGAGATGATCCGGCGCGCTTCGGCCGAAACGGAACCGCATGCACCCGCCCACTGACAACATTTACCAGCCGAAGATCGCCATCCTCGATCGGGTCGTGGACGAGATCGCGGAGGTGAAAACCTTCTTCTGGCACTTCGAGGATCCGGCCGACCAGGCGGCGTTTCGGCGGTTCCGGCCCGGCCAGTTCGCCCAGGTATCGTTGTTCGGGATCGGCGAATTCCCCGCCTCGTTGCCCCCGAGCCCGACGGAGAGCGAGACCTTTTTCACCATCCGCCAGGTGGGCAGTGCCACCGCCGCCCTGCACGGGCTCAAGGCCGGAGATCGCTTCGCTGTGCGCGGTCCCTACGGCAACGGCTTCCCCATGGAGGCCTATTACGGGCGCAACCTGGTGTTTGTGGCGGGGGGCATCGGGCTGATTCCGCTGCGCTCCTGCATCATTTACGCCCTGGCGCACCGGGAAAAGTTCGGGCGCATTCAGATCTTCTACGGCGCCAAGACCCCGCGCGAGCTCATGTACGTCGAGAATCTCCGCGCATGGGAGCGGTCTGCGGGGGTCGACTGCCATCTTACAGTGGACCGCACCGAGGCGGGCTGGACCGGCCACGTGGGAGTGGTGGGCAGCCTCTTCAAGCAGCCCGGGGTCGAGGTCCCGGTCAAGGATACCACGGCTTTCGTCTGCGGTCCGCCGATCATGTTTCGCTTCGTCATCAAGGATCTGACCGCGATGGGCTTTCAAGACCGCGATATTGTCTCGACCCTTGAGCGATATATGAAGTGCGGCGTGGGGAAGTGCGGCCACTGCTGCATCGGGGTGGCCTATGTCTGCGTGGACGGACCGGTGTTCACCTTCGAACAAATCAAGAAACTGGGGGAGGACATCTGATGGCGGACTTGCTCCAACGCATGCGGACGCTCTGGCAGGGCAGGGTGGGGTTCCTGGGCCTGGGCAACACGCTCTGGGGCGACGATGCGGCCGGGCTGTGCTTGGCGCGTCAACTGGCGGCGGCGGGAGTCCCTGGCGTGAACGTCGCAGAGAAGTCCCCGGAACGGTGGCTGGCCCGTCGCGAGTTTGCCGGGATGGATCACCTGGTGTTGCTCGACGCGGTCGAGATGGGCGCTTCACCTGGGGCGGCGGCGTTGCTGGACGCCTCGGAGATGCGCTCGCGATTCCCCCAATGCTCCACTCACAAGCTTTCCTTGGGCTTGCTCGCGCAGTGGGTCGAAAGTGAGGGACGCACCCGCGCCTGGGCGCTGGCGATCCAGCCTGCCACGCTCGCGGCTCCTTCCCCGGATGCCGCGGAGGCCGGGGTATCCCAGCCCGGCTGCGAAGGTTGCTCCGCTTGTTCATTGACCCCGGCGGTGCGTGCCACGGTCGAGTGTCTCCGCACCCTGGTGGTGGCAACCGGCGAGACTCGTTCACCTATGGAAGCCTCTGGACTCTTGCCGTCATGATCGTCACGCCCGAAAAAGCCGTCGTGGCCGCCATGCTGATCTGCCTGTTGGGCGCGCCGGTGGCTTTGGCCTTCCGCCGCCGTCCGCTTGCGGCCGGTTGGCTGGCGTTCATGGCGGTGGCCGCCTCGAGTCTGCTGGTGCTGCAAGGGTCGATCTCGGTGCTCTGGAATGGCGCGGGTGAGGCCATTACGTTCCTGAGCGTTCCCGCCATTGGCTTCGCCCTGCGGGTGTACGTCGACGGCCTGAGCGCGATTTTCCTCAGCCTGATCGCCGTGGTGGCGATCCCCGCCTCGTGCTATTCCATCGAGTACATGAGTCACCACCACGAGCACGGGGTGGGACGGTACTACCCTTGCCTGCTGTTGTTCGTGGCCGCCATGTACGGGCTCGTGAGCACCACGGACATGATGTATTTCTTCTTCGTCTTCTGGCAGATGATGACCTTCACCGGATGGGCGCTCATCCGCTACGAGCGCCGCCATCCGGAGAACGCCCGTGCCGCCAACACCTACCTTTGGATGATGCAGGTGGCCTGTTTCGCCACGATGATCGGCGCCGGCCTGCTGGCCACCACCGAGGCGGTTTCCGGTTCCGGTGAGCGCCTGATGCGCTACGATTTCGACGCGGTCCACCATCACATCGGCGGACTGCTCAAGGAGCACCCCGCCTTGGTCGCCACCGCTTTTGGGCTCTTTCTGATTGGATTCGGCATCAAGCTGGGCATGTGGCCCTTCGGCCAGATCTGGCTCCCGGACGCCCACCCCGCCGCGCCGTCGCCGGTGAGCGCCCTGCTCTCGGGCGTGATGATCAAAACCGGCGTGTACGGCCTCATGCGGTATTTTCTGTGGCTGGTTCCGGCCGATTCGCTGGCCGATTACCCTGCTGCCCGTTGGGGCGCCCTGATGGCCCTGCTGGGCACGGTGACCCTGTTTACCGGCACGTTCCTCGCCTTGCGGCAGGAGCAATCCAAGCGGCTCCTCGCCTTCTCCAGCATCGGTCAGGCCGGTTATATCCTGCTCGGCCTCGGCGCTTGCCTGGCGCTGCTGCCCTCGGCGGACCCGCTTGAGCGCACCGTGGGCGTTGCGGCCTTCTACGGCGCGCTCTTCCACACTCTGAACCACGGCGTCTTCAAGAGCCTGCTGTTCCTCAACGCCGGCTCGGTGCTGCACGCCACGGGGACGCAGGACATGAACAAGCTCGGCGGTCTGCTGCGCCTGATGCCGCTCACGGGCGCCACCGCGCTCATCGCCTCCCTTTCCATCGCCGGCGCGCCCCTGACCAGCGGCTTCGCCAGCAAATGGGGCATCTACCAGGCCGCCAGCCAGGCGGGCGCGGGTGTGCGCTGGCTGCCTGTCTGCGCGGCCGTGGCGATTCTCACCAGCGCCATGACCCTGGCGCTCCTCATGAAGTTCTACGGCAGCATATTCCTCTCCCGAACCAGCACGCTCGTGGCGGATCGAGCGGGGCGCCGGGATTCCCTCGAGGTCAGCGGGCTCATGCGCGCCGCCCAACTCGCATTGGCCACGGTTTGCCTCGGCATGGGGCTGATGCCCATGCTGGGCTATGGCTTGGTCCGCAAGGCACTGCTCGCCAGCCAGCAGGGCCTTGGGGGACTCATGGCGGCGGTCAAGCCCTTCCACGGCGATGCCATCTCCGGGGTCAATGGGCTTGGCGGGGGGACGGTCCTCGCGCCACTTGTGATTTTGGTGCTGCTGGCGGGAACCTTCGCGTTTGCCTCCTGGTTGCTTGGCTTGGGCGGTGCCAAACGACGTCAGGACGCCCCCTGGCTCTGCGGCTACGCCCGCCAAGCCGAGGCCAACCGCTTCCGTGCCCGCCATCTTTACGCCGACATCAAGCACCTGTTGCCCTGGCTGGGTGGCGCTCCACGTCCGCCCGCTGCCGCCGCGCCGCCAGCGTCCACAAACGATTCCCACTGACCTATGCCCGCGCGCGACCTCCTTTATCGCCTCAAGCAACGGTTCGGCCCGGCCGTCCTCCGGGCCGATGTCCCCGGGCCGCGCCGCTTGCTCGCTTTCCTGGACCCCGGCCGCATCCGGGAGGTCTGCGACCACGTTTTCAACGAACTCGATGCGCGCTACGTCATCAGCATTGGGTCAGACGACCGGCCCTACGCGGGGGCCTTCCTGGTGGCCCACAATTTTGCCTTCGACCGGGAGCACCTCCTGGTGAGCCTGCTTTGCCACGTTAAGGGCGACCCGCCAGTCATCGACAGCATCTCGACCGTGGTGCCGGCGGCGAACTGGGCGGAGCGGGAGTTCCAGGATCTGCTCGGCATCGAACCGCGCGGGCACGTCTACCCCAAACGCTTGGTGCTGCCCGATGGCTGGCCGGAGGGCGTCCATCCCCTTCGGAAAGACCTGCCGTGGGACTACGTTCCACCCGACTTCGATCCCGACCGCGAGTTCCATTTCGACGATCCTCCCGAGGGTTGCATGGTGGTGCCGTTCGGGCCGTTCCATCCCACTCTCGACGAGCCCACCCATTTCCGCCTCTATGTGGATGGCGAGATGGTCAGAGGCTGCGAGTACCGGGGCTTCATGGCGCACCGGGCCATCGAAAAGCTGGCGGAATCGGTGCTGGGTTACAACGACATCCCGATGGCGGCGGAGCGCATCTGCGGCATCTGCGGCTGCGTCCACAACGTCGCCTATGCCCAGGCGGTCGAGGAGGCTGCGGCGCTGAGGGTGCCTCCCCGCGCCGAGTTCATCCGGACGATCATGCTCGAACTCGAGCGCCTCCATAGCCACCTCCTCTGGGTGGGCTTGGCCTGCCATATCGTCGGATTCGACACTCTCTTCATGCAGTGCTTCCGCATCCGCGAACCCGTCATGTGGATCGCCGAGAAGATCAGCGGCAACCGCAAGACCTACGCCCTCTGCGTGATCGGCGGGGTGCGCTGGGACCTGACGCCCGAGTTGTGCGCGGAACTCCAGGGGGTGCTCGACCGGTTGGAAACGGAGTGGCGCGCGGTCTTCAAGGCCGTCAGTGGCGACCGCAATATCCGGCGCCGCACCGAGGGCGTGGGCGTGACCAGTCCGGCCCTCGTCAAGCGGGCCGCGCTCATCGGCCCGGTAGCCCGGGCGGCGGGCGCGGATATCGATTGCCGGCGCGATCATCCGTACGCCGCCTACGACCGCGTCGAATTCGATGTCATCGTCGAGCCCGGTGGCGACGTCTGGTCGCGGCTGCTGGTGCGGTTGCGCGAGGTGTTCGAGTCCATCCGGATCATCCGCCAATGCCTCGCCAAACTGCCCGCCGGCCCTCTCCAGGAGGCGCCTACGGACGAACTGCCGGTGGGTCGCATGGGGATGTCCTCGGTGGAAGCCCCGCGCGGCGAAAGCCACCATTTCGTCATTACCGGCGAGAACAACCGTCCCCGCCGCTGGCGTGTTCGCGCTCCCACTTACCAGAACCTCCAGGGTATCCCCGCCATGATCAAGGACCAGCCGCTGGCCGACATGACGATTTCCTTGGGGAGCATCGATCCGTGCTTTTCTTGCACTGACCGGCTCGAAACCATCGATCTCCGTTCCGGCTCCACCCGCGTCTATACCCAGGAGGAACTCCTCGCCCTGACGCGCCAACTCAAGAGGTGACCATGCTGCGCCATTGGACCTGGATCATTCTCGGTACGCTACTTAACGTGGGCCTGGTGCTGCTCGTGGCCCCGTTCTGCGAGGGCGTGCTGCGCAGGCTCACCGCCCGCCTGCAATCGCGTCAGGGCCCGCCGTTGCGCCAGCCTTATTTCGACCTGCTGAAGCTCCTGGGCAAGGAGGACATCGAGTCGGGTGAAGTCCCGGCGATGCAGCGGGCCGCAGTCTGTCTGGCTTTGGGCAGCGTGCTGGCGGTCGCGGCGTTCCTGCCGATGGGCGCGTCCGCTCCACTCGGAGAGGTGGCGGACAGCCTGCTGCTCATCTATCTCCTGACGCTCTGCGGCATCGCCACGCTCCTGGCAGGCATGGCTGCCGGGTCCGCCTACTCGCTGCTCGGCGTTAACCGCGAGATGATGGCGATGATGCTTCTGGAACCGCTTTTTGCCGTGGCGATCCTGATCGGCGCGGTGCATGCGCGCTCGTTCGCGCTCAATACCGTCCTGGCGGGCTCGGTCTACGGCGGCGGTTGGGCTTCGGTGTCTGGCCTGTTGATGGCGGTCTTGATGCTCATGGCCTTCCCGGCCTTCGTCCAGCGAGTTCCCTTCGACATCGCCGAGGCGGAGACCGAAATCATGGAAGGTTCTCTGATGGAGTACTCCGGCCCGAAGCTGGCCCTCTTCAAGTACACGCAGATGGCGAAGTTGGTCGTCTACAGCGGCCTCTTCGTCGCGTTGTTTGTGCCATGGGGCTCGGCGCTCGCGTTCCCGCTCGGTTGGCTGGTTTTTTGGCTCAAGACCTTTGCCTTGGTGCTCGCGGTGGGTCTGATCGCCGCCACCCACGCCCGCTATCGCCTCGACCAGGCGGTGCGGTACTTCGGGGGCATGCTGGCGGTGGCCCTCCTCGCCTTGATCCTGGCCAGCTACGGGCTCTAGTTATGTCACTCCTGAGCAAACTGCGGGAAGCCATGGTCTGTCTCCGGGCCGGCAAGGTCACCTTGCCCTATCCCGCCCAGCCTGCCGCCGTGCCCCCGCGCTTTCGCGGCCGCCCGCTCTTCGATGCCGCCAAGTGCATCGGCTGCGCCGGTTGCGCCAACAACTGCCCTTCCCGGGAGATCCTCGTGTTCGATGTTTGCCAGGAGATCCGCATCCTGCAGTACCTCGGCCGGCGCTGCACTTACTGCGGCCGGTGCGCCGACGTCTGCCCCGAGAAGGCCATCACGATGAGCCCGCAGTTCGAGAATGCCACCCCGCAGATCGGCGACCTCCAGCAGCGCCTCGAGCTCTTCATGAGCACCTGCCAGCGCTGCGGACGCTGCTTCAAGGAGCCGACCCCGCTGGAGCAGTTGAAGCTCAAGGGCTATCGCTTCGACGATCTCCAGCACGAACGCTGGGTGCGCCGTTCCACCGCCTATCTCACCTCCGAGGCCGCGGTCCGCGACCTCGACATCGACCTCGACTAGGCCCTTATGCTCCAGCGCCTTTGCCAGAAGATGTTCCCCAAGTCGCTCTGGGTCTACCACGCCAACAGCGGCGGCTGCAACGGCTGCGACATCGAGGTCCTGAACGTTCTGACCCCGTACTACGACGCCGAGCGCTTCGGCATTAAGCTGGTCGGCTCTCCGCGCCATGCCGATGTCATGCTTTGCCAAGGACCCGCCATGCGCGCGACCGCCAAGGCCTTGCGCCGCGCCTACGACGCCATGCCCGCCCCGAAACTCGTGTTCGCCATCGGCTCTTGTGCGTGCGGCGGTGGCCTGTGGCACGACACCTATAGCGTCCTCGGTCCCGTGGAGAAGGTCGTGCCGGTCAACTACTACATCCCGGGCTGCCCGCCTCGTCCGGAGGCCATCCTCTACGGTGTGGCCGTTGCCCTCGGGTTGGTCGACCAGAAGGTCGGTCCCGTGCAGGTCAAGCAGGCTGAGTTCCCCATGCCGCGCTACCACCCTGGGGATCTCAGCGGGCGCGGCGAAATGGTGGTCTACCAGAAGGTGGAGAAGGTGTAGCCACGGCGAGCCCCGCCTTCTTTCGTGCGACGACCCGGCGCCGGGCGCTGCGGGAATCCTCGCAACCCATGGACGTCCGGTCTGGTTTCACGGTCGGTCGAGGGGGGCGATGTTCACAAGTCGCGCCCATCTCCCCTCGGCACATCGCTCGGCCGGAACGCCCCTCAAGGCACCCGGAATGACCAATCGCCTTGCGCCAAGTGCGGTGCCCGGCTGCTCTCCTGGGTTCGCTTGCCCTTCGTCGGGGAGGGTTCGCCGCCTTCATCGGTCAGATTCCAGCCCACCGAGTAGAGCAGAAACGCTCCCCGCTCTGTGCGCCGGTACTTCAGCGGTGCGCCCGTGAGGATGTCGGCTGGCACGCGGGCGATGTACTGCGGGGCCAGCGCAGCCAGGGTCTCCGGAAACTGGCCGGTGGCAAGACGGTGCCGCTCCAATGCGCAGGCCAGGGCCGCCTCGTCGAGGCTCGTTTGGGCGTAGGCGAAGCGTTGCGGGGGCTTTGTCAACGCGGGCAGAAGCATGCGGGACAGCATGCGGTGCTCCTTCAGCAGGGCCAGGCCCGCGTTGCCCGCCAGCGAAGCCTCCAAGGCTCGGGCGTGGCCATCGATCAGCGCCGGATCCATGCGCCGGGCTGCTGGGTCGCAGCCAGGGCGGAGCAACTCCTCGAACAACCGGTTGTAACTGACCTGCTCAAGGTACAGCCAGCCTTGCGGGATCAGGTTCAAAATGACCACCGCATCCCTGACTGAGTTCTGATCAGGATCCCCCATGTCCAGCAAGTCATCCAGGCGTCCCGGGTGGCGGCGAATCCAGCCGATTATGCCGTTGCCGAACGCTTGCTCGCCGCGCATGGCCAGCCCATAGTCCGCGAGTAAGTCCGGTGCCTGCAAGGTCTGGGTCAGGCTGAGCAACTGCGCATCCGTCCAACTGTGCGCCACCATCCCCTCCCACACCGGTTGGAGGAGAAGATCGATTAGCGCACAGCGCACCAAATGGGAAATCAGGATGGGTTCCTCGCGCAAGGTGTGCATCAAGTAGAAGCCGAGCCTCAGATCCTCCAGCGCCCCGTCAGCGTCGCCCAGGGCCAGTTTGGCGCTGGCACGGAGACTCAGCGCGCGAACGGAGCCCTTGAGCTTGCTGAGGTGAGGCAGGAGGATGGCTGCCGGATTCTCCGCCGCATAGCAGAGATTGAAGCGGGCGTGCGGGCGGCCACTGGCCACTCGCAGTTCGGCGAGCATGGGCTCGATGGGGCCGAGCGCCGCCAACACGGTGGCCGCGGGTTGCGCGAGCTTCACCCCATGGTGCCAGTCGCCTTCCTTGATTTCATCCTTGGGGAACGGCCAGAGGTTGGTTGCTGCGGCCCGGTTCCGGTAGGTTTGTGTGCCGGGCTCAAAATCGAAGAGCGGGGCCAGCAGCGGGGTCATGGCGAAATTCTGATCGTCGGGAACCGGTGGTGGGGCCACTAAGCGACAATCAAGCACCCGGCCTTTGGCGGTGAGTTCCTGCGCGTACGCATCCCAGGCCCGCTTGCCGCGCCAATTCTCTTCAGTATAGAACAGTGCCACCAAGGTGGCCAGGGATACGGCGACGCAGAGCAGCACGCGCAGCGCACGGACCAGCCGCTGCCGGCGGCTGCGCTGGGGCGTTGGACCGCTCGCGGCGGGGGCGGTGGAATTCAGGGAATCGTTCATAAGGAGGCTTGGCTGAAGCGAATCGGCGTGACGGTGGTTCTGAGCGACTCAAGCGTGCCTTGTCGGCAAGGCGTCATCCGAACGGTTGGAGGGTGGAAAGGTCAGGCTTCCCCGCCAGGGTGGGGCTGACGGTCGGGCGGATTCGGGCCGGCGGCCGACACCTTCAGACGCCGCCTCCGCCTGCCCCAACAACTCCGCCAACTGACGCCGCTGTTCCACCAGGGCTTGCTTCGTCTCCGGTGACGGCGGCGCGTCCCGTCGCGCCGCCACGGTCGGCCCGGAGGCCGTGAGGAGGTTAACAGCCAGCATGACCATCCAGAGGCCGGCGAGGCCGGCGTAGAACTGCCAGTTTGGCCAGAGCCAGGCCCGCCACCACGGGGCAGCCGCTTCCGGTGCTGGTTCGTGGGCCAGCCCGGCAGGTTGTTCGCTCCTGGCCGACTTCACCAACCGCGCGGCATCGCGCCATATCGTCGGAGTGGCTTCCCCGCGCCGCAGTGCCTCATCCATGCGCGTGACTGCGGCGGCTTCAGTGGCAAACCAGCGCGCACAGTCGGCGCAGGCTGCCAAGTGCTGCTGGGCCTCGCTCGTGGTGGTTACGTCTAATTCGGAGTCCAGGTAAGGTCCGGCCAAAGCGCGGATTTCTTGGCAGTTCATAGAGGGGGCTTTCCGAGTGCGGGATTTCTTTGGGCGGCGCGGCCGAGGGCGAGGCGCATTTTCTGGCGCGCGCGGGAGAGGTTGCCCATCACGCTTCCCAGCGGAGTGTCCAGCGCTTCCGCTATGTCGCGGTAGCGGAAGCCGCCGATGGCTCGCAGTAACAGCGTGGCGCGTTCGGGGTCCGTCAAGGTCTTGAGGGCGGCAACCAAGGTTTCGTCCAGGGTCTCCGTCAACTGCTCCGGGGTGGGTAGATCGTCTCCGCCTCGGCTTTCGTCCTCGGCGGGGGCCAACTCCGCCAATTCTTCGGGCTCCAGTTGGAACTCATGCCGGGCGATCCGCGCGTGACGGCGATTCAGGGTGAATACCTCATTCGTGAGGATGCGGAACATCCAGGCCCGGAAGCTGGCCTCAGGCCGATACCGGTCGAAAGCTCCAAAGGCCCTCAGGACCGCGTTCTGGATGGCGTCGGGCGCCTCCTGGGGCTCCCAGATCAACCGCCGGCAGTAGACCTCGAGCTCCCGCTGGAGCGGTTCGAGCAGCGCCAGGAATCGGTCGGCGGCAGATGGAGTAGGCTCGCGCATCTTGTCTGACTACTTGAAGAAAGTCGATGGCACCCCGTTCTATTACAACTATTTTCGACCGGCGGCTCCCGGGCTGCCGCGCCTGCGCGCCGGGACCCACTCGATCGAGGGGGAACCCTGCGCGGCTCCTGTTGGAAGCGGTGCCAGTCTGTTGTGAGCCTTCGTCCTAGGAAGCCCGGGGGGTGGGCGTAGCGGAAAAGAAAAAGGCCGGGATGTTGCCATCCCGGCCCGGGGATTCCATCCAACCGAGACAAATTACAGCTTCACGCGATAGAACTTGGCAGCGCCGCTCGCGGGAGTCGTGAAAGGCGAGGTGGCGTTTTCCACGTTCGTGAACGTTCCGTTCACCGTGTCCGCCTGCTGGAGCGTGCCAGCGGGCCAGGTGATCACCGCGTTTGCGCCTTCGGCCTTGATGCTCATCCGCACCGAGGTCTGGGCATGGGCGATGATCTGCGCCTGCGTGAGCGGCTTGTTGTAGAAGGCCACTTCGTCGATGGCGCCGTCGAACGGCTTCCAATCATTGTCACTGCGCCAGCCGAAGTTGGTCTTGCCGGTCGAGGTGGCCACGTAGTACTCGCTCCATTCCACCGAGGCCACGAGCTCGCCGTTGACGTACATCTCGAACACGGAGCCGTCGGATTGCAGCACGATGTGATACCACTTGTCGGCCTCGACCGTGTGCGTGGTGTCGTAGAGCCACTTGGTGATCGACCAACTGTTGCCGAAGATCACCCAGGCAAAGGTGTGGTCGGGCTGTTGGTAGAGCAGCCAGCCGGCCGGGCCCGCTTCCTGGCCCATCGAGGAGAACACCGTGCGATAGTCTTCGCCATTCGCCCCCAGGGAGGCGGGCTTGACCCAGGCTTCCGCCGCGAACGGCCCTTGCGGATTGAGTTCCAGCGCGTTCGGGACGACGACCCGGGCCTTGGCTTTCACGGCCATGCCCTTGTCCGTCTCGCCGGGAACCCCGGTGGCGACGCCATAGGTGAACGTGCCGTCCCCAGCCTCGTAGGCTCCGTCGAAACTTCCCACCGCGTCCACGGCGACCGTACTGCCGTCGGCTTCGTTCAAGCGCCAATAAGCCACCGGGCCGTCCGCCGCCACCATTTTGGCGTAGCTGGAGGTCAGGGGCACGGTCACGGCGCGCGCCACCACAGTGAGGGTAGCCTCCTCGCTGTCCGTGCTCGTCCAGGGATTGCTCACCGTGGCGTGGTAGGTCGACGCGTCGTCGGTGGTCTTTATCCCTGCCAGCCAGAGCGTATCGTTGGTGGCGCCGGAGATCGCCGTGGCGCCCTTGTACCATTGGTACGAGATCGGCAACGCGCCGCCCGCGACAACGCGGAACGCCACCGTGCTGCCCACCGTGCGGCTGATGCTGGCCGGTTGGCCGGTGACCGTCAGGTCGGTGGCGACCGTCAGGGTCGCTTCATCGCTGGTGGCCGAGCCGAACGGATTCGTCACCTTGACCTTGAAGGTCGCGCCGTTGTCCGCTTCCTGGCAGATGAACTTGTACACTTCGTTGGTGGCATCGGCGATCGGCGTGTTGCCTTTGTACCACTGATACGTGAAGGGCAGGGTGCCGTCGGCCCCGACGCTGAAGCTGGCTTCGCGTCCGGCAAACGCCGTGGTGGCTGCGGGGTTGCGGGTGACCTCCGGGGCGATCTCGGCCGCGCGGAAGTTGGCCAGCCCCACTTGGTAGTGGTTCGTGATCTGTTCCACGGTCAGCGCGCTGGCATAGATGGCCACTTCATCGACGTTGCCGTCGAAAAGGTAGCCGCCGGTGGGCATCGCGCCGATGAAGGCGGACTTGGTCGTGGTCGGTTGGTAGTCCACCACATTTACCGCGCCCGCCACCACCCCGTTGACGTAGAAGGTGGCTTTGGTGCCGTCGTAGACCGCCACCAAGTGATCCCACTTGGCCTTGTTGACGGCCGTGCCGCCCAGCCAGACTCCGCCGCCCTTCATGATGAAGAGCCACCCCGAAGGATTGCCTGCCGCATCCGGGCTCTGATAGAAGAACCAGCCGGGATACCCTGACGCGCCCCATCCCTCGAAGCTGCCAAAGGGAGAACGGTACGCGTCTCCGGTGCCGGCGCTCATCGCGCGCACCCAACACTCGGCGGTGAAGGCCCCCGCCGGATTCAACGCTTCGGCGTACGGAATCTCCACATAGCTCTGCTGCGCACTCCCGCCGTCGTCAGTGTAACTGCGGAAGTAGACCGAGTTCACATCGATGCCCGGCTGCTCCATCTTGGGATAGATGCCATCCGTCGAATAGTAGGTGCCGGGATTGGCGCCCGAGCTGCTGCTGTCCACTGCGGTGCTTTCGCCCGCCGCTTCCTCCAGCCGGTAGTAGGCAACCGGATTGTCCGCCAGAATGGTCTGGGGATAGGTGGCGGCGTTGCCAGCCAGACTTCCCAAGACCATCGCTGCCGAAGGCAGCCAAGCCATTGTCGGTAGGACTCGTCGTGTCATTTCTTTCATCGCTCCGGTCAGTTTCATTATGTTGTTGTCATCGCCATTCGCCAGCCCGCCCTGGGCTTTGGTGAACACCGCGGTGACGAAGACCGCCCATCCGCACCCGCTGCGGACGATCCTTGCGCCTCGCCACGCTTGCTTGGGTAAAGAAGAAAGCCAATCCCCGCAATGACGCGTTCGCGTCATCGAGCGCCCTCCGCGCTCCCCTTGCTAACGGGTGACGAACAGTTCCACCCGCCCGCAGGTGCACATCATTCGGGCTGGCGGCGCCAACTCACCCGCCGCCATCATGCGGTCGAACGAGCCCCGGTGGGTGACCACCCAGACCCGTCGCGACTCGCGCAGCAGGCGCAGAAACGTCGCGTCGTCCTTCAGGTACAACGGGGCGAACCGCGCCGCGTTCCCCACTGACTGGAACGGGACCTTGTTGGTGTTCAAGTCGCCCATGTACGGCCGGTTCGTGGCATTCAGCGCGGGATAGGCGTAGAAGGGCAATCCTTGGGGAAACCGCCCCCAGACCACCACCGCATCGCCGGGGGAGTAGCCCTGACGCAAGGCCACGCCGATCGGCTTGAGGGTCTGATTGCTGCTCAGGTCGTTTTCCAGCACCCCGATCCCAACGCTCACCAGACACCAGTGGGCGAGGGCCAGGCCGGCGCTCCACCTTGCGCAGGATGCCGGCGAGAGCGTCCGCCATCGCCCCGCCAGCCAGATGGCGACCAGGACCCCGATCCCGGCGTGGACGCCAAACCAGGCGGGTTGGTCGGCATGAAACACCACCAGGACCGTCGCCGGCGCCACCGGCAGCACGAACGCCGCCACTCCCAGCCCGACGCGCCAGCCCCAAAGCGGCACCGGGGCGGTTGCCGGGGCTGCCCACGTCGGCAAGCCAAACCAGCGGACCGCCAGAAGCACCGCCAGCGCGGGAAAGGCGGGCAGGATGTACGCCGGGAGCTTGGAGGCCGAGAGCGTGAAGAAACCGATGGTAAACGCCGCCCAAACGCTCAGGAACAACCAGGCCTCTTGGGCCCGCGGTGCGAGGCTTCGCCAATGCTGCCGCCGCCACAACCATCCCAGCAGCGCCGTCCAAGGCAGCAAACCCGCCCCTAGAATCGCCACGTAATAGAGCGGATGACCGCGGCGGTCCTTGACGTAGGTCCCCAAGGCGTGCCCGAGCGCCTGCCCAAAGACCATGTAATCGAACGCTTCGGGCAGGCGGCGGAAGAGCAGCAGGAACCAGGGCGCGGCAATCGCCGCGCACACCAGCGTGCCCACCCCCAACCTGCCCCAGGGCAGCGGCCTGGACCACCCTCGCCGCCGCGCGCGCCACACCAGCGCGACCACCCCCGCCGCCGGGATGACCATGGCAATCGGTCCCTTGGTCAGAAAGGCCAGTCCCAGCATCGCCCCGCCCAGCAGCGCCCACTTCCACGCGACGCCGGAACCCGGGGCCTTGTCGTCACCC
>CAYYMW010000067.1:0-22195 GCA_964472515.1 uncultured Verrucomicrobiota bacterium | reverse complement strand
GGGTGGGACGCCGGTCGTGCGGGCGGTAGGCACTGGCGACCCTGGCCACGTTCTGCCGGGCGGCGCGCTCGCTGGGCCGGACGGTCCCACGGCAGCCGGCCAGCCCCAGAGCCAGCGCCGCCAGGACGGCGGTTGCCAACCAGGAGCGCAGTTGAAACCAGCGTTTCACGCTCATTAGGAACAGGTATCAGCTAATCTGGCGTTGCCATGGGAGGGGGTTCGCGGAAGTCACGCCACCCGGCTGTGTCCCTCAACGCGAACGGGGCCACACGATGCCTCATACTAGCACGTTTCCACTCGAAGACCACGGCGCACGCCGTCTCGGGGAACTGGCCGAAGCCGCCAGGACTCCGCGCGCCGCCTTCGAGAAGGGGACGCTCACGCCCGCCGCCGGCGGGTCGTTGCTCGTGCTGGCGCGTTGGTTGGCGCATCTTCATGTCCCCTCCGCTTACCCCGCCGCGCTCGAAATCCCTCGGGCCATTTCAGGCTTCTCCAAGTGAGATTACCACCCCGGGCCGTGGAAAGCCTGCCCGCAGCCCCATCCCTGTGCCGGTTCAGAGCTTCAACCTGAAGCCAAGACGGTTCAGGCCCACGGCGATGGCCAGAATGAGCACGGCGCAACCCGCCGAGCGTGCCACGGCATTTGCCAAGGTTGGCCCAGCAAGGTGGCCATAGAGGTTGCCCAGGTTGAGCAGGTCCATCGTGGGGTAAAGCAAGTTATGCAGCAGATAGGCCAGCAGCACGTTCTGCCCGGCCAAGGCCAGCGGCCGGGCGACCCAACCCATCGGCAGCACGTCCGCCAGCAGGTAGAAGCCCAGCCACAGCGCCCCGGTGATCGCGCAGGCCCACAAGCACCAGGCGGGGGTGGCGCTGTTCTTGACGATGCCGTACAGCCCCTGCAAGAGCCACGCCGCCGCCGCGCACCCGCCCACGAACAGCAGCGCAAACCGCACCCGCGCCGCGGTGCCGGAGGTCTCCTGCGTCACCAGGATGCTCGCCAGCAGCACCCCGGCCGTCGTGATGGCCGGGTGTGCGCCCAAAGTCCCGCCAATGCCGACGAACCGGCTGAGCCAGAAGTGGTCGAACGCCCCGGTTCGGTCCGCCGGGTAGAGGCAAAACAGCAAGGTCACACAGCCGAGCAGCGCGGTGCGGTTGGTTCGGAAGCAGAGGAAGATCACCGAGCCAACCAGGTAGGCCCAGCCGATCAACCCCAGGATGCCATACCACTCCGTGCGGAGGGCGAACGGCGACAAGGTGATGATTCGCTCGCCCTTGGCACCGCGGAACGCGAACGCCAGCCAGACCAGCAATGCCAACCCCGCGAGACGCAAGACCCGGCTGACGATCGGCCACTTGCGATCGCCCGGCTTCCCCTCCTTCGGCGTGCCGCCGGGGGCAAGGTCGCAAAACGCGAGGATCGCCCCCAGGTACATCAACGTCCCCCGGAGCGCCCCGGACCAGCCCATCGCCTTGGTGTCCGGGGTCTCGTTTACCATCAGGATGCCGATGCCCAGCAGTCCAAGCGTGCGGCTCAGGATGTGCCCGAGGACCTTCACCAGTGGCTCCCCTTTGGCCAAGCGTGAACCCAGAGCGAACGGAATCGACATCCCCACCACGAACAGGAAGCCCGGAAATACCAGGTCCACAAACGTCATGCCGCTCTGGTTGCCGGGAAAATGGCGCATCCACCACGGCACGATCTGCGTCGAGGCGCCCGCGATGTCGTTCACGTAGATCATCGTGAACATGATCAGGCCCCGCAACGCGTCGACGGAGGTGATCCGGACGGCCTTGCCCGGCGCGGATTCCATGCCGTCGGAGCGCTTGGCGGCGGGCTTTGCAGCGGACTTTTCGGTGGCCATGAGGCGAACCTTGCCAAGAACCGGGTTTGGGCGCAATCCCAGGGTGGACCGGACTGTGGGGGCGCGACTCGCTGGATCGTTGCGCGGCCTCCCGAAATCCGTTGACCGCGGGGAGGGACCACACCCCGTGTGTGGCTGGAGCCCTGGCACGGGCATCGCCCGGTGTCCCACGGCTTCCGAGGGCGCGTTCCTGCAATGAATAGGTTTCCGCTCCTCCGGGTCAAAACCACAGCGGATCCCGCGGGGATCGTCACCTGTTTCACCATGCATGTACAGTCTGCAGCCCTCATGAAGCTCGACCGAATCCGAACGTCTCTCGTCGCTTCCTGCTTGGTCTTGTTTGCAGCGCTTTGGGGACACGCCGCCGATGCTTCGGTTGTTTTTACCTCCGATTTTGAGGGGCCAACCGCCCTGCAAGCCTGGTCAGGCGCGGGGGCGCTGGCGGCCGGCCATGGCGGCCAGACCTTGAAGCTGGAACGGAAGAGCGCCGGCGAACCGTCAGCGGTGGCCACGATCTCGCTGCCCGTCGAGAAGCTGCGCGGAACCCGCGTCCGCGGCACAGTCCAGGTGCGCGCCGAGAACGTGAGCCAGAAGCCCAACTCGTGGAACGGGATCAAGTTCATGCTGGTGGTCAGGACGCCTGCCGGCACGCAGTATCCCCAAGCCGAACTCGAAACGGGCTCCTTCGATTGGCGGCGGGCGGGCGTCATGACCCGCATTCCCGCCGACGCCCAGTCGGTCCTGCTGGTCGCGGGTCTGGAGGAGGTCACCGGCAAGGTGTGGTTTGACGACCTCCGGATCTCCCTGATCAACCTCGGCACCCGGAAGGCTTATGTCCCGCCTGCCCAGCCGTACCAGAGCCACTCGCTGGGACGCCTGCGCGGGGCAATGGTGGCCCCCAGCGTTACCGAAGCGGATCTGCGGGTGTTCGGCCAGGAATGGAAGGCGAACCTCATCCGCTGGCAATTGGTAAGGTACTCGCCGCCCGGGCAACCCAGTTCGCTGACCGATTACGAGGCCTGGCTCGAAGGCGAGTTAGCCAAGTTCGACCGGCTCGTGCCCGCCTGCCGCCGGTACGGGCTCATGGTGGCGTTGGATTTGCACTCGCCGCCCGGCGGCAAGGCGACCGTCAGCGGTTACGTGGGTTCCGATGACCGCCTGTTCACCGATCCCAAGGCGCAGGAGCTGTTCGTGACTGTCTGGCGGAGGATGGCCGCCCGCTATAAGGGGAACCCCGTCATTTGGGGCTTCGACCTGGCCAACGAACCGGTCGAGACCTACGTCGAGGAAGGTTGTGATGACTGGCACGGCCTCGCCGAACGGGCGGGGCGAGCCGTCCTGGAGGTCGATCCGCAACGCACGCTGATCATCGAGGCGCCGCCTTGGGGCGGGCCGGAGAGCCTGGCCACCTTCGAACCGCTCAGTCTCCCCAACGTGGTGTACAGCGCGCACATGTACGTGCCGATGGCGTTCACGCACCAAACGGTATTCTCTCCCAAGAGCCCCCCGCAGTCCTATCCTGGCATGATCGAGGGCAGGCAGTGGAATCAGGCGGCGCTGGAGCAGGCGCTCCAGCCAGTGATCGATTTTCAGGCCCGCTACAAGGTGCCAATCTACATCGGCGAATTCAGCGCCATCCGCTGGGCCCCGGGCGACAGCGCGTGCCAGTACCTGCGCGATGTGATCGAGCTCTTCGAGAAGCATGGGTGGGATTGGTCATACCATGCCTTCCGGGAGTGGCAGGGCTGGAGCGCCGAGCACGATGGTGTCCGCGAGCACATCCAACGGGCTCCCACGATCACGGATCGCGGCCAGCTCCTCCGGGACTGGTTCGCCAAAAACCGGAAACCGCAGTCCCCCTAAACGACGAGACCCGGCGTGAGCCGGGTCCCGTGAATCACAAGTTGTGTCCGCCGAAGCCTATTCATCCTCGTCGGCCACCAGGACCTTCCACTCGTGGACGCCGGTTGCCCAACCTGGCGGCAGTTGCACCACCAACCGCACGGCCGTGGTGGTGACGGGCTTGAAGGTGATTTCGTCCCAGGCGTCTTTCGTAACGGAATAGGCCTTCTCGTTGGCCACGGGTTTCCAGGTGCCGCCGTCGAGATACTGCATCTTCCATGAGGCGGGCAGTCGGCATTCACCGCGGCCGGTGTCGTCGAACCAATAGGCCTTTGACCCGCGCAGGGTGAGCGGCTTGGTCCAAGTGTATTGGACCCATTCCTCGGTGCCCTTGTGCGGCCACCAATGGCAGACCATTGGCGGCTGCTCGCCCGAACTCTTCGGTTCCGCGCCGTCCCGGATGCCCTCGGGCTGGCTGTTGCTGCTCAGGAAAGAGAGGGTCAGTTTAGCCTTGGCTTCGGGGCCACCGACACGCGGGGTGGGAGGCGCTACTGGCAGCCAGACCGCCATGGGCCCCGCCTTGCGGTTGTCCCACAGGCAATAGGGGATCGCGGCCAGCGGTTCGACCTTGGGAGCGGCAGCATTCTGGTAGAGCTTGCGGTCCCAGTCTTGTTCGGTGGCCACCCGGGCCATGCCGGTGATCCAGATCACGTTGCCGAGCACGCCCGGACGGCGTTCCGCTTTCAACTCGGTCTCAGCCAGCAGGTAAAGGGAGGCCAGGTCGGCTGTCTGATCGCAGGCCTCGACGCAGTACACCAGCGGTCCCCGTTGGAGGGCCAGCCGGCCGGTGTCGGCCTTGACGGCAGGGTTGGCGGCCACGCGGCGGACCGGCATGGGCAGGTCCAGTTCCACGGTGTCACCGGTCCGCCATTCGCGCGACAGCACCAGGTAGCCGGACTCGAGCTTGGGCGAGGCTTGCGTCTTGCGATTCACCGCCACGGTTGCGCCCTGGCACCACTCCGGCACGCGCAGACGCAGCTCGAACGAAGCCGGGCTCTCCACGGTCGGCTTGAGGACGACCTTGCCATCCCACGGATAGTCGGTGGTGACCTCCACGCGGACTTTCTTGCCCTGCAACGTCGTCTTCACAGCCCCTTGGAGATAGAGATTTACCCAAAGGGCGCCGGCAGAGGTGGCGTAAGCGTAGCCGCCGATCGAAGCCACGGTGCGTGCGACGTTGGGCGGGCAACAGGCGCACCCGAACCACTCGGAGCGATGGTGGTTGCCGCTGCTCTCGAGGGGATTGACATAGAAGAAGCGCCGGCCGTCCAGGGCCACGCCCGCCAGCACGCCGTTATACAGGGAACGCTCGAAGACATCCGCGTACCTGGCCTCGCCATGGAGCAGGGCCAGGCGGTGATTCCATTGGGCCAGGGCCACCGAGGCGCAGGTTTCCTGGTAGGCGGTCAGGTTGGGCAGGTCGTAATCCTCCGTGAATCCCTCGTTGTGGGCGGACGGCCCGATGCCGCCGGTCACGTACATATTCCGTTGCGTGGTGTTGCGCCAGACCCGATGGATCATCGCGAGCAGGCTCGGGTTGCCGGTCTCGCGCACGATATCCGTGGCGCCGGACAGCAGGTAGGCCGCCCGTACGGCGTGGCCTTTGATGCTCCGGTGATCGCAGATCGGCACGTCGTCCTGCCAATAGGTGCCGTCATACTCCTTCGACGGGGTGTTGTGCTCCTTGGCGAAGAACTGCTGTCCCCGACTCTCGATGAAGAACCGCGCCAATTCGAAGTAACGCGGCGTACCGGTGACCCGCGCCAGTTTCACGAGCGCCAGTTCGATTTCGGGATGCCCCGAATAACCCATCCGTTTGCCGGGCGCGGACCCGAACACCGAGTCGATGTGATCGGCGAGTTTGGTGGCCACGTCGAGGAAGTTGCGTTTGCCGGTGGCTTGATAGTGCGCCACCGCCGCCTCGAAGAGGTGTCCCGCGCAGTAGAGTTCATGCCAGTCACGCAGGTTGCTCCACATCTTATCCCGGGCGGTAACCTGGAAATGGGTGTTCAGATAGCCGTTGGGCATCTGGGCGGCGGCGATCTTCGCGATGATGTCGTCCAAGCGGGCCTCCAGCGCCTTGTCGGGGTGCGTCGCCAGCGAATAGGCTGCGGCCTCCATGCCCTTGTAGAGGTCGGAATCCATGAAGACCGGCCCGCTGTAGCCCTCGGTCTTCTTGGCGGCGGCGAGTTCGAAGTTCTTGATGTTTCCCGCCTTCTCCAACATCTGGAGGTTCACCGGAATGCTCGACAGCCGGTTGGTGGCCTGCCGGGGCGACCAGAAGCGGTCATGGATTTCGACTTGGTTGAACGGGATGGCGTCCAACTTGGCCAGCGGCTCCAGAGGGACCGCGGAGGCGGGCCGGAATGAGCACGCGGTCACGACCGAAGCGGCGAGCGCCGCACAGAGAGACAAGCGCATAAGTCAATCGATAATGGCGATGGCCTGGGCCGCCCGCGTTGGGTCAGGATCGCGGCAGACGGTCCCGGGCACAGGACCTTTATACCGGGAGCTGGGGCGGTGGACAACCCCAAGCTTCTCCCGGACGTGTCATGCCGGCGGAGCAAGGCAGCGCGCCCTGCGGCCGATGGCCTTCAGTTTCTGCGCCCCCCCATACGGAGCCCCGCAGGACAGCGTCACTCGAACCGCGCGGGCTGCCCGGTGCAGGCGAGGACCGCGTGCCAGCCGGGGCTGTTCGGATCCGCGCGCTTTTCCTGGGTGGCGAGCAACTCGATCGGCACATGGATGAAGGCGTCGTGCAGGTGCCCGATCACCAGACCGGTCTTGCCGGCCATGGCGGCATGAACGGCGTGCCGTGCCAGCAAGTCGCAAAGAATCGAGTCCTCCGCGTCGGCCGGGCAGCTTCGGATCAGGTAGCTGGGGTCCATGTAACGCATGACCACCGGCACTTTCTCGCGCTTGAAGTAGGCTTCGATCTCGTCTTTCAGGAACAGGCCGATGTCTTTCAGTTTCACGTTTCCGGAAGCGTCTTTTTCCCCGCTGGTGTTGGCGAGCAGGTCCTGGCCGGCGCCTTCGGCCACGACGATCACCGCGTGCGCGCGGTTGAGCACGCGCCGTTTGAGCGTGGCGAGGAAGCCCTTTTCCCCGTCCAGACGGAAGGGCACTTCCGGGATCAGACAGAAATTCACGTCCTGGCTGGCGATGGTGGCGCCCACCGCGATGAAACCCGCGTGCCGTCCCATCAACTTCACCAGGGAAATCCCGTTATGCACGCTGTGCGCCTCGGTATGCGCCCGGTCAATCACCTTGGCCGCCTCCTCCACCGCGCTGAAATAGCCGAAGGTACGGGAAACGAAGGCGACATCGTTGTCCACCGTCTTGGGGATGCCGACCACGCTCAGGGCGTGACCGCGCCGGCGGGCTTCCACGAAGAGATCGCGGCCGCCCCGCTGCGTGCCGTCGCCCCCGATGGTAAAGAGCATGTTGACACCGAGCCGGATGAGATTGTCGACGGCGATGTTCGTATCGACCGGCCCGCGCGAGGTTCCCAAGAGGGTTCCACCCTCCCGATGGATATCGTCCACCAGTTCCGGGGTGAGGTTGATCGGCGGCACTCCGCGCTCCGGATCGAGCCCCTGGTAGCCACCGCGAAAGCCCAGAATCTCCCTGACCCCGTAACCATGGTAAAGCTGCAGCAGCAGGGAACGAATCACGTTGTTCAAGCCTGGACAAAGCCCGCCGCAGGTAACGATGCCCGCCCGCGTCTTTGCGGGATCGAAGAACAGCCGGGCCCGGGGACCCGCCAGTTCGAACAACATGGGGTCGGCGGGCGGTTGGCTCCCGGACCAGTGAAGTTCTGCCGGGACGCGCTGGTCGTCAGCGACACACGTGGCGATGGGCGAAACATACCGGGCTTCGCCCAGGGAGGTGACGGACATGAAGGCCATACTGCTTGATAAGTTCGATTCGGGCGGGCTGCCCTGATCAGGTGGTCGGCGACTCACCGCTTCGGGGAGAGCCCTCTGGTTTCACACTTTGAAAGGCTCGCACTCCGTCGTGGACCGACGGAAAGAACGAATCCTCGCCAAAGTACTCTCTCAGGCCGACGCGGGCCAGTGTTTCCCGCAACGGCCGTTTCGCACGGGCGACCTTCAGGGCGATGCCCTGGGCGCGCATCTCCTCGTGGAGACGGTGGAGCGCTTCGGCGGCAGTGACATCCACATCGGTGATGGCTTGGGCGTCCAGCAGAAACCAGCGCACCGGCGTGGGGCTCCCCGCGATGAGATCCCGCACCCGGTGGCAGAAATAGCTGGCGTTCGAGAAGAGCAAGGGAGCGTAAAACCGGTAAGCGATGAGCCCCGGTACGGCGGGGGTTTCCGTGGCTGGTCCCAAATCATGAAACTCGCCGGTGCCGGGCACCTCGCGCAGCACCGCGTCCTCCGGCCGGGAGAGCTTGCTGATCAGGTGGATGAGGGAGATCATCACGCCGAAGAGGATCCCCGGAACAACCCCAACCACCAAGACCCCGAGCGCCGTCAACACCGCCAGGGCGAAGGCCTTGTGGCTGATCTTCCATAGCTCGCGCAGGGGTTCGAGTTCGATCAGGCGCAGTCCCGCAAACACCAGCATGGCAGCCAGGGCGACCAAGGGCAGTTCGCGGACGAACGGTAGCAGCCAGATCTGGAAAACCCCCAGCAGGGCGGCCGCCACCAACCCCGCGAACTGGGTGCGGGCCCCCGCCGTCTCGTTGACCGTGGTGCGCGATTGGCTGGCGCCTACCGAGAATCCTTGAAAGAGGCCGCTGGCGAGATTGGTGGTTCCCAGCGCCGCCAGTTCCTGGTTGGCGTCGATTTCTTCCTTATGCTTGGCTGCAAACGCGCGGGCCAGGAGAATGCCCTCGGAAAACGTGAGCAACGCCACCCCGATGGCGCCGGGGAGCATGGCCTTGATCTCGGCCAGAGACACGTCCGGCAGCACCGGCCCCGGCAGGCCGCCAGGAAGGTCGCCCACGACTGGCAGGCCAAGGGCACTCAAATGAAACGACTGGGATATCACCAAGCCGGCCACAAAGACCACCACGGCGCCGGGTACCCTCGGGGCAAAGCGCGCCACGACTCCCTGGAGCACGAGCAAACCCAGGCCTAAACCGAGCGTCAGCAGATGTGCCTCATGCCACCGGCCGCCCAGTTCGATCAAGCGGGGGAAGAAGTCCGTTCGTTTCAGGGCAATGCCCGTGAAACGGCCCAATTGGGTGCCCACGAGAATCAAAGCTGCGCCACCGGTGTAACCGATCAGGACGGGCTTGGAGAGCAGGTCCGCCACCGCGCCGATGCGTACGGTGGCCGCAATCCACAGGAGCAGCCCGGCCAGCATGGCAAAGGCTGCTGCCAGGGCGGCGGCCCGACCGGAGTCATGCCGCGCCAGGGGGGCGATGGCCGTGGCCACCAGGAGACAGATGGCGGCGTCGGGTCCCACGATCACCCGGCGCGAACTGGCGAAGAGCGCGTAGGCGATCATGCCCGCCAGGGCGGCGTGCAAACCGTGTTCGGGCGTCACCCCGATCAACTGCGCGTAAGCGATGACGGTGGGAACCATCACCGCGCAGACACTCAGGCCGGCCAGCAGGTCCGCCCGCCACCACCCGCGCTGGTATTCCCGCGCCGCCTTGAGGATCGGGAAGATGCGCTCGAGGCTGAGGGCTGTCGGTTTCATGAACGGACCCGAAGCGACACCCCGGGTCAGGCGGGACGCTAGACGTCGATCACTTCCCCGAGTTCGGGGATGAGTCCGGTCAGCCCATAGCGCGTCTCGATCTGTTTCGCCAAGGCCTGCCGGGCCTTGTTTTCACCGTGGATCAGGACCACCCGGGGGCGCGCAGGGGCGAGGGCGTCGAACCACTTCAGCAAATCCGTCTGCCCGGCGTGCGCGCTGAACCCGCCCAGAGTGTGGATGCGCGCCCGCACGGCAATCTCTTCGCCGTGGATCTTGACGCGTGTGGCGCCGTCCACCAGCAGGCGGCCCAGGGTGCCGTTCGCTTGGAAACCTGCGATGACGAGGTGCGTCTCCGGCTTCCACAAGTTCTGCTTGAGGTGATGCACGATCCGCCCGGCGTTGCACATCCCCGCGCCCGCCATGATCAGACAGGGGCCGGGTTGATCGTTGATCGCCCGCGATTCCTCCGCGGTGGCCGTGGCCTTCATGGTCTTGAGGTCTTCCTCAATGGAACCCTCGCGCATGTACTGGAGCATTTCGTCGTCGAACAACTCCGGATGCCGGCTGTAGATGCGGGTGGCCTCGATGGCCATGGGGCTGTCCAGAAAGACGGGGAAGGGCGGCACCTTGTGGTTGCGGAACATCCAGCTCAACAGCAGCGTCAGCAATTGCGCCCGCCCCACCGCAAAGGTCGGCAGCAGGATCTTGCCGCCGGTCTTGACCGCCTCCTGGGTGATGCGTACGAACTCCTCGACCGTGCCCGTGAAGGGCTGGTGGTCGCGGTCGCCGTAGGTGGACTCCACGAACACCATGTCGGCCTGGCAGAAGGGCTCATAGTCTCGCAAGATCGGCGCCCCCCGTGGCCCCAGATCGCCTGAGAAGACGATGCGCTTGGTCCGGCCGTCCTCTTCCACCAGCAACTGGATGCTGCCGGAACCCAGCATGTGGCCGGCTTCGTTCCAGATCGCCTGCACTCCCGGCGCCACCGGCACCGCTTCACGGTAGGGCACTGCCTGAAGCTGTTGGATGGTCCGCTCCGCTTCGTCGGAGGTGTACAGCGGGGGAACCGGCTCGAGTCCCGCCCGGGCCCGCTTGCGGTTCTGGCGTTCGGCATCCTGGGCCTGGACCCGGGCGGAGTCCCGCAGCGTCAGCGCCCCCATTTCCGTGGTGGCCGGCGTGGCGAGGATGCGTCCGCGGTAGCCCACCTGGGTGAGCAGCGGCAGCCGGCCGATATGATCGAGGTGACCGTGCGTCAGAACGACGGCATCCAATTTGGCGGCGCGCTGGCCCAGCGGGGGTTTGTTGCGCAGTTCGGCGGACTTACCACCCTGGAATAGGCCGCAATCCACCAGCACGCGGGCGGACTTGGTTTGCACGTAGTAAGCCGAGCCGGTGACCTCGCCACCGGCGGCGCCCAAAGGGATGATTTTCATGAGGGGAGACGGGGATGACCCGGAAGGGCGTTCACTTGCTCTTGGTGAGCGCCTGCCGAGCCTGGGCGAGTTCCTTCTGCTTTGCGCCCGTGATTTCGGGGTACTTGAGATCCAGGTCCACCAATGTGTCGATCACGGCGGCGGCCACGACCAGCCGGGTGTACCATTTGTGGTCCGCCGGCACCACGTACCATGGCGCGGCCTTCGAGGCGGTCTCGCGGATGGTGTCCTCGTAGGCTTCCATGTAAGCGTCCCAGTGTTTCCGTTCCTGGGCGTCGGCGCTGGAGAATTTCCAGTGCTTTTCCGGTTTGTCCAACCGTTCGAGGAACCGCCGCTTCTGCTCCTTGCGCGAGACGTTCAAGAAGAACTTCCGTACGACCATGCCGTTGTTGGCCAGGTAGTCTTCAAAGTGCCGGACGTCGGCGAAACGTTGCTTCCAGATCCCCTTGTCCACGAGTTCCGGTGGCAACTTCTGTTTAGCCAGGAATTCGGGATGGACGCGCACCACCAACGTTTCCTCGTAGTACGAACGGTTGAAAATGCCGATGCGCCCCCGCTCGGGCAGGCACTTGATGCACCGCCACAGGTAATCGTGATCCAGGTCTTCGCTGCTGGGGGCCTTGAAGGAATAGACCTGGCAGCCCTGGGGATTGAGGCCGGACATGACATGCTTGATCGCCCCATCCTTCCCGGCGGCGTCCATCGCCTGGAAGATCAACAGCACGCCCCAACGATCCTGCGCATAGAGCTTGTCCTGCAGTTCGGCCAGCAACTCGATGCCTTCGGCCAGCGCGTCCTTGGCCTTGTCCTTCTGGGCGTCCGTGAGGTCGCCGGTATCGGCTGGATCGTAGTCTTTGAGGCGGAAACCCTTGCCTTTGGCCACCCGATAGGGGCGGGCGAACTCGCGGGCGCGTTGGATGAGCTTGGCGTGCTTCATGGCGGATCGGGGTTATGGGGGAGGGTTTTGACGGCGCTGACGATACTGTTCGAGCCACAGCCGGGTCCGGCCCAGGATGTCGCAGTCCTTTTGCTGGGCGAGCCAGGCGCGCAAGCCCGCGTCATCGATGGGCGCGGGAGCCAATTGAGGTTCGAGGCCAAGCCCTTGCAGGGTCTCCATCACCTCCTGCGGGGTGTCGAACACCGCCTCGTCAATCAATTCCGGCCTGCCCTGACTGGCGTAGTAGAGCAAGTCCGCCCACAGGCCGTCGCGGCGCAACAGGAACACGCTTTCGCGGCAGGTGGGGTCGGCGGGCGCCCAGCCTTTCTGCACCACCAGGAATGGGCCGGTCTCCTTGCTCCCGCTGCCCAAATTCCAGAGGTCCACGTCCACATACTCGTTGGTGATCGGCTTCATGGGCGTGCTGGCGGGTGGTGCCCGCCCCTTTCCAAGGGCCGGTGTGGGACGATCCAATTGCGGACTTGTTCACTCATGCTACCGGCCTCTTGTTACGCCCCCCCGTCGTTTTTGGCAAGCGCGCCGCGAGGTGCGACGCTGCCTCGAATGATCGCGCCGGTGGGCGGCGCATCCCGCGCCTCTCCTGTTGCGTTGACATCCTGCTGAGGGGCACCTCACCTGCCATCATCAGGTATGCCCATCCGTCCAGACCGGTGGCGGCTGGTCGGCGGTCTTTACGAAATCTTAACGGCTTGGGGCGGTCTCTTGATTAGCGGCCGGGCTGGACGGAGGGCCATATTGCCTCGCGTATGAACGCGGCCGGATGATCTGGCCGCAAACGAATAGCATGAGCGATTTGATCTACCTTGGTTTGGTGTTGGTCTTCTTCGCGGCGAGCGCCGCCTACATCCGCTTTTGCGAGCAACTCTAGGAGCGAGCCATGGAAACCCTGATCGCGGGCATGATCGCCCTGGCACTGCTTGGCTACCTGTTCGCCGCCATGCTGCGCCCGGAGAAATTCTGAGGAACCACCATGAACGCCAACGGCTGGCTGCAACTGGCCCTTTTCGCCCTCGCCCTCGCGGTGATCACCAAACCGATGGGGCTTTACCTGACGCGGGTGCTGGATGCCAACGGTAAGACCTGGCTCGATCCGATCCTGCGCCCGCTTGAGCGGTTGACCTTCCGCCTCCTGGGGGTGGACAGCCGCCGCGAGCAGGACTGGAGACAGTACACCCTGGCCATGCTGTGGTTCAGCCTTGCCGGGTGCCTCTTCACCTATGCCATTCTGCGTCTCCAGCACCTGCTGCCGCTGAACCCGCAGGGTCTGGGTCCCCTCTCGCCCCACTTGGCGTTCAACACCGCCGTCAGCTTCACCACCAACACCAACTGGCAGAGTTACAGTGGCGAGAGCACCATGTCCTACCTCTCCCAGATGGTCGCGCTGACGTTCCACAACTTCACGTCCGCCGCGGTGGGCATCGGCCTGGCCGCCGCGCTGGTGCGCGGGGTGGCGCGTCAATCTGCGGCGACGCTGGGCAACTTCTGGGTGGACCTGGTCCGCGTCACCTATTACCTGCTGCTGCCGATATGCCTGGTGTTCGCGGTCTTTCTCGTGTCGCAGGGGATGATCCAGAACTTCAAGCCGTACACCAAGGCGAGGCTAGTCGAGCCCTATCAGATACAGGTGGAGAAGAAGAACGACAAGGGCGAGCCGGTGCTCGGAGCGGACGGCAAAGCCGTCACGGAGGAGCAGACGGTGGAGGAGCAACTCATTGCCCAAGGCCCGATGGCGTCGCAGGTGGCGATCAAGATGCTGGGGACCAACGGGGGCGGCTTCGTCAACGCCAACGCGTCGCATCCGTTCGAGAATCCGAGGCCGCTGTCCAATGTTTTCCAAATGCTCTCCATCTTCGCCATCGGCAGCGGCCTGACCTACTACCTCGGCCGGATGACCAGGAACCAGGCCCATGGCTGGTCCGTCTGGGTCGCCATGATGGCGTTGTTTCTGGGAGGCGCCCTGGCCTGCTGGTGGGCGGAGGCGGCCGGCAATTCCCTGCATCACCAGCTTGGGGTTGCGATGGCCGACGGTAACATGGAAGGCAAGGAGGTCCGCTTCGGCATCTTCAATTCCGCGCTGTTCGCCACCATCACGACGGATGCCTCTTGCGGCGCGGTCAACGCCATGCACGACTCGTTCACACCGCTCGGCGGCCTGGTGCCGCTATTCAACATCCAGTTGGGCGAGATCATCTTTGGCGGCGTGGGGGCTGGGCTGTACGGGATGCTGGTGTTCGTCGTGCTCGCGGTGTTCATCGCCGGCCTGATGGTGGGGCGCACGCCGGAGTACCTGGGCAAGAAGATCCAGGCCTACGAGGTCAAGATGGCGATGCTATCGCTGCTCGTGCTCTGTTTCTCGATTCTGGGCTTTTCGGCTTGGGCATCGGTCAGCGAATGGGGTAAGGCGGGCCTGAACAATGCCGGTCCGCACGGGCTGAGCGAGATGCTCTACGCCTTCAGCTCCGGCACGGGCAATAACGGGAGCGCGTTTGCGGGCCTCACCGCGAACACTCCCTGGTACAACACCACGCTCGGACTCGCCATGTTGGCCGGACGTTTTTGGATGATCGTCCCCATCATGGCCCTGGCAGGCTCGCTCGCCAGGAAGCAGAGCGCGCCCGCAAGCACCGGAACCTTCCCCGTTGCAGGGGGGACCTTCGTCGTGCTGCTGCTGGGCACCATTCTGCTGGTCGGCGCACTCAACTTCCTGCCGGCCCTGGCGCTCGGGCCGGTGGTCGAACAGTTCCTGATGCTCCAAGGCAAACTCTTTTGATCGCGAAGGCATCGTCATGACTCACAAAGCTCCCTCGCTCCTGGACTGGAGCATCGTTGGTCCGGCCATCGGCGGGTCGTTCAAGAAGCTCCACCCGCGCCTGATGGTCAAGAACCCGGTCATGTTCGTCACCATGGTGGGTGCGGGCTTGACGACCGGGGCCATCTTCACCTCGGCCGCGGACCGCGGCTTCATTGCCCAGCTCGCCGTCTGGCTGTGGTTCACCGTGCTCTTCGCCAATTTCGCCGAGGCCGTGGCCGAAGGCCGGGGCAAGGCGCAGGCGGATACCCTGCGCAAGGCTCGCAAGGACACCGTGGCCCGCCGGCTTAGGAACGGCCGGGAGGAGAAGGTGCCCGCGCCGGAACTCCAGAAAGGCGACCTCGTCGTCTGCGAAGCGGGAGATGTGATCCCGGCCGACGGCGAAGTGGTCGAAGGCATCGCCAGTGTGGACGAAGCGGCCATCACCGGGGAATCCGCGCCGGTGATCCGCGAAAGCGGCGGCGACCGGTGCGCCGTGACCGGTGGCACGCGGGTGATCAGCGACCGGGTTGTCATTCGCGTGACCATGGAAAAGGGACACGGCTTTCTGGACCGCATGATCGCGATGGTGGAAGGCGCCACGCGGCAGAAGACCCCCAACGAAATCGCCCTCACGATCCTCCTGGCCGCGCTCACCATCGTTTTTCTGCTGGTGTGCGTGAGCCTGCGGCCCTTTGGGCTTTACTCGGGCGTCCGGTTCTCGATCCCGGTGCTCGTGGCGCTGCTGGTGTGTCTGATTCCCACGACGATCGGCGGGCTCCTGAGTGCCATTGGCATCAGCGGCATCGACCGCCTGATTCGCCGCAATGTGATGGCCACCAGCGGGCGGGCGGTGGAGGCCGCGGGAGATGTGGGCGTGCTCCTGCTCGACAAGACCGGCACCATCACCCTCGGCAACCGCATGGCCGCCGCGTTCCTCCCCGCACCGGGAATCGCCCCCGAACGCCTGGCCGACGCCGCCCAACTGGCTTCGCTGGCGGACGAAACCCCCGAGGGCCGCAGCATCGTGGTGCTCGCGAAAGAGAAGCATGCCCTGCGCGGGCGGGAGGTGGCCCAACCCCATGCGAGGTTCGTGCCCTTCACGGCGCAAACCCGCATGAGCGGCGTGGACTTCCTCACCGATGGCAAACCCGCTCGCAGCATCCGCAAGGGCGCGGCGGAGGCCATGGCCGTTTACGTGGATCGTCAGGGTGGCCAGTTTTCGCCAGCGGTGAGCCAGATGGTGGACGAGATCTCCCGCGCCGGAGGCACGCCGCTGGTGGTGGTGGATGGCCGCGACGTCCTGGGAGTCGTGCATCTCAAGGACATGGTCAAGGGCGGGATCAAGGAGCGTTTTGCGCACCTGCGCCGGATGGGGATCAAGACGGTGATGATCACCGGCGATAACCCCCTCACCGCCGCCGCCATCGCCGCCGAGGCGGGGGTGGACGACTTCATGGCGCAGGCCACGCCGGAGGCCAAGCTCAAGCGCATCCGTGAGGAGCAGGCTGCCGGCCAGCTCGTTGCCATGACCGGTGACGGCACGAACGACGCCCCGGCGCTGGCTCAGGCCGACGTCGGCGTGGCCATGAACACCGGCACCCAGGCCGCGCGCGAAGCCGGCAACATGGTGGACCTGGACAGCAATCCCACCAAGCTCATCGAGATCGTTGAAATTGGCAAACAGCTCCTCATGACGCGCGGGGCGCTTACCACCTTCAGCATCGCCAACGACGTGGCCAAATACTTCGCGATCATCCCGGCCATGCTCATGGCCACCTTCCCCGCGATTGCGCCGCTGAACATTATGGGGCTCGCCTCGCCCCAAAGCGCGATTCTGAGCGCCATCATCTTCAATGCGTTGATCATCGTGGCGCTGATCCCCCTGGCCTTGCGGGGGGTGGCCTACCATCCCGTGGGCGCGCTGGCCATCCTCCAGCGCAACCTCCTCATTTACGGACTGGGCGGCATCGTTATTCCGTTCGTCGGCATCAAGGCCATCGACCTCGTGATCGTCACCCTGAAGCTCGTCTGACCCATGAAATCCCTCCTGACGGACCTGCGTACGGCGTTGACCGCCACCCTGCTCCTCGCCGGTGTTTGCTGCGGCCTCTATCCCCTCGCTGTCTGGGGCCTCGCCCAAGCAGTCTTCCCCCACCAGGCCAATGGAAGCCTGATCGTCGCCCGGGACGGCGCTGTGCGTGGCTCGGAACTGCTCGGCCAGGGCTTCACCGGGGCCGGCTACTTCCATCCGCGCCCCTCGGCGGCGGGGAACGGCTATGACGCCGCCAACTCAAGTGGCAGCAATCTCGGACCGACGTCGCAGAAGCTCCGCGACGCCATCAAGGAACGTGTCGCCGCCTACCGCGCGGAAAACGGCCTCCGCGAGGACGCTCCGGTTCCCGCCGATGCCGTCACCGCGTCCGCGAGCGGCCTCGATCCGCACATCAGTGTGCGCAACGCCGAGTTGCAGGTGCCCCGTGTCGCCAAGGCCCGCAACCTCTCCGAGGAGCGGGTGCGCGCCCTGGTGGCCCGCCATACCACGGGCCCGGACTTGGGAATCCTCGGCGAGCCGGGTGTGAACGTGCTGAAACTCAACCTCGCATTGGATCAGCTATGAAACCGCCTCCTATTGCGGCTCCAGACACCGGGACAGCCGGCGAAGGCATGCTTGCCCGACAACAAGGTGGTGGACGCGAGAACCGGGGCCAACGCCACGGGAAGTTCGCACCAGGCGCAGACGACACCCCCTCGGCCTTCCCCCTTTGGACCTGGTTTGTGTCCAACCCGAGTCGTCTACCGCCGCGAGCGATTGATGCTGAACTTGACGGCGAATCCGGTAGATTCGGGTCGTGAGCGACGTCGGCCGCCCTAATCCCGACGCGCTGTTGGGCTCCCTTCGGCGCGAGGAAGCCGCGCAGCAGCGCGGACGGCTGAAAGTGTTTCTCGGCATGTGCCCGGGCGTGGGCAAGACTTTCGCAATGTTGGAGGCGGCCCAGCGCGACCAGAAGGCCGGGCGCGACGTCGTCATCGGCTACCTGGAAACCCACGGACGCAAGGAAACGGATGCCTTGGCGGCGGGTCTGCCCCAGATTCCCAGGAGGCTTCTCGAACATCGCGGCGTGACCCTGGGAGAGATGGACCTCGATGCCGTGCTGGCGCGCCGCCCGCAGCTGGCCTTGGTGGATGAATTGGCCCACACCAACGCTCATGGTGCCCGCCATCCCAAGCGCTGGCAGGACGTGGCGGAGTTGCTCGAGGCGGGCATCGACGTGTTCACCACCCTGAACGTGCAGCACGTCGCCAGCCGGGCGGACACCGTCCGGCAGGTAACCGGCGCCGAAATCCGCGAGATCGTTCCCGATGGTGTGCTGGACGACGCGGTCCTGGAGTTGGTGGACCTTCCGCCCGCCGAACTCGCGCAACGCCTCCGCGAGGGCCGGGTGTACCTGCCCGACCGCGCTGCCACGGCCGTCCGCCATTTCTTCCGGGAGGGCAACCTCACTGCGTTGCGGGAGTTGGCGTTGCGCCTGGTGGCGGACCACGTGGGCGCGCGCACGCGTGAGCTTCGGTCCCTCCAGGCTGACGACGTGCCCTGGAAGACCAGCCATTGCCTGCTGGTTGCCGTCGGTCCCAGCCCGTTGTCCGAGCCCCTGATCCGCTGGACCCGCCGCATGGCGGACGGGCTTCGCTGCCACTGGCTGGCCGTGCATGTGGAGCGCTCGCGTCCGCTGGCTCCCTCCGCCCAAGCGCAGCTTGAAAAGAACCTGGCCACCGCCCGGGAATTGGGGGCGGAGGTTCTCACCACCACGGACGACGATCTGGTGCGCGGCCTGCTGCGGATCGGCGCCCGAAAGAACGCCAGTCAGATCATCGTCGGCAAGCCTTCCGGCAACGGCTGGCTGGAATGGCTGCGCGGGGACCGGCTGATCCGTCGGCTCGTCAGGGAAAGCGGCGATATCGACGTGCAGGTGGTGCGCGCGGAGAAGAGCGGAGGCGCGGCGCCGGGTGCGTTGTGGCGGCCCGCCCTGGATTCCGGGCCTCGGCAGTACGTGTTCGCGGTCGTGGCGGTGGCGCTCGTCAGTCTCCTCAATTTGGGGCTCATGACCTGGTCGGGACCGCGTGTGCCAGGCTTGGTCTTTCTGCTGGCGGTGGTATTGGTCGCCCTCAAGGTGGGGCGCGGACCGGTCCTGCTGGCCGGCGCCATGAGCGCGCTGGTGTGGAACTTCCTGTTTCTCCCGCCGCGCTTCACGTTTCTCATCCAACGGCTCGAGGACGCCATCCTGTTCGTGCTCTACTTCGTGGTCGCGCTCGTCCTGGGTCAGTTGGTGGCGCGCATCCGGGCCCAGGAGCAGGCCGAGCGCCGCCGTGAGGAGCGCGCGGTGGCGCTCTACGAGTTCACCCGCGATCTCGGCGAGGCCATGTCGCGCGACGAGGTGGTGTGGCAACTGATCTCGCAAGTCAACCAGGCGTTCCACGCGCCAGCGGCGGTCGTGCTGCCCGTGGGGGACCGGCTCGTTGCCCACCCGGATGGCTCGTTGTCGCTCTCCGAAAAGGAGTCGGGCGTGTCGGACTGGGCCTTTCGGCATCGGCAACCGGCGGGACGGTTCACCGACAATCTCCCCGGGGCGGACGCCTTTCACCTGCCCATGATCACGGAACGAAAGGCGTTTGGCGTGCTGGCCGTTAAACCGGCGGACAGCCATCTCACTTTGGCCCAACGCGACTTGCTCGAATCGTTCGCCCGTCAGGCGGCGCTGGTGCTGGATCGTGCCGAGCTCCGCGCCGCCGCCGAGCACGCCCGTCTGCTGGCCGAGTCCGAGAAGTTCAGCCGCACGCTGCTGAACTCGATTTCGCACGAGTTACGCACCCCCCTCGCGGCGAGCACCGGGGCCGCCTCCGCACTGGCGGCAACCGATGACGCGACCCCGGCACACCGCCGGGCATTGCTCGGCGAGATTCTGGAGGCCAACGCACGGCTGAACCGAATTGTCGGCAACCTGCTCGACGTCGCACGGCTCGAGGCTGGCCGCGTGCGCCCGCGTCCGGACTGGCATGACGCCCGCGACCTCGTCCAGACGACCCTGCGCGAACTGCAGCGGGAACTCGCCGCGCACCCGGTGTCGCTCGATTTGCCGGCCGAGCCGCTGCTGGTCCGGCTGGACTACTCCCTGATCCAGCACGCCTTGGGGAATCTGCTGCTCAACACCGCGGCCCACACCCCTGCCGGGACGTTGGTGGAGGTGCGGGCGCGCCTCTCGGAGGGCAATCTGCACTTGAGTGTGGCGGATCAAGGCCCGGGGATTGCGCCCGAGTCCTTGCCGCGCATCTTCGACAAGTTCTACCGCGCTCCCAACGCGCCGACCGGCGGCAGCGGGCTGGGACTGACCATCGTGAAGGGCTTCGTTGAAGCCCACGGCGGCGCAGTGACGGCCGAGAACCGTCCCGGTGGCGGTGCCCTCTTTGCCATCCGCCTGCCGCAGCCGGACCAACCGCCCACCGTTCCCGTCGGATGACCACGCCAGAATCAGCCAAGCCCGCACCGGTCGCCCTGGTGATTGATGATGAGCCGCAAATCCGCCGTCTCCTGCGCGTGACCCTGGAGGCCAATGGCTACCGCGTGCTCGATGCCGCCACGGGCCAGGATGGCCTGGTCCAAGCCGCCCAGCGCAAGCCCGAGGTCATCCTGCTGGATTTGGGACTGCCCGATCTCGACGGCCTCGAAGTCCTCCGGCGCATCCGCGAATGGAGCCAAGTGCCGGTCATCATCCTGAGCGTTCGCGATCAGGAAGACGAGAAGGTGGCCGCGCTCGATGGCGGTGCCGACGATTACGTGACCAAGCCGTTCAACAGTGCCGAGTTGCTGGCCCGCCTGCGGGCGGCCCTGCGCCATGTTCAACCCCAGGGCGCGGAGGCCATCCTGCGTACCGGCAGTCTGGAAGTGGATCTGGCGAAGCGGGTGGTCCTCAAGGGCGGAGTCGAAGTCAAGCTGACGCCCCTCGAGTACGCGCTGCTCCGTCTGCTGATCTCCCATGTCGGCAAGGTGCTTACGCACCGCCAGTTGCTTACCGAGGTGTGGGGCTCCAAGGCGGTCGAGCAGACGCATTACCTCCGGGTCCACATCGCCCACTTGCGGGAGAAGATCGAGGACACTCCGTCGACCCCGGAACTTCTCGTTACGGAGTCTGGCGTAGGATACCGTCTCACACTCAAGAAGTGACCAAACAGCCCTATGAATACCTGCCCGGTTCTGCTCGGTGCCTTGTTGATTGTTGGCCATGCGGCCGCCGCTCCGGCCAAGTCGGCGGCGCAGCGCCCCGGCGTGTCCGACTGGCGTCTGCCCGAGGCCCATGAAGTGCGCCTGGGCGGGAGTCTGGGTGAGGCCTTTGAGCTTGGCGCGCGACGCCTTTCGCTGCCACCCTACGATTCCCCCGTCTACCTCCGGTCCGATTTCTCCTTCGAAACCAATCGTATCTTCGTCAACTACAGCGGGGACATTTCCGGGCGCTTCATCCAGATTGCCAGCTTGGTGTGTCCGCCGGGGCAGATGCCCTTGCCGACGCTGCCGGAGGTCCTCAAGAATCTGGCGAAATACCAGCGGAGCGACGGCCACTTTGGCCGCGAGGTCGACTGGAACCTGCCGCTGGAGCCGGAGAGTTCCAGCGCAGTGCTGCTCCCGATCTTCTGGGGGAACTCGCGCTTGCTGGTCGGTTTGGTGGAGGCTTATCAGGCCTTCGGCCGGGAGGATTGTCTGGCCGCTGCCAGGCGCCTGGGCGATTTCTATATCGCCACCGCCTCCCGGTTTCTCGACCCCGCCCGCGAGGCCGAATACCGCATGACCGGCACCTACGCCGCCGGCTATCCGACCGACTATTTCCCGGGCATCGAGGGCCTGGCCCTGCTCCACCGGGTCACCAAGGATCCCCGCTACTTGGAGCAAGCCGAGCGCATGGCGGAGTACTTCCAAGGCTTCGACACCTTGCCCATTGACCACAGCCACGGCAACCTGGTCACCCATTACGGCCTCCTCCTGCTCTACGAGGCCACTGGCAAGGCCCAGTACTTGGAGCGTCCCCTCGCGCGCTGGCAACAGGCGGTCGAGGGCGGCTATGTTTGGCCCATGGGGGGCGTGGGGGAAAAGTTCCGCGTGAGTTTCGAGCGCGACGAGGGATGCAGCGAAGCCGACTGGCTGCGCCTGAACCTGCGACTATGGAAGCTCACCGGGCAGACCCGTTTTCTCGATATGGCGGAACGCCTGCTCTGGAACCACTACGCCATGAACCGCACCGCCAATGGCGGCTACGGGCACCACGACTTCGCCTGCGATCCCGAAGGTCCGCTGCTGATGCAGAAGCAGTTCACCGAGGCGGTCTGGTGTTGCACTTTCCACGGTCTGTTGGGCATGCAGACCCTGAAGCGTTATGTAGTGGCAGGCTCTGCCAAGGCGGTGGTGGTAAACTTCCCCGTCGATGTCTCGGCCCCGCTGGAGACCGACCAGGGCCGATGGCAGGTGTCCGTCCGCCCGGCCGAAACCGTCGGCGGCGAACTCCAGTGCCGCGTCCGGCTCGATCCCCTCGCG
>CAYYMW010000066.1:0-22323 GCA_964472515.1 uncultured Verrucomicrobiota bacterium | reverse complement strand
ACCTTGACCCGCCCGCCGCCGCCGGGGAGTTTTGCCTTTAGGTTTTCATCGCGGAAGTGTGTCGTCGCGGGGCGACCGAAGGTGAAAATATCCCTGAAATCAGGGCAACTCCTGCTATGCTTTTGCCCGGGACTCGTGTTAAATGGGCCAGAATTCACGTTCAATGGTCGAAGTGCAAAACATCTGACGTGAGAACCACGATTCAAAAGTCCTGGTATCGAAACGGTCTGCTCCGCGAACAAATGCCTCTCCGAAACGGTCACCGGCATGGCGTTGCCCGTGTCTGGCACAAGAACGGACGCCTCGCCTCCGAGGAACGCTACGCCGATGGACTGTTGCATGGCGTCTGCCGCCAATGGAACGAAGCGGGCCGACTGCTTGGCAAATACCGCATGGTTAAAGGCACGGGTGTGCAGCGCGCATGGCATGACAACGGCAAGCCCCAGATGGAGTTGTCCACCGTGCGAGGCGAGTTCTGCGGGCGCAGCCGAAGCTGGTTGAGTGACGGCACGCTCCTCTCCGACGACATCTATCTCCGGGGTAAACTGGTCAGCGCCGACGAATACCGCGCGGAGGCAGCGAAGGACAAGTCGTTGCCAAAGCTTGGCAGGGTGGCGAAGGCGTTGAAGCTGGTGTCGGAGAAACACATTCACCGAGTATTCGTCGCCGGGCTGCTGGCCAAGCCCAATCGCTTCGAGGCGCGGGCCTGGCTGGAGCCCAGGAGCGCCGATAGCTCCGCCCGATCGCTCGGCCGATTCAAGCGCGAGAGTGACGCGACGAAGTTCGTCGCCGCGCTCTACGACGCCGGCGCGACCGAGGTGATCGCGCCCGACGTTTACCGCAGTAAGAAAGGCGACGAGTTTGCGGATGCCTTGCTGGTGCGCGTGCCGAAGTCTCCTCCCAAGCGGAAGGCGATCCGCACGGTCTGCGCCCAGCTTCAAAAGCGAAAGCTTGGAGCAGTGCAGCCGGACGTGGATCTCGGCGAGACGCATTTGTTCCTTTCCCTGGCCTGAATTAGAACACGCCGAGGCGGTCGTGCAGCTCGTCGTGCGCGAGGATACCGCAGGCGGGACGACCAGTGAGCAGGCATTCCGCCACCGCGTCGCCAACGAGCTTCTCCACGGCATCGCGCATCGGACGCGCGCCGAGTTTCGGGTGGAATCCCTTGCGCACGAGAAACGGCAACGCGGTCTTATCGAGTTCGATCTTGTGCCCGCGCGCGGCCAGAAACTCGATTTCGCGGGACAAGAACTTCTCTGCAATCTCCAACTGGTGTTCGTAGCTCAGGCGATGGAACACGAGCTTCTCATTCACGCGTGCGAAGATCTCCGGGCGCAAGGCTTGTTGCGCGCGGGTGAGGACGTGGCGTTCCAGCGTCGCTTCGTTCGAGTGCTGGAGGCTCATCAGTTCTGCCGACCCAATGTTTGACGTGAGCCACACGTAGAACCCGCTGAAGTCCAGCGTCTGGCCGGTCGCGACCGTGAGCCGCGCGGCATCGAGCAGTTGCAGCAGAATGTCCAGCACGCGTGGGTGCGCCTTCTCCGCTTCGTCGAACAGCAACGAGCCTTCCGCCGCGCGTTCGCGCACCGCTCCGAGGTAGCCGATTTCTCCGAGTCGCGCGCCCAGCAGCAGACCGAGTGCTTCCTGATTCTGAAACTCCGACATGTCGAAACGGAACAACTTCCCATCGCCGAAGACGTGATTCGTCGTCACGACCACCGTCTCGGTTTTGCCCACGCCCGTCGGCCCGAGCAGCAGGAAGCTGCCGCGTGGCCGAGATGGTTTCGTGAGGCCGAGTTCGCCCCTGCGAACGGCGGAGACGATTCGCGGAATCGTGTGGGACTGGCCGCGGATTTCGCGCGGCAACAACACATCGAGTTCCTGGAGGTTGGTAAGCTTGTGCGAGTCTGGTGTTTTGTTCATCGCCTACCTTTAGCAGGGACATCCCCGCACCTTGTGTCCCTCCTACACCCGGCTTTCTGCCCTTTGCTTCATGCTGCGTCCCGTGATCAGCGCGGTAGTCGCTGCTCAACGACAGAAAAACAAAAACACGACTCGTATGAAGCTCATCAAACACATCAAACCCCTCGGTCAGAAAATCCGCTCGCGGCTGCCATCGCTCCTCCTGGCTGCCGCGATCCTCGCCCTGAACAGCACCTCCGCTTACGCGCAGGCGTTCAACTCCACCGAACTCAAAACCGGCATCAGCAACAGCCTCGCCGTGATCATGATGTTCGGCTTCGTGCTCGGCATCTCATGCGTCATCTACGGCGGCTTCGCCATCCGGCGCGGCGACGTGGATCAGGGCAAGATGTCCATCATCGGCGGCGCAATCATCGCCGCCGCCCCGGCGGTCATCTTTGCCTTCTTCAAGATCTTCGGCATCGACACCAACAGCACGGTGGGTGTGGGCAACTTCTAATCTCGCCAACCGACCTGCCACCCGCCGCCCCGAGCCACCATGAAAGCCGAACTCCGCCTCACCGACACCAACGCCGCTTCCGACTCCAAAGGTCGGACGTGGGGATTGGAGGGCGGTTTGTTCTGGTGGCTCGTGGGCGGCATCGGCGTGGGCATCACGGCGTTCTTTGTGTTCCTCGTGATGTTGAAGTCGTCGTTGCTCACCGCTCTAGGCGTGGCGCTCATCCCGGTGGGGCTTTGCCTCGCCTTCATCTTCGGCCTGCGGCAGGGCAAGCCGCCTGGCTACGACCGCGACATTTTCGAGCGCGTGTTCACCGGTGGCGGGTTCGCCCCCGAACCTCCGCGCCTCACGCATCCACTCGCAAAGGACCTGCCATGAGCCGTTACATCTTCGAGCAACTCGACACCGCCGACCAGGCGCTGCGGGAGAACCTCCACCGGAACGACCTTGACCCCACCGCGCGCGAGCACATGGAGCGCGCCTTGGCCCACGTCCGCGAAGCCTACGTCGCGACGAACGAAATCGGCAAGGCGCGCTCCGTTCACCGGCTCGTGGGGGACTTGGAGAAAGTGAATCAGATCGTGGCGAAGGTCCGCCGCCGCGAACGTCCCGCTGTCATCAGTAAATCCATCCGAGTCTGACCTATGTTCGAGCGCGCACCCAACGGCTTCTTCACCCACGACCTCATCGTGTTCAACCACCTGCGGCGCGGCGGCTTCGTGTCGAAGGGCTTCATCTTCGAGTCCCCCGACTTGACGAACAGCCCGATTGCCGACCTGAACGACTTCCAGGACCAGCTCTGTCTCCTGCTGGCGTCCCTCCACGAAAACCAGCGGCTGCAAGTGCAATACTTCTGCGATTCCGACTACAAGGGGGAGTTGCTGCGTTACCAGCAGGAGACAGAGCGCTTTTCCAACGTCTGGACCAAGCGCGCCCGCAACGAACGCTTCGCGCGCTATTGGCAGGCGATGTCCGAACGGAAACTCCGCCGTCAGCGCGTCATCTTCTACGTCTCACGGGCACTGGAGAACGTGCCGACGAAGTTCCAGACCGCCGCTGCCCGCCGCGATTACTACGAGACGCTGCTCGAACAGCTTCAGACTGAGTTCGAGCATGTTCACCGCCTACTCCTCGAAATTTTCGGCTCAGCCGGGGCACGCGTACTGGCCATGACAGATGCCGACCACTTTCGGCACTACAAGCGATTCCTGAATCCGTCACTGAACGACCGGTTCGACTACGATCCGGCGGACGGTTTCGCGCCCGAGCTTTCGATTCAGGAGAATTGCTGGCACAGCGAAGGCAGCGGGCAGTCCGACTTCGGGTTCTTTCTTGATGGGCACTATCACTCGCTCATCGTCCTGACCCGCTGGCCGCGCACGACGTATCCCGGCATCATCCAACGTCTCACCAATCTGCGGCTGCTCGACTACACCATCACGGTGAATGTTGATCCGCTGCCCATCACCCAGGAAATCAACAAGGAGGAGAAGGAGCACGATCGCGTGGCCGGCGATTACGCCAGCGAGAAGAAAATCTCCCTGCTGACGGTGATGGAGAAGAAGCAGAAGAAGATTCACGCGTTGATGCAGGGGCAGACCATCCCGTTCCACGCGATGTTCGCCATCCGCGTCTGGGACAAAACCCGCGATGGCCTGAACGCCAAGGCCGGGGCAATCAAGAATGCCATCAACTCGATGAACGCGGCCCAATACTTCGAGAGCAATCTGCCCAGCACCTCGAAGAATCTATTCTTCCAGACTTGGCCCGGCTGGACGTGGGGACGCTATGAACACCGGAAGCTCTACGCCGAGCATCGCTTCCTCGCCGACATGCTCCCGGTCACCAGCACGTTTACCGGCCACCTGGCGACCGCCGAGGCGATTTACGATGGCCCGGCCAACAATCTGGTTGGCATCCAGACCTTTTCCGGCGGCAAGGACTCCGCGTCCCCGCAGCACGCCGTGTTGCTCGGCATGTCCGGCGCGGGCAAATCCGTGACCGTCTGTGACCTGCTCACGCAAACCGAAGGTTACTTCGGTTACACCGTCATCATCGAAGAGGGGCTCAGCTACGGCATTTACACCGCGACGGTCGAAGAAGGCGCGCGGCCCATCATCATCCACCCGGACGGCGACCTGACCATCAACTACCTGGACACCAAGGGGCTGCCGCTCACGCCGGACCATCTCTCCGCCTCAACGGCGCTCGTCGCCCGCATGATTGGCACATCGGCGCAGGAGGACAAACAAATGCTCCGGCAGGCGCAGATCGCCAAGTATCTGAACCTGCTTTACGAGGATTCTTTCCAAGATTGGCAAAAGAAGCGGCACGACCAGTTGCTCGTCATCGCCCGGCACGCGCTGGCACTTCAGCAGTTTCGGGCCGAGCGGATGCCGCCCGGTGCGACCAGCCTCGAAACCTTCGCCGATTTCCGCGATTGGCGAGCCGTGAACCCCGCCGAGGCGGAAACCTACCTGGCACAGTTCGACGAAGCCGAGGCGTTGAAGTTCCTCAAAGAACCGAAGACGAGCAAGGAAGTCCGCAACCTGGCGTTCGCCTATTTCACGCCCGAGGAGTTCCCGACGCATCGGATGCTCCAGGAACTGATGATGCTCGACCCGATGGGCGCGGAGCGCGACCAGATCATGGAAATCGCCACGCTCATCCTGCCCTGGTGTCGCGATGGCAATTACGGCTGCCTGTTTGACGGCACGAGCAATCTTTCGCTCACGGGCAAAATCGCGCACTTCGAGTTGGGCTATATCCCCGAGTCGGCGAAGGAGCTGAAAGCGGCAGCGGGTTTTCTCATCACGAACCACGCGCGCAAACACATCATGACGCTGCCGCGCGCGATTCGGAAGCGGAACATCTACGAAGAAGTCGCCCGCTTCCTCGACATTCCCGGTGGCCAGGAAATCGTGCAGGAGAGTTACGCGCAGCTTCGCAAGTTCAACTGCTGGAACATCTCCATCGTGCAGCAATACGCGCGGTTCAAGCAGTCGCGCATCCGCTCCGCCGTCTTCGGGAACAGCCGCCAGTTCTTCATCATGCGGCAGAACGACCGCGCCGACCTGGACGACATGGGCAAGGACATCGCACTGCCCGAGGTGACGCAGCACGCCATCATGAATTACCCGCTGCCCGACCATCAACCGGGGGAGAAGTATTCGCCGTTTACCTACCTGCACACCGACTCAACGCGCAACATCTGCGGCACGGTCCACAACGTCGCCTCGCCCGAGATGCTCTATTGCTCCAGTTCGAGCGGCGAACACTTCGACCGCCGCGCCCGCGAACTCCGCCAGAGCCCGAGTGTGGTCGAAGGAATCATCCATCACGCGAATCCACGCAAAGACAGCTCCCCCAAAACTCCTTAACACCCATGAACACCAAACTCATCAACAACGCCCCCAAACTACTCCTGCTCACCCTGGTCGCCGGTTTGTTCGCCGGTTGCTCAGCTACCCGCCCTATCAGCGACGTGGCCCTCGGCGCGGGCGGCGCTTACCTCGGCCACGAACTCTCCGACGGCGACCCACTCATCACTGCCGCTGGCGCAGCGGGCGGAGTCATCGTTAGTGAGACGCTCCACTACGCTGCGAAGAAGCAAGCCGAGAAGGCTTACGCCACCGGCTACGACAAGGGCAAGAGCGACGCTGTGAAGCAGCAGTATTGGCTCTACGTCTCCATGCAGCGCCAACGCAACCAGGTTGGCCATGTCCGTCTTTACCCCGTGCAGTTGCCAGAACAGCGCATTGATGGGGTAACGTTCCAACCATCAACAAAACTCCTCCGCATCGAGGAATAGCAGGCCACGCCTGCTACCAACAGAGAAAGGAAGCACACCATGAAAAGACTCATCGCAATCACGCTCGTGACGCTTGGCGTCACCGTATCGGCCCGCGCGCAATGGGTGGTGTTTGACCCCACCGCCCAAATGCAATCCATCATGAACACCGCGCAGGAAATCGCGCAATTCGTGAAGGTCATTCAAAACCAGGTGCAGCAGATCCAGACGCTCAATGACCAACTCAACGAATTCAAACACTACGAGAGCCTGTTCGGCGATCCCAAAGCCGTCCTCCTCACGACGGTTCAGCCGCTGGTCACCGACCTGCGCAAGACGGAACTCGGCGAGACGCTCACGGCACTCGAAGGGGCTGCGGATGCTGGCCAGGCCATGCTTTATGATGCCAACGGCCTGTTCAGCAGCATCGGGACGACGTTCACCACTCCGAACGGCGCAACCGTCACCCGCCGCGAATCTCCATATCTTCCGGTCGCGGCCGTGCAGAAGACCACGGACAACTTTCTGTCCGTCACCACCGATGCAACGGCCCGGCGAGTCGCGTTGAAGGAGGAAATCGCCCGCACTACCACGGCGCTCAAAAGCGCCACTACCGACGCTGAGGTGCAGAAGTTGACCGGCGTGCTCATCGGTCTGTCGTCAGCGCTCAACAACACGGACTACGAAATCAACCAGGCCACGGCGTCGGCGTTGGTGCAGGACGTGGCCAACCGCAACGAGGCACAACGCCAGATCGAGGCGAAGAAAGAACAGCAGCACGCCGAGTTCACCGAGGCGGTGCAGAAGTATGGGCAGACGTTCCGCCTGGTGAACGCGCCCACCGCATTCCCGACCCCGTAACCGCTCCCTCAAATCGTCCCGACTATGGCAACCTTTGAACAACTCTTCCCGACGTTCCTGCAAAAGTGCGTCGAACTGCACGAATTGCTGCGCATCGTGGCGTTCATGTTGTTCATCGTCGGGACGATCCTTCTTGTCGTCCACGGCTTCAACGGCAAGACGCTCATCTTGCACATCGTGCGGTTGTTCGTGTTGACCGCCCTACTGGTAATGCTTCCGCAGTGGGGCAATCAGGCCCAACAACTCCTTCAAACGTCCATTCTCGATGGCCTGGGCGTTGACCCGTCGCAGGTTCACGACCAATACAATCAGCTTCTTGCCGTGCGTCGAGATACGGGGAGCGACCGTTCCTGGTGGGACATCATTGGCGACCTGAATGCCTTCACGGTCGAGTTGCTGATCACCGGGATTCTCTGGCTCGTCGGGCAGTTCGCATCGCTGCTCCTGTTCTGGGCCTACATCATTCAGAAGTTCATTCTGTTCACCGCCTACGCGCTTTCGCCCTTGCTCATCGGGCTGATGGCGATTCGACCGCTTCGTTCCGTGGGCAGCCGCTACCTGATGCACATCGTCGGCGTGTTGCTTTGGCCGCTCGGCTGGGCCGTCGCGGCGCTCATCACACAGGGCATTCTCGATTTCATGACTGACCCTTCGTCGCGCTTCTTTGATCCAACTGCCTCGTTCTACTCCCTGCAAGCCACCGTCGGTGTCGCGGTTGTCGCCTTCTGGATCGTGTTCAGCACCATTTCCGCACCCGTCGTCATCCAGAAGGTTCTCAGCTACGGCACGCTCGCGGGAGGTCAACTCATCTCCGGTGCGTTTGGCAGCTTCTTCCAGACCGCCGCCACCACCGCGGGCGCGGCGGCCGTCGCGTCCACCACCGGGCTGCCACTCGCCACCGTGGGTGCGACCGGCATGGCAGCGATCCTGAGCACGCTTTCGACCGCCGCCGGCCAGGGCAGCGCCGGGGCGATCATCATCGCCGGTTCTGGCCTTCCCCCTCGCTCCGCTCGCGGTCGCCCCGGCGATGACATCACTGGTGACCGCTCCGTTCGTGAACTCATCGCCAAGACCAAAGGCCACTACTACTGATTATGGAAACCACCGATCTCCGCCCTCGTGTAACGCCCACCAGCAACGGCGCCCCTGCCGCCGTCGCCCGGAAGAAGTTCGACCCGACGCAACTATTCGCCCAACGCGACCGTCTGCCGTGGTTCTGGTTCTTCGTGGCCGTCGCCGTGACCGTAGTTGCCGCGCTCGACCGCTACCACATCATCAACCAATTCAAGCAGCGCGAGCGCGTTGTCATCATTGACCCGGCGGAGACCTATTACATCAGCCCGCTGCTTCAGTTTGCCGAGGCCAAAGATTTGCACGCGCAACAAGCCGAACTCGCCACCATCACGCTGCTGGAACGCAACCCGAAAGACTTCGACCACCCGGAACTTCTGCGGCAGATGTTCCTGAAATCAGCTTTGGAGAAAGCCCGGGAGCATCGCACGCGCGAGGCGGTTGAGTTCCGCGCCAAGCAACTTCACCAGAAGCCGGAGATTGCCAAGATCGACATCCTCGCCACGCGCGAAAACGAAGTGCTGGCTACCGTTTCCGGCCAGGTCATCCGCACCGGTATCTTCCAGGAGAAGGCCTTTTCCGAGGCGTTCACTTTCAAACTGAGTCTCCGTCTGCTCCGCAACCCCAACATGGCTGCCAACGGTCGTTTTCCCACCGCTGTCGGCGACTTCAAATATGAAATCACCAATTAGCATACTCCTCCTCTCGGCAACGCTCGCGCTGGCCGAACCACCCGAAGCGATCCAGCGCATCACGCTCGACGAGCGCGTGGTTGTCACCGTGCCGGTCGCGACGAATCGCGTTACCACCATCAGCCTGCCAGGGCCAATCTCGGCAATTGATGCCGTGGGAGTGACCGCCGATGGCAAGACGCCAGGTCAGTTTCAATTGGCGCACACGAAAGGCTCGTCTTTCCTGTCCGTCCGCGCGCTGGCACGGAAGGCGGCGACGAACCTGAACCTTCGTTGGAACAAGCGCACCTACGTCATCGAGTTGGTGGAAAGCGATACACCCGTGCTGGCGCTGAACCTCGAAGACCGGGCCACGACAGCACAGAACGCCCAACCCGCGCCACAGGTCACCCCGACCCGCCTGCTGTCGTTGCTCGACACGGCAAAAGCATTCCCGTTGCTGAAGAAGCAACAGCCGGGTGCTGTGGCAGGCGTGGAAGCCAGGGCGTTTGGCGACAAGCCGCAGGTCACAGACTTCAACGACTATGAAATCCGCATCGAGGAAGTGTTTCGCTTCAATCCCGAGGACACGCTCGTGTTTCATGTCACGCTGCGTAACAAGTCTGATCAAGAGATTCACTACCTGCCGGAGAGCTTCTGCGTCCGCGTCGGCAATCGGCTCTATTTCCAGTCCATCAGTGACGCGCCGGGCGTGTTGCCCGCGCGTGCGGCGAGCACGGTCTATTTCGCCATCAGTGGCACGCCGGACGGTGGGCGGAACGAACTCTCACTCAAAAATGACTTTGCGGTGCTGCTGACACGCACTTCGCCACGTCCAGCACCGCCGAGGCAATCGGCCGCGATGACCCCGGAGGCGGAAGCCCTTGCACGTGATGTGTTGCATCGCGCGATGAGAGATCTGGAGAAGGCTGCCACAGAGTCGAATTCGTCTTCCACCAACCTGCCCGCAAACAACCAAAACCCTTCCGCCCCATGAAACCACGCGACTTCCTCAACTTCTTCAAGACCGGCAGTGGCAAGCTTGTGCTGTTCGCCGCGATCTTCGGCGGAGGTCTGATCCTGTTCAGTGTGTTGCGCAGCCGTTCAGGTGCTGACGATGCGGATGTTCGCGTCACGGGGCTGACGACGAATGCCACGGACCGCCCCCAAGTCGTGCAAAGCATCCAGCGACCGATGCAGCCGTTCCACCCGCCAACGCCCAAGCCCGATCCGCTTCCATCGCCAGGTAAGACTAATGAGCCGCCGAAGGTTGTTGTCGAGAAACCGAAGCCAGAACCGCCACCACCGCAGCTCCCGCCGATCAGCTTGTTTGGGGACGCCACTGCCGGTGTTCCCGAGCCGAAGACGCTCGGCGAATTCTACGCGCCCTATGGCCGATTGATCCCATGCGAGACCGTCATCACGGTGGACTCGGCCTCGATTCAGACTCCCATCGTTGGCCTCGTCACCGAAAACATCTACCACGCAGGCAGACTGGTGATTCCCGCCGGCACGGAGGTCCACGGCACGGCGCAGACCGATCGCCATCGTGAGCGCATCGCCAGTGGAAACAGTTGGACATTGGTCTGGCAGGGCGGCGAGGAACTCCGCCTTAAGGGCGTCGCTCTCGACCGTGAGTTCTCCGGCGACCAAGAAGGTTGGGGCATCACCGACGGCAGCGCGGGCCTGCGCGGACGCCTCATCAAGTCCGACAACCTGGCGGAGATCAAACTGTTTGCTGCCACGTTCCTTTCCGGCGCGGCGAGTGCATTGACCGAGAAGGAGCAGACTATCTTCGGTTCGGTGGACAGCCGCTCGCTGAACAACGCCCCGTTCAAAGGGGCGGAGAAGGTGCTCTCGGTTTACGCGCAACGCATCTACGAGGCGATTCAACGCGACGGTTTCTACGTTCGCGTGGCGAGCGGGAAGCAGTTTTACATCTACGTCCTCCAAACGATTGACCGCAGTGACGCCGTGATTGGCGGTACGTTGAAGCCGTTCGCCGAAGAGGGGACCAGCAACGCGCCCGCGCTATTGTCACCAGCCGCATTGGGTGTAGCAGCCACACCCACGCCGAACGCAGTTCAACCAAACTCAACCCCATTGTATCAGCCATGAAATACGTCGCCCTAATTCCGCTCGTGCTCGTCGCCTCGTGCGCCTCGCGCCCGCAGGTTGTCCTCCATCCCACGCCACCGCCACCTGTCGAGCCGGTTGAGGCGGTCCGCTACGGTGAGGTCGTGCGGGCCTACCACGTTGGCCGCTACGTTGATCCAAATCACCCGGAGACGATGCACGAGCAGCACCCGGTGTATCGCATCGAAGTCTCCGCGCGGTGGAATCTGCACCCCGGGCCGCTCAATACCGCCAACCTGTTGAATCCCCCGCCGGATGCCGCGTTCGCACCGCCACCGACGAACGATGTCCTGGTCGCTGAGATGAACCGCCAGCGTGAGACGACGGCGCGAGTGATGCTCGAAGCCGCGAAGCTCGCGCAGTCCTACGGCGAATTGCAGACCGTCCTGGGCGAAATGAAGAACGTCGCCCGCAACAACGCACTCCTGAGCGTCCGCCTCGCCACAAACGAACAGCGCCTCGTCGAATTCGACCGCGAACTCCAGAAACTGTCCGTGTTGCCGTCGGCGGTGACGAACGAAGTGCCCGCGTTCACACCCGAGCTGCCCATGCAGCCCAAGCCTTGAAGCCACTTTGCTGGCGTGAGGCGATCCAATCCCCTTTCGCTGGCGAACACGGCAGATGCCGCGCTAACCAACAACAAAACACGAATCGTTATGAGCAAACCGAGACCCTCAGCGCCACCGAGCGCCGGCGGCAATGCCGCCCCGACCGACCAGCCCACTTTCCGGAGCAATCCGGAGGTGGATGCCAAGATTGATGCCTACATCAAAGAGAACCCCAAGTATTGGGCCTACGTCCAGGCGATGCCCCGCGAGCGGCTCGAACGCACCGTCGTCCTCAACGAGGTGCGCGAACTTGACCGTCAGCAGCGCATCCGCGAAGGCGTTCTGAAGCAGATCAACCGCAACCCGGAGATGAAGCGCGCCTACGACCTCCTGGTCAAGGACCTGCCCGAGGACCAGAAGGAAAACGTCATGGCGCAAATCGCCCGTCAGGCCCGGAGGGCAGTGGCCCGTTCTCAGGGGCAGCAGGTGCAGCAGAACCGCGGCGAAGCGGTCACGGTCTGACAGACGCCACGCCCCGGTCTGACACTCTGGCGACGGAGTGTTGGCCGGGGCGAAATGAGGACAGATTTTCGTCGTGGACAACGAACACGGCTTGCGGTTTTCGCGTCAAACATGCATGATCGAAGCAGTTGGAAAGAGTCTATGGAACATCCCAGCCAATATGTGCTGAAAGTGACCCGAGTTCTCGATGGGATCATCGCAGAGCACGGGTTCTATCTGTTCATGGGCTTCGCAGTCCTATGCTTCCTGCTGCTGGTCTGGATGTTCACCCGACGCCGCACGCGCCCGGTGCATGACATTTCCGTGGTAATTCTCCCTCTCGGCCATGCGCCCAGGCGCGAGCCCGAGCCCGAGCCCGTTTTGTTCCGGGAAACCTCCGATTTCTGATGCGGATGGCAGCCGGCTGCGAAGCCTTGCGGAGAGGTCAGGCCTTCCCGTTAACCTTGTGCTCCAGAAGGAGTTCCACCTTGATCTTGTCCACGAAGTCCAAGGTGTGAGGGCGGGCGGGCAACCCCTTCATATCAAACTGTCCGACCACGAACAGCGGTGTGTTAACCCATTCAGCATAACGGGTTCGGACAATTCGATTCCAAATCAGGGTTTCCCAGCCGCCCATACCAAAGCAGGCCAGCAGACCGCAGCCATAAACAGGAATCGAGGGGGTTCGGAGGAAGAAACCAATCGCGATTTCAGAGTCTTCCGGGGTCTTTTTGTTGCGAAACTCGTCCAGCCGCTTGAACGATTTTAATCGCGCGCTCTTGTGCTGGTAAAAAGTCAGGTCGGCCTTCTCCACCTTCTCACCGACTGCTGGCGTCAGTTCCACGTGTGAGCGTGCGCAGACGGCCAGGTATTTCCGAAACTCGGCAAAGACCTGTTGCTCCAGGTGCGTGTAGCTCTCGTCCATGTGCTTCTTGTCCCCGTGACGCCGGTCGTCAAGCGGCGGTCGGGTGGTCAGGACGAGGAGATCGTCTGACTTGATGAAGCTGAAATGCTCGTGGCCGAGCTTCTTGTCCTTCTTCGGATCGAACGGCGAATTGAAGAGGATGTGCCCGTATTCGCAGCCGAGTTTGGCCAGGGGAGCGGTGACCTCGCTGAACGCCGCGCCATCGCGAATCTTCGATGGCTTCGCGACTTCTCCGGCGCGCAACGGCATCGAATACGCGAAACGATGATACAGGGTCGGCGCTTTCACAATTTTGTTGCCTGAATGTTACAGGAAGCGGCGGAAGAAGGAAAGCGAACGATTTCGCAAAATCAGACGCAAATTCAATTTCGATCTGAAATGCGCTTTCGCGGCATCGCGAGCTTTCTGCGGATAATGCGATTTCAGTGGAGAGAAAGTTTCGTATCAGACCGCACCCGCGCTCCGTTCGTTTATGCTTCGCGCACAATCCATGAAAATGCCCATCCTCCAGAGCAAGTCCCCGTCACCCCGCCGACCAGGCGGCCATGTTGTTGCGCGATTCGCAGCTTCGTTTCATCGAACTCGCGGCGTCCTTCGCGTCACCGCGCAGGTCTCGCAGTCCCTCACGTGGCCTTAGCGCCGCGTATCGTCACCCCGAACACGAAGCACCCACCACGCATTTTGTGTCGGAGCTACACCCGGAAGGAAGTTGAAAAGCCTATGACAAGAGACACTGCGTATGAACCGCGACGCAAATCTTATCGGGCGCAAAGTCGCCAAGCTCCGCTTCCAGCGCGAATGGACTCAGGACACCTTCGTTGCCAGGTTGCAGGTCCGGTTTCCCGATCTGCGAATCACCCGCGACATTCTCGCGAACATCGAGACGAAACGCTGCGTTGCCACCGACAAGCACGTCTATGCCTTTGCTCTGGTCCTCGGAGTCGAAGTCGGCGAACTGTTCCGGCCATGAACCGCCATGCCAGCCCCAACCTGAAAGAACTGCATGGCAATCCGGCGAAATCATGTAGAATCCGACCAGCAGCTTGACCTTTTCAGCACGCCCAGGCCGCCCCGTGAAACCGTTGACTCAATACGGCCGAATGGCCGAGAAGCACTGGCGCGAACACCGCCCGAAGATGGTCCGCGAAATGGAGCGGAAAGGCATTCTGCATCAATTACTTCTGGAAGCGGAGGACAAGACGAAGGACGAAATGGCCACCCTTCGCATCCAGTTGATGCAGCAGGGAGCAACGGCGCAACAGGCTCAGACTCAAGCGTGGGAGATGGTGCGGGAGAAATACATCCTGCTCCCGCCGGAAGACTGAGCAGACCGATCCGCCGGTCGGCGCCGGAAGTTCGCAACGAAAGCAACTACCGGATTTCTGACTCGGACAGGATCGGAGAAGGGCCGCCCCGGCAGAAATTCCGGCAGAACATCGAAGCCATCCAAACTCTGCGGAAGGTAGAGGCCGAGGGCCGCCCCGCGACATCCGAGGAGAAGGCGGCGCTCGTGCGTTACGTGGGCTGGGGCGCCATGCCGCAAGTCTTTGACCCGCGCAATTATGAATGGCGGTCGGCGCGCGCCGAGGTGGAACAACTGCTGACCCCGGAAGAACTGGAAGCGGCCCGCGCAAGCACACTCAACGCCCACTACACCTCGCCGACCGTGGTGCGCGCCATGTATCGCGCCCTGGAGCAGTTCGGATTCGAGCGGGGACGAATTCTGGAACCGGCGTGCGGTATTGGGCATTTCATTGGGCTGATGCCGGAAGCGATGCACCGGCATTCGACCATCACCGGCGTCGAAATTGACCCCATCACCGCGCGCATTGCCAAGGCGCTCTACCCGGATGCCGATATTCGCACCCAGGGATTCGAGAATGCCAAACTCGCCGATGGGTTCTTCGACGTGGCGATTTCCAATGTGCCGTTCGGGGATTATCCCGTCCACGATCCGAGCCTGAATGCCTTCCGGTTCCCGATCCACGACTACTTCTTCGCTAAGTCCCTGGAGAAGGTCCGTCCCGGCGGTCTGATCATGTTCATCACTTCCCGCGGAACGATGGACAAGCTCGACTCCACGCTCCGCGAGTATCTGGCCCCGAAGGCGGAGTTGCTTGGTGCCATTCGTTTGCCGAACACAGCCTTTAAACAAAACGCTGGCACTGAGGTGACGACAGACATCGTCATGCTCCGCAAATTGCAGCCCGGCGAGACTCCTCGTGGGCCGGCTTGGAGGGAAGTGCGGGACTTCACCAATCACAATTGGGAGAAAATCCCCATCAATGAGTATTTCGTAGAGCGTCCCCACTTGATGCTCGGCCATCTTCAGTTGACCGGCCGAATGTATCGGGACAATGAGCCGACGTTGGAACCTGACGGCAGGGTTCTCGGCGACGCACTCGGTGCAGCAGTTCCGGAGCTACCTGCTGGCATCTATCGCGCGCAACGGGTCGAATTGGTGGAATCTGCCCCGGAGCAGACCATTCCTGCACCGGATGTCGTCAAACCCAACGCGTTCTGTATTCACGATGGGATTGTCTCCATCCGCGAGGAAAACGTCCTGCGTCCGCTGAATGACTTGCCGTCGGAGACCCGCTCCCGGATTCGCGGCATGATCCAGGTGCGTGACGCCGTGCGCGACTGCCTGCGCGCCCAGGTTGACGACAGCCCGGAAGAACGCGTCGTCGAAACGCGCCAGCAACTCAACATCGCTTACGACCGGTTCGCCGCCCGGTTTGGCCCGCTGAATCTCCGCGCCAACCAGCGCGCCTTCGATGGCGACCCGGATTTGCCGCTGCTCCTCTCGTTGGAGAACTACAACGACGAAACGAAGCGGGCGACGAAGGCGACCATCTTCACGGAACGGACGATTCACCACCGGCAGCCGGTGGAATCCGTCGGCACGCCCAAGGAAGCGTTACTCGTGACGTTGAATGAGTGCGGTGGCGTTGACCTCGACCGCATGGCGGGCTTGCTGAACAAACCGGTCGAAGAATTCCTCCCCGACTTAAAGGGGCTCATTTTCCGCAATCCGCAGACGAACCAATGGGAGACTGACGACCAATATCTCTCCGGCAACGTTCGTGAGAAACTGGCGGTCGCGGATGCCGCCGCCCTTACTGATCCGCGCTTTGCCGAGAACGTCGAGGCGTTGAAGTCGGTGCAGCCGGCAGACTTGGCGGCGACCGAAATTGACGTGCGGCTTGGTTCAGCCTGGCTTCCGCCCGGCGACGTGAAGGATTTTACCAACCAGCTTCTGAACATTCCGTCCGGCGTCGAGGTCGGCCACATTCACGCTCTCGGCACTTGGCACATCAATGCGAATTGGGAAGCCAAGGGCGCAACCGCCAACACGACCGATTGGGGCACGGACCGCTACACAGCGCTCGAACTCATCGAAGATGCGCTGAACCTCAAAACGCCCACGGTCTATGACACAGTGGACGACAAGCCCGTGGTCAACGCGCAGGCCACGGAGGCTGCACGCGAGAAGCAGGAACGAATCAAAGAGCGGTTCAAGGAGTGGGTTTGGTCGGATGACGCCCGCCGTGAACGGCTCTGCCGCCTCTACAATGACACGTTCAATCACACGCGTGTCCGCACGTTCAACGGCGACCACCTGACGTTACCCGGTGCGAGCGAGGCGATCCAGTTGCACGGACACCAGAAGGCCGGGGTATGGCGCATCCTGCAAACGCCAAACACGCTGCTCGCCCACGTCGTCGGCGCGGGCAAGACGTTCACCATGGTCGCTGCGGCGATGGAGTTGAAACGGCTTGGCCTCGCTCGGAAGCCAATGTTCTCCGTGCCGAACCACATGCTTGGTCAGTTCTCGACCGAGTTGCTCACGCTGTATCCCGGCGCGAACATCTTGGTCGCGGGCAAGGAGGACTTCGAGTCGCAGAACCGCAAGAAGTTGTTCAGCCGCATCGCCACGGGCAATTGGGACGCCGTCATCGTTACACACTCAGGATTCGAGCGCATCCCTCTGGCGCGCCAAACACAGGAACGGTTCTTCGAGGAGCAGCTTCACGAGTTGGAGATGATCAAGCGGCAGCACGCGGATTCCTCGAATCGCCGCCTCGTGAAGGAGATCGAGAAGGCCAAGAAACGGCTCGAAGCCAAACTGCAAGCCCTCGCCGCCGAACATAAGAAGGACAACACGCTGACCTTCGAGGAACTTGGCGTGGACCGAATCTTCGTGGACGAGGCGCACTACTTCAAAAACCTGTTTTACGTTACCAAGATGACGCGCATCGCGGGCCTGCCTCAGACCGCCAGCGAACGGGCTTTCGACATGTATCTGAAGGTGCGGCATGTCCAGTCGCTCAACGGCGGGGGCGGTGTGGTGTTTGCCACGGGCACGCCAATCGCGAACAGCATGGCGGAGATGTTCACGATGCAGCGGTATCTCCAGCCCGAGGACTTGAAGAAGCACAACCTGCATCACTTCGATTCGTGGGCTGCCACGTTCGGTGAGCCGGTTACCGCGATGGAGCTTTCACCGGACGGTGCGGGCTATCGGCTTAATACCCGGTTCGCTCGGTTCATCAATGTGCCGGAGTTGATGCAGATGTTCCGCCAGTCAGCCGACGTGCAGACCGCCGCCATGCTTAACTTGCCGCGCCCGAAGTTGGAGGGTGAAAAGCCCGCCATCCGCAATGCACCGGCGACCGAGGAATTGAAAGAGTTTGTGCAGTCGCTGGCGGCTCGCGCGGAGCGCCTCAAAAACGGTCGCGTTGATCCAAGCGTGGACAACATGCTGAAGATCACGTCGGAGGGACGGAAGGCGGCGTTGGATCTCCGGCTGATGAAACCGGCCGCACCGGATGAACCACAGGGCAAGGTGAATCAAGCCGTTGAGAGCATTCACCGCATCTGGCAGTCAACCGCAGCGGAGCGTTGCGCACAGCTCGTCTTTTGCGATCTCTCGACGCCCAAGGACAAAGGGTTTTCAGTTTATCGCGACATGGCCGAGAAGCTGGAGCGCATGGGTATTCCTCCGCGCGAAATCGCCTTCATCCAGGACTTCGACTCCGACGCCTCCAAGCTCGCCCTGTTCCGTGACGTGCGCTCCGGCAAGGTCCGCGTCCTGTTCGGCAGCACTCAGAAAATGGGTTCAGGGACGAATGTGCAGGAGCGGTTGATTGCATTGCATCATCTTGACGCGCCCTGGCGACCGGCGGACGTGGAGCAACGCGAGGGACGGATTCTGCGTCAGGGAAACAAGAACTCGACCGTTCAGGTTTACCGCTATGTGACCGAAGGCAGCTTCGACGCCTACATGTGGCAGACCTTGGAGACGAAGGCGAAGTTCATCGCCCAGGTCATGAGCGGGGATATGACGGTCCGCCGCCTTGAAGACCTCGACTCCGCAGCGTTGACCTACGCGGAGGTCAAAGCGATCGCATCCGGCAATCCGCTGGTAATCGAGAAAGCGCAGGTGGACGCCGAGTTGATGCGGCTGACGCGACTGCGCTCCGCCCATGCCGAGGAGCAATACCGCATCCGCTCGAATCTACGCCGCTCACATGAGGACGCCGAGATGTTCACCGGGCGACTGACAAATTTGCGGCAGGACATTGCCATTCGTCAGGACACGTCCGGCGACAAGTTCACCATTGAACTCGACGGCCAGGAAACCAACAACCGGGGCATTGCGGGTGAGTTGATTCTCCGACGTGCTGAAAAGCTCAAGAACCGCTTCGGTGACGACGTGCGAATCGGGCGCTTCGCTGGTTTCGATTTGTTCCTGCGTCCGAGTTTCAACAACACCGTCGAGGTGGTCGTTCGTGGCAAGAACAGCTACGCGGCCCGCGTCACCGACACTGCGATCGGCACGATTCGTTCGCTGGAAGCCACCGTCCAAGGGTTTGAAGAACGCGCCACCAAGCTGGAGACGGATATTGCCGACGCCCAGAAGCGGACGAAGGAACTTGAAACAAAAGTCGGCGCACCGTTCGAGAAGGAAGAGCACTACCAACACCTATGCCGTCGCCAAAGCGAGATCGAGGAACAACTCGATTTGACCAAGAACCAAGCTCCCAGCCAGGCGGAGGCCGAGTCGGCAGACGAAAACGAGGAAAAGAACTCAAGAACGCACCACAAAACGCGCGCCGTCAGGTCGAAACAGCACGTGAAGGTTGGCGTCTGATCTGCGAAGTGAACAGTCCTTGCCTGTGGCTGCAATTCTTGCAGCCCGCGCTGCCCGCCAAACCTCGGAGACCTCGGAGATTGATAGTTGATGGTGCTTCTGAAATCATCCCTGCGTGGGCCTGTAGCTCAATCGGTTAGAGCAGAGCACTCATAATGCTTTGGTTCTCGGTTCGAGTCCGAGCAGGCCCACCAACCAGTCCATTGATGTCGCAGTCGTCTGTCGCACGACAACAGGCCCGCGCGGGATTGAACGTGTGAAAGCTCCTCTTGGGCAGCTTGGATTCGCAAGAAGCAAGCTGACGGCACGGCGGTGGCGAATTAGAGTTGACCCGAAATGTGATATGAAGGCCCCTCTGCTGGAAATAGAAGCCATCGTGAGCAACGCAATCGCCCAGTTGTCCTTGCCGAAGCCGAGCGCCGAAAAGGCGAAGCGCGGACTTGAGATTGCATTGAAGAAGCTCCAGGAGTTGGTGGAGGAGGAATCTGGTCGCGACCCGCTTCTAGAAGCCAAGAGGAAGCTGGTCCTCATTTACCTTCGTATGGCGGAGAAGCAATTCACCGACGCTGACGCCGAGATCTTCTCCATCCTTTCCAAGGAACAGGCGTTGCAGGATGAATTAGAACGCGCCCGTAAGAACAACTGAGCAACGGTCCCCGCCCGGCCCAAAAGTCCCTTTTCTCTGTTCAAATCTCCAGCCTGTTTGCCTTCGGTGGGCTCCCTTCGTGTGTCGGCATTCGGTTGTGTAGCGGCTACACCAAAGAAGTCGTCAAGGGTCGTATGCTGTCGCCCTGTGAAAGTGGAGTTATGAATGCGACGACAATTCCCGAATGCCAGACGCTGAACATCACTGAGGCCGCAAACGCCCTGGGCGTCTGCAAAGAAACCGTACGCCGTCTCGTCCGCCGCAAAGTCTTGAGGAAGTTGCCGGGGCTGCGGCGGATTCTGATCCCGAAGGCGGAAGTCCTACGGTATTTGGATACTGGGGAAATGGCTGTCCCCCTGAAAACACTCTCAAAAAGTGGCCCAGAAGTGGCCCAGAAAAAAATCCCGTTTGCGTAAGTATGGTGGGCCCAGCAGGATTTGAACCTGCGACCAAGCGATTATGAGTCGCCTGCTCTAACCGCTGAGCTATGGGCCCATCATACTGAAAAGAAAGCACTTGCGGATCGACATTGCAGGCGGTATCCGTAATTTGATACTGTAATTTGATACTGCTTCAATGAAAACGACCGGCAGAAACCCTCGCTGGGTAAGACCCCCCGTCGCCAATCTGATCCGTTACGTGCCATCGGGTACCTATTTTGCTAGAGTCCGCGTCGGCGGCAAGCTCATTCACAAGTCGCTTCGAACCGACAAGATCAGCGTGGCACAGCTCCGGCTTAACGATCTGATCAAGGAAGAGAGGGAAAAACTCGAGGCCCGGGCCGACGCTACCAAAGGGCGGATGACCTTCGGCGAGGTTCTGAACCTCTATCGTTCTCAACTCGAAGGGAATCCCGCACTCAAGGCAACCTCCAAGCTCTACCGCCGGAAGTGCATCGAGGCGCTGCTGAAATCCTGGCCGAACCTTGAAGCAATGGACGTGAGGCGCATCTCGGAAAGGGACTGCCTCTCCTGGGCGACTCGGTTTGCCCAGTCCTACTCGGCGTCGGTTTATAACAACACCGTGGGCACTTTGCGGCAAATCCTTGCGCTGGCTTCGGACGAAGGCGCCCGCTACGGCAATCCCGCGACGCGAATCAGGAAAGCCAAGGTAGTCGCCAAGACGCTGCATCTTCCCACCCACGAACAGTTCACGGGGTTCGTCGACGCAATCGCCTCCGCTGGGGCCTGGTGCAGCCGGGACTGCGCTGACTTGGTCCGCTTTCTGGCATACGGAGGGTTTCGCAAAGGAGAGGCTGCAACCATCACCTGGGCGGATTGCGACTTTGCCAAGGAGGAGATCCTCGTTCGAGGAGACGTCGTTACCGGAACCAAGAACTGGACGGTGCGGCGGGTGCCGATGATTCCTGACATGTGCCAACTCCTGCAAAAGCTCCGTGGCAGCCGGCCCGATGAGCCGCCAGCCACTGCGGTGATGAAGGTGCAGGAGGCGCAAAAGGCCATGGACCGGGCGGCCAGAGCCGTCGGCATGACCCGCATCACCCACCACGACTTGCGGCACCTGTTTGCCACCCGCTGCATCGAATCAGGCGTGGACATCCCAACGGTCAGCCGCTGGTTGGGACACAAGGACGGCGGAGCGCTTGCCATGAAGGTCTACGGCCACCTGCGCAACCAGCACAGTCTGGAGATGGCGAAGAAGGTGAAGTTCTGAGAGGTTTGTTCCAGGTGGTCATCGCGCCGACAGTGGCAATCGGCTGAGATGCCCAGCGATTCTGTAGTTTTGGTTCAATTCTGAATCCGCCGCAAGTCACATTCGCAAGCACATTCGCCCCTCCGGACTCATTTTCCACCCGCTTGGAATCACAGGGATAGCCTCTTCTTGCTGAACCTCTTACACTGCATTACACGAGGGCCGACCGAGACCTACCCGCCCCTCATTTTCACCCGCCTGCGTAGAAGCTGGTCGGCGTGCTTTGCTGCATATCTGAGTGGTTTGCGTGCCTTTCATGTTCCCGAGACGCGCAGATTTCGAGGACGGAAATCGAGCGGTGGCGCTCTTGCTTCAATGGGGCCGCGCTCGCGTGAGCGCGGAAAGCCACCAGAGCCACTGCCCTAGCAACACGGTCGCATCCACGCTTCAATGGGGCCGCGCTCGCGTGAGCGCGGAAAGACGGCTGGCGGAAAATTAACCGGGCTTGCCAAAGCAATCGCTTCAATGGGGCCGCGCTCGCGTGAGCGCGGAAAGGCAGTTGACCGAACAGGCAAGAGCATGAGCGACCAGAAGCTTCAATGGGGCCGCGCTCGCGTGAGCGCGGAAAGCCCTCTATCAAGGAACTGACCCAGCCAGGTTGCCACCGCTTCAATGGGGCCGCGCTCGCGTGAGCGCGGAAAGTCTGGCTGCGATCCCCGCGCCGCAGGCTAAGAAGCCCGGCTTCAATGGGGCCGCGCTCGCGTGAGCGCGGAAAGACACCCGGCAGTCTCTCACGTCCCAACCGTCCGTGGTGCTTCAATGGGGCCGCGCTCGCGTGAGCGCGGAAAGCTCAATTTGCCGAGAGCGAATCCGGGAAAGCGGCGCTGGCTTCAATGGGGCCGCGCTCGCGTGAGCGCGGAAAGCTCAATTTGCCGAGAGCGA
>CAYYMW010000065.1:17103-22374 GCA_964472515.1 uncultured Verrucomicrobiota bacterium | reverse complement strand
TGGCGATACCGCCCTGATCGGTGCCGGTGATGGGCTGCATGTTTTCGTCCGCAGCCTTTCCGACGCCGCCGCCAAGCCCGGCCTCCAGCCGCCCATCAGGAGACCCGCCGCCAGACCTGCTGCTCCCCACCGCCCCGCCCAAGTCCAACCCCGTTCATCTTCCCTTCCGGAACCAAACCACTTCATGCGCATGTCTCTCTGACGCAACCAAGCGGTTGGAATTCATTGGCCTCGTACCCGGCTCCCGCATTCAGTTTGACACACATCCAGGCGTCCTCCATTCTGCCGTCATGGATTGCCACAAGCAGGTCGACTTCTCCCAAGGGCTGATGAGGTTGCATTGTATTTGCGAATGGTTGATCCCGAAACCAGCCCAGGATGCGTTCGAGCTGCGCGCATGGGGTCGCCCCCCATTGAAGGCAATTACGCGGCGCCTTGGCGCGTTTCAACGCTCCGCCCGGGCAAGTCTTGCGGCAGCCGTGGGTTTCTTGCTGCTCCTTACCCTGCCTTGCCTCGCGCAGAACCGGGTCATCGCCTGGGGGTATGCCGGTGAGGAACAGACCAACGTGCCTCCGGGCCTCACTGGTGTGTTGGCCATCAGCTGCGGCAACGGGCATACCCTTGCTCTTCTCCGGGAAGGAACAGCCGTTGCCTGGGGCAGGAACTGGTACGGCAGGACTAACGTCCCGGCCAACCTTGAAGACGCAGTGGCCGTTTCCGCCGGGGGGAACCACAGCATGGCCCTCCGGGCTGATGGCACGGTGATCACTTGGGGCGACAATCAGTTTGGCCAGACTAATGTGCCGCCAAGCTTGAGCAATGTGGTCGCGATTAGCGCCGGAGAGTACCACAGCCTCGCTTTGAAAATGGACGGTACAGTGGTGTCGTGGGGGGGCGGGATCAACGAGGCTGCCGTTCCTGCCGGGTTGGAGAACGTGGTAGCCATCGCGGCAGCCAAGGGACACAACCTCGCACTCCGCGGTGACGGCCGCGTCGTGGCTTGGGGGGCGAATGACTTCGGCCAAACCAATGTCCCTATGACACTGACCAATGCCGTAGCGGTCGCTGCCGGAGGCAGCTGCAATCTCGCGTTGCAGGCGGATGGCGTAGTGGTCGCTTGGGGGGGAATCACGAACGTGCCCGCTGACCTCACCAACGTCGTCGTGATCGGGTCCGGAGGCGGGATTGAGGCTGCCTTGCATGCGGACGGAACCCTCAAAGTCTGGCCGGATACCTACCGGAATACTGTTCCTGCCGGGGTAAGCAACGTCGTAGCCGTTTCTCTTGGAGGCCAAGTGGTAAGCGTCATCGTGGGACAAGGGCCTCCCATCGTCGATCTGCCTCCGATTTCCAGGAACATTGTCGCCTATACCGGCCGGGCCTACTTGCGGGCCACCGCCATCGGGGCGCTCCCCCTGCAGTTCCAATGGCGGCGTGGCGGCACGCCTATTCCGGGAGCCACCAACCAATGGCTGGAGGTAAGCAATTTGGCTCCGGGCGAGGATGGCACCTACTCGGTGACTGTCAGCAACGACTTCGGCACAACTACTACCGCCGAAGTCCCGGTCAAGGTCATCCCTCTTCACGTCGACTTCGCTCCTGAACTCCATCGGATTCACATTGGCGGCGTGGTGCATCTCCATGCGGAGGCTGACGGCGTCGGTCCCCTCGCTTGGCAATGGCGGCACAATGGCGCCGACATACCGGGTGCCACGAACCAAGACTTGGTCTTGGAGGACATTCAAGTGGTCTCCTCGGGGAAGTACTCGGTGAGGGTCACTAGCCCTCAAGGAGTGGTGGAGACCCCGGCTGCGCTGGTCGATGTGAGCTGCGTGGCTGCTTGGGGCAGTACGATTTTCGGGCGACAGGATCTTGCTCTCGGCTTGACCAGTGTTGTGGGAGTTTCGGTGGGCGCTTCGCATTGTCTGGCGCTACGGGCCGATGGCACCGTTGCGGCGTGGGGCCAGAGCAACTCTGGGGAGTGCGATGTCCCTGCCGATTTGGGCGGCGTGATCGCCATCGCTGGAGGCGTCAATCAGAGCCTGGCGGTCAGGGCCGATGGATCGATGGCCCAATGGGGCGGGGCTGCGTATCTCCGTACCAACATGCCGCTCGGTTTGAGCAACGTGGTCGCCCTCTCCACAGGGAAATACCAGACCCTCGCGCTTCGCAGTGACGGCACCGTGATCGCTTGGCCGGGACACTCCCTGCTCCGAGCGCCAACGAATGTCCCCACGGGTTTGAGCAACGTGGTAGCGGTGGCCAGCGGCGACCTGAGCAGCCTGACTCTGCGGGCTGACGGCACGGTGGTCCAATGGCCAACTAACAAGACGAGCGCCTTCTCGGCTGGCCTGAGCAACATCGTGTCTATCGCTGCCGGCAGTTCATTTCAGGCGGCGTTGCGAGCGGACGGCACGGTCGTGGCTTGGGGCGACAACCTTTACGGCCAAACGAACGTCCCCTTCGGCTTGAGCAACGTGGTGGCTATTGCTTGCGGCTCCAGCCACGGGCTTGCCCTGCAAGCGGACGGCACCGTCGTGCATTGGGGGGACACCCGCTACGGAATCCCTGAACTGCCCGAAGGATTGCGCAACGCAACGGCAGTTGCCGCTGGATCCTTCTTCAGTCTGGCGCTCATCGGTCAGGGCCCGCCTGTCATTGAATTCCCCAGCGTCCGCCGTTCTACGGTGGCTGGAGTGGGGACGACCTTCCTCCGAGCGGCAGCCGTGGGCGCGCTTCCGATGCGCTACCAATGGCGGCACAACGGCACCAACCTGCCCGGCGCTACCAATGCGGTCTTGGCACTCACTGAGGCCCTGCCGGACCAAGCTGGGGCATACTCCGTTGTGATCGACAACGCGTTCGGCTCTGCGACGAGCCGGGAGTCGCGATTCGATGTCATCCCCCTTCACATCACCGTCCCGCCCTCAGGCTTGACTGTCTATGCAGGCATGTCCGCCACCCTTTCCGTCCATGCCGAGGGCGTGGGTCCCTTCGCCTACCAGTGGATGCACAACGGGGCAGACATACCCGGCGCGACCAACGCCTTCTTGGCCTATGACGCCGTGTTACCATCTCAGGCGGGCGACTACGCCGTGTCGGTCAGGAATCGGTTTGGCTATCAGACCACGTCCGTTGCAGTGATTGAGGTGATTCCGTTGAGCCTGCTCACCCAACCACGGTCAACCAACGTTTGTGCTGGCACTACGGTTCGACTCCTGGTTGACGTGCGTGGAACGGGTCCATTTGACTACCAGTGGAGCTGCAACGGGGTGGACCTGCCAGGGGCAACCAACGCCGTCCTCCTCTTGGAGGGTATGACTCCGGAGCAAGGAGGAAGCTATCGGGTAGTGGTTGGCAACGCCTTTGGAACCGCCGTTAGCAACGAAGCGATCTTGGAGGTGCCTCCTCTTCAAATCGTTAGCCAACCACAGTCAACCAACATCTATGCCGGCAGTGCCCTGCGGCTCGAGGTCAGCGCGACCGGAACCGGTCCTTTTGCCTACCAGTGGCTGCACAACAGTACCGTCATCCCAGGCGCGACGAACTCGGTACTGGAATTCGGGGGTGTCTTGCCGGAGCACACCGGAGACTATTCTGTGTCCGTCGGCAACACATATGGCGTGGTGAGTAGCGATAACGCCAGTCTTACCGTAACACGCTTGGACATCGTTACCCACCCGCAACCCGTTGGCACAAGGATGGGAACCACCGCCCGATTCACCGTTGCTGCGGGAGGAATGGACCCTTTTACTTACCAGTGGATGCACAACGGTTTGACAATCCCGGGGGCGGTGACCGCGGAACTGCTCCTGACGAACATCCACGTCACCGACGCAGGGAACTACTCCGTGGTGGTGGCGAACAAGTTCGGCTCGGTGGTCAGCTCAAACGCGTACTTACGGGTGCCGCCGATCGCTGCCTGGGGGTGGAACCAGTACGGCCAGACCGAGGTGCCTGTCGATCTGGACAACGTCGCCGCCATCCGGGGTGGAGGAATGCACTCCTTGGCCCTCAGAAGCGACGGAAGCGTTGCTGCCTGGGGGGACAATTCCTGCCATCAGACCAATCTGCCTCCAGCCCTGTCGAATGTCGTCGCCGTCGCCGGCCTCTACGCAGCGAACCTGTTACTGCGGGCTGATGGCACGGTGGTTCAGGCTCCGGACGAATGTGACGGTGCCGCCGCTGCCCTTCCCGGCTTCACCAACATCGTGGCCATCGCGGGTGGCTACTCGCACCGAGTGGCGATCAGGTCCGACGGCACGCTGGCTGCCACCGGGATGAATGACGTGGGGCAGCTCAACGTGCCCGGGGATGCCCATGACGTGGTCGCCATTGCGGCCGGGGCCAATCACACGTTGGCCTTGCGGAGCGACGGCACCGTCATCGCTTGGGGTGAAAACAATGTGGGGCAATGCAACGTGCCCGCGAGCCTGACCAACGCCGTGGCGATTTCCGCTGGCGTCTCGCACAGCCTGGCGGTGCGAGACGATGGAACCGTAGTGGCTTGGGGATGGAACGATTACGGCCAGAGTGACGTGCCGGTTGGCCTGACGAGCGTCACGGCTGTCTGCAGTGGTTGGGCACACAATTTGGCCCTGCTGCAAGATGGCACCCTCGTCGGCTGGGGCCTGAACGGTTATAACGAAAGCACGGTACCGTCTTGGCTGACCAACGTAATGGCCATTTCGGCAGGTCGGCACCACAGTCTGGCCCTGGTAGGCGACGGGAAGCCCGTCCTTCGCACGGCCTCGTTCGCTCGTTCCATCGTGGCGGAAACCGGGACAGCGTTGTTTATCGGGTCCGCTGATGGTGCCTATCCTATCGCCTACCAGTGGCGGCGCAACGGGATCGACATGCCCGGCCAGACGAAATCTTGGCTGAGTATCTCCAACGCACTCCCCGGGGATGAGGCTGTTTACTGCTTGTTCGTCAGCAACCGATGTGGAACTGCCGTGAGCGATGATGCTCCAACGGTGGTGGCTCCACTCCGCGTTGTCTCCCAGCCTGTGGCCGCCACTATCCACGCCGGGGGGCCTGCAGCGTTCTCGGTGACGGCGGAGGGGGTTGGTCCGTTCGCTTACCAGTGGCTTCATGACGGTACCGACATAATCGGAGCGACGAATTCCACTCTCCAAATTGACAGCACCACCTTCGCTTCCCGCGGCAAGTACTCCGTTCGTGTCGGCAATCGGTACGGCACGATTGAGAGCGACGAAGCGATCCTCGATGTTCGGAACGTGGTCGCGTGGGGTACCCCGAATTGCTACC